>JAAYPC010000141.1 GCA_012519985.1 Fibrobacter sp.
ATAAAGCTGCACAGAAACTTCAGGGAGACCAGAAAAGACGACAACTCAAAACCGCCTATATTATGTATGATAAAGCTATAAAAGCTAATCCAGATAAAATCTCTCCAACTTTGAGGAGCAGATATGTGGAGATGACTCTGGTACGAGCCGGAATGGTAATCAATGAAGGGGCAGCCCATATGGAAGCTATCCCGCTTCTGTTGGATGATGTAGAAAAACATGTTGTATCTGCCGATGTTCCTGCCAATCTCAAACAACAATATGCTCTGCTTCTGGTCCAGTTGGCTGACTCAAGCTCTGCTGCGGAAAAATTCGACGATGCTATAAAAACCATCGAAAAAGCCGCTACCTTTGCCAGTGATCCAGCTCCTATCAATGCAAAAAAACAGGAAGTCATCAAGAAAGTGGCACAGGAAAATTATGAATTGGCTGATGCAGAATACAGCATTGCCAAAAACAACAAGGATGCAGAAGCTTTTGTTAAAGCGGAATTCTACGCTCTTTCTGCTCTTTATTTCGATTCTACTCATGCAGAAGCCAAAAAGCTGCTCTCTATTGTCAGAAAAGAAAACATTGGTACCTATTCTGCATATCTGAGAGTAATTGATCCCATACCGGATTCTACAGTGTTCAGAAAAATAAATAAATACGATATACTGATGGCTATGCCCACAATGCAGAATCGTGGGAAAAATATCCTTGCCCTGGTGGATATTTACAATTATTCTTATAATCCACTTCGTCTTCAATCAAGCAATTTCAGCCTTGTGGATGAAAACGGAAACAAATATAAAGCACTTCCGGCACGGCTTACTCCCGAACTGCTTGACCAGGAACATGAAGCAAAACTCAAACTGACTTTCCCTGCACCAAAAGGAAAAATTGCAAAACTGGTTTATGAAGAAAATGAGCATCTCTCAGAAAAATTCTTCTACTGATAACACCAGTTTTTCTATTCAGAATTTTGTTGGAAACGTCCCTTTTTAGGGACGTTTTTTTTACGTGATGGATTTACAAGTCATCTTGAGGCGAAGTCAATTTTGAGATCTGAAAATGTTCCCAAGGATCTTCATACTTTTTGAGGGTGATCTTAAACTCTTCTGAACAAAAATGTACTCCGCTATCGGGGATGTCCTTATACCGGTAGTATTTCCCTTTAAGCATAAAACCTATGGCGTAAGAATGTAGATATCCTCTGTCTATTATAAGGTCGCCTGAAGCTTTTTTACAGTAAAGCGGGTCCCCCAGAATTGGCACTCCCAACGATTTGAGGGCAACTCTGATCTGATGGGTTTTTCCGGTCAGTAATCTAAGAAGGTAGAGTCGCAGTCCATTTCCCAGTCCTGAACTTATGAACTGGGTTATAGCCGGGTTATTTTTACTATGGCAAAGAATCCATTTCCCGTCTCTAACTTTTTTCATGTCACCAATGATGGAACCCTGTTTTTTTCGGGGATGAGTACCACCCAGAGCGATGTAGAACTTTTCAACACGGTGCTCCCTGAAAGAGGCAGCAAGCTCCTGAGCAGTTTCTTTGTTTTTAGCAAGGACAATAAGCCCAGATGTCATGGAATCCAGCCGGTGAATCGGGTATAACTGCTGGAGTTCCATGTTTTCTCTTATTTTCTGAAAAAGCCCGATTGATTCCCCATTGCAATGAAAATCCACGCCATGAAATTTACTGACTATAATGAAATCCGCATGATTTTCGATGATATGGTACATTGGTTGTATATGCGATTTCGCATTAGAAAGAGTTTTGGTTATTATCGTACCGGCCGATCTTTGTTACAAGACCATCTTTGTATCTCACTACAAGCGAATTACTGATATTTGTTGTATTCAGGTCTTTTTCCATTATTATGTGGATCGAAAAATCATCACGATTTGCCCTTCGGTTGAGTTCATTGGTACCATCCTCAAAAAGCCTGAACCCGGTTCGTCTGTAAATTGAGTATTCGAATTGACCAGGATAAGATTACCATTAACAGGTATCTCAGAGTAATATGGCTCGATTTCATCAAGCAATTTATTGGCTTGCAATCCGTTTTGATTCATCAGATCGCATTTGCTGAACACAGATATGCAATTCCAGATTAAAAATCCTGATATTAAACACAGATGTGCGGTTTTCCACAAATGCTTGTTGTGCTTTTCAAATAGCTCACCCAGGCCGATACCCATTAAGATCGAGATTAGTGGCATGGTACTATAAACGTAAAGTTCACCAATATGATTTAGAAAAATTGTCGGGAACATGGAAACCGGCAGCAAAAGAATTAATAATACAGAAAAAAACGGTGTTTACTCAAATAAACGCCCCAGATGGAGAGTGCAGCAAGAACACATGGGAGCAGCATGGTTATTATCACGTTTATCCAGCGATTGTTTACAATATCGAAATAGAGATTAACGCTGGAATGTGATTGAATGGCTTGAGTGAGAGTCATGGCCATATTTTTTACTATATTGAATCCCAATCCGATATTGTACCTGTCTGGACCAATTTCAGCCGCAGGCAAGTTCAATTGTTTTCTTAAGATCATAAAAGAAACTGCTACGAATAAAAATGGAGCGCACGAGACCACTATTTTAACGATTGTTTCAGGTCTGGTACAACGATATTTAATGAGGTAGAGAATCGAAATCATAAAAACAGAAGGGATGATGAACATTGCAGATTCTTTACAGAATATTGCGATTATGGTCAAAAGAAGTGATGAAATATATAAAAGGTATTTGAAGCGGGTTTGGGTTTTAATGAAATTGACGAAAAGGATGATGGCCATATATCCAAAAAGAGAACTGGTGATCTGGGAAAAGGTATCCAGGCTTGACACTGCATGAGAATTAGCTTGAGAAAGTGCCATTATTGCAAATGCCAGAGTTGAGCTGAACCTGGAAAATCCTTGCTTTCTCATCCATATCATTATAGAAGCGGAAAACAAGAGATGAAGAAACAGATTCGTAAAATGGATAGGCCAGGTATTTTCAGAAGATGCATGCTGTAATACAGCAAGAAAAAACATTTCCACCGGGCGATAAGCATAATGGTGGTGAACAGAAAAAACTGATTTCAAGTTAATCTTGGTATCATGAAATTTGTATAAAAAATCGTCACTAAAGTAGGAGGCGTTAATTGAAGGAGAGTAAATAATTATTGCAGCGATAGAAATCACCAACAGAAAACTAAACTGCAAAAGCAATGCTTTTTTATTCATAGTATCTTTCTAGTATAGATTCATCTGATCTGTGCAATTAATACCACTAAAAATATAAACAACAGAAGATATCTGCTGACATTATCCTTCAATGTGAAAATCAATGGATCATCATGCATCTGACCACGGCTGGTTTTGATCCATAACCGGTTTATCCATAACAACAGAGCTGGGCAGATGGCCCAAAGTAACTCAGGTCTTGCATAAAGCGAAAGTCCCCCTGTGCTATTAATGTAAAGTGCAAAAACCACCACCGAAATGAAACTGCCGGTAATACCCATAGAGCGCAAGGTCTGCAAATCCTCAGAGCAATAATCTCTTCCGCTTAGGTCCATTTTACCGGATTTTACTATAAGCTGCAATTCAGTACATCTTTTAACCAGAGCAAGTCCAAAAAAGAGGAAAACCGAAAATGCAAAAAGCCAGAAAGAGACATTTACTCCAATAAGTTTGGCTCCTGCAAAAATTCTTATTGTGTATAATCCGGCAAGTGTAAGTACATCCACCAGTACATGTTTTTTAAGGAAAAAAGAGTAAAGGCTGGTAAGCAGAATATAAAACACTATGTAGAATAAAAAATCCAGTCGCAAAAAGAAGGAAAGAAGTAATCCTGATAAACCCAAAATCCCGCTCATTAATATGCCTTTTGAAATCGATAAATCTCCGGATGCGAAAGGACGGTTTTTTTTACGGGGGTGCTTGCGGTCCGATTCCAGATCAAAAAGATCGTTCATTATATATGTAGCTGAAGCGCAAAGACTAAAGGCAAAAAAACCCAGGACGTTGATGATAAAAAGCTTCAAGTTAAGAATATTGTGGGAGGTAACCAGAGGCACAAACAAGAGAAGGTTCTTTGTCCACTGGTATATCCGCGCCGCTTTCAAGGAGTGAACCAAACCCACAGTTGGTTTCTTATCCACAGTAGAAAGATTGGCGGATCTGCCGGCTTTTTTAATGGTATTATCTGATGCATTAATTAAATGTGCATTTCTGCAGTGTGGAAAGATGACAATATCTGTACTGGAGTCTCCTGCATAATCAAATCCTTTCTCTCCGTACAGGGAAACAAGTCTTTCCAGCTTTTTACTTCCCCTCAAATTGTTTTTTTCATCTGTGGCCAAAACTTTCGAAAAAATTCGGAGATGATCAGCTACTTTTTGTGAATAAATTTGTGCAGATGCGGTCGCCAGAATAAGTTCCCGGCCCTTTTCAGACTCTCTCTTTAAGAATTCCAAGAAAGATTGGTTGTAAGGAAGCGATTCGATATCGATTTTAACTCGTTCTGCCAGTTTAATTTTCAATACGGATATACCACACAGAAGCCACCTGATAATCAGAAAAATATTAAGGGGGTTTCTTTTGAGAAAAAGCAGAGCACTTTCATAAAGGAGATCACTTTTTATAACAGTGCCATCAAGATCAACAACCAGTGGTATTTCTGTTTCGTTTGTTATCGAAAGTGCCATTTATCTGCAGGAAATTAAATTTAAATGTAAAAGTATCAGGAAAATTAACTAAATCGGACGATTTTTTTTGGTTTGGATCGCATAGAGCCCTTTAGGCTAGCAATCCAGAAGTTTTGAAGACAATATCTGCCAGGTGATATTGACAAAAAACTTCTGGGTCGATAAATAAAGGAATCGAAGCGAGGTACTGCAAAACAATCGTCCAATTTAAGTAAAATATACTAAAACCTCACTCGAAAGATAATATTTTATCCAACGTGTCATTTGCCTGTTATTCTCTGACTCAGAAAAAAAGTTATGCTCAATAAATCAATAAAACCATTTAATGATTAAGAGAACACTTAAAAAAGAAATCCTCTGCCGGAACTTGGCAGAGGAATCGGTTGCAGGTGGCGAAAGGTCGCAAAAGTTCAGGAAAAATCATTTTCAATTATTTCCACACCTCTTCTACAGATCTCACGTGCGTAATCAGTCCACAGCCCCTGCCCCCAGTACCTGTAGCAACTGGTTTGGGAAGTCAACAGATGAAAAAGAGCATTGCGGTATCGATGCTCGCTTGAAGAAAAACCTTTTTTTGCCACTTTTTCATCGAAAAGAGCACTCAGCTTTTGCATAGGGTCCAGTACATTCTCATATCCTTTTACCCAGGAGATATCATTGGTCCAGCTTCCTCCATCCATGTGAAACCGATTATCCTGTTTTTTAAGCTCTTCAATGACAATCTCCAGTTTCTGTGGATCCGCTCCAGGGGTAAAACGCTCCCAGATTTTTTTCTGAAATACAGGTTGAATAACAGGGAAATCGGACTCGGTTATACCCATTTCGAAAAGGTGCTCAAGATACTCTGAGACGTTAATCAATGGCGAATCAGAGCCACTGGATTCCCGCACGGTCTCCATGAATTTCGGTGGAAATTCATTCATCATGACTCCACCATTTTCACCATCGGCAATCTGAGTAACCAGGGGAGGTACCTGCTTTCCATTCAATTGCCATCTGGACAGACTATTTGCTTCATAATACGGTTGCATCTGGGCCACAAGCTTTGTGTCGCTTCCCTGTGTCTTGATTATGGCAATGATGCTGGCCTTTTCTCCCGAAGAGTTGGTGCAGACTAACTTGTGGGGAAGATGCTTGCTTTCCAGGGGAGCACCATTGGAAGCCAGCTCAACAGTGTGTTCCTGAACTAAAACCCATTTAAAACCGCAATCTACCAGAGTTTTCACAAATGCATAGGCGGTGTCCGGATGATTTGGTAAAGCCATCTCTGATGGTGAGAACCCCCGGACCCTCTCCAGTGCTTCAAATCCAAAAATTGCCGCGAAATGATGCTGCCAGGCTTGCACATGATATTTGTAATCCTGAACCGGAGTAGAAGGTGCGACTGCATGCCCCCAGGGACATCCAAGCCATTCCACTGCCCTGCGGTATTCAGGGGCAAGAGTGATTCTCTTGAGATTGTCAAATACATCGTGTAATCCCATTTTGCGCAGCCCATAGAGCAGTGTGCCTGAATATTCCAGCATCACTCTGGGTTCTTTGCCCTCGCCAATAAGGGTGGGAATAAACTCACCCATGCGCTTATAGCACCAGTGGAAAACCGGTGCATTGTGATTATCACCAATCCCCTGATTTTCCATCATATATTGAAGATTACTTATCAATGAAGCTGTGCGCAGATCATTACCCCCAGCCGGAATCAGTGGCTGATGCATGTGAAGCGCAATTGCTGTGGCACTTCTGATCCTGTCAAACCGAACAGTACTCTCCCTGAGATAATGATTCTTCTTTGCAGCAGCTTTCATAGTCTCATCTATCTCGACCGAACCGCAGATGTTTGGAAGGCCATCAATGGTCTCCGGCATCATTTCAGGTCTCATCCATCCTCCTTGTAAAGTGTTATTTGTGTTTGATAAAATCGAATACATTCTCATAATGTTTTCCAGGTATGTTCCAGGAGAAATCATAACTCATCGCGATTTCCATTAGAGAACGGAAATGGCCAGGATAATCATAGTAAAGTCCTACTGCTCTTTTTAATGCAGATTCAATGCCGCAATTATCCATGTGAGTAAAAGTATAACCATTACGTTCATACCAGGGAACATCTGAATAATCACGATCGAAGACGCTGTTGACTAAACCACCAGTGGAACGGACAACCGGAATAGTGCCATACTTCATGGCAATCATCTGTGAAAGGCCACAGGGTTCAAATGCGCTGGGTACAATTACCATATCAGAACCAGCGTATATAAGATGAGAGAGATCCTCGTCAAATCCCAACTCTATATGACAATGAATATTGTCATTAAGCTGATTTTTCAGAGAAAGAAATTTCTCATATATTGAGTGGTCTGAACATGTACCAAGAAGCACAAATTGAGCTCCATTATTGACTGCATAGTGTGCAGTATGACAAATAAGATCAATTCCTTTTTGATTGTCCAGACGTCCTACATAAGAAATAATCGGTCTGGCATCATGGTAAAGCCAGAACCGCTTGCGCAGCGCTTCTTTATTCTTGTATTTGTTTTCAAGAGTAGCGGTCGTGTACTGAAAAGGAATAAACCGGTCGATTTCCGGGTTCCAGGTATTATAATCAATACCGTTAAGTATCCCTCCGATTTTATGCTGATGCATATTAAGCGTATGCACAAGCCCGAAACCATAATCGGTAAAGCGGCTCTCCCAGGCATGATGCATTGATACAGTATTTACAAAATTGGAATAGACAATCCCCCCTTTCAGGCAGTTAAGTGCAAACGGATCGTGATTATCACGAAGCTGTTGATAGTCGAAATAGTACTCCGGACGGTTGAGACCGGTTGCAGCCAAAATTTCATTTCCGCATTTTCCCTGATGTTTGAAATTATGTATGGTATAACAGACTCTCTGATTTTCCATTCCATGAAACTTATAAATCTCAAAAAGCAGCACAGGTAAAAGACCGGTCTGCCAATCATGACAATGGATCACATCGGGGCGTCTGTTGGTTTGAAGCATAAATTCCAGAGCTGCTTTACTGAAAAAAGCAAAGCGCATAATGTCATCATCACAACCATAAAAAGTGTTTCTCCTGAAAAAATTATCTTTGCTTTGTGGATCAATAAAAAAACACCTTCTGCCATGCACCAGACCAAACCATACCACACATGGAATTGCTCCATCAAACCAGGGAACAGGTAAATAGTTGTAGGATACTGTAAGATTGAAGATCTGATCGTAACGCATGCAATCATAGAAGGGAAGAATAATCTCAACTGCATTGCCTCGCAGGGAAAGTTCTGCAGACAGACCACCAACTACATCTGCCAATCCACCAACTTTAGAAACCGGAGCGCATTCTGAAGCTACTTCAATAATATACATGCCTCGTATCCTCCTTGTTCTGGGCCTCTGTTGAGAGCCATCCTTGAGTGAATGAGTTAATCTGTCAGTTTATTTTAGAGCAAGAAGCACAAGAGATATGCAATTACCATACCGGTTTTAAACCGGTATTTATGCATTAATTTGAAAGGAAAAGACGGTTTGAAGAACTATATTTCTAAAAATGAGAATCTTCATGAGAAAAGCTAACATCTTTCATCATTTTCAATGGCATTTAGCATATTCTGCATTTTCTGCACAATTTCAGGGACACCATGGTAAACCCCTTCGCCACTGTTTTCTGCAGAAATAATTTCATCTCTCCAGGGTAGAAAACCTGCGATTCTCTCCTGTGGAAATGAATTTGTGATCAAATGTTCATCGTCGATACTTCTTATCTTATTGCCCACAATCCAATTCTTCAGCCCGGGAATTGATTTCGATAATTGAAGAATGGACCTGCCAGCCTGTATGCTGCGCATAGATGGCTCGACCACTGTGATAAAGGCATCAACCGATACCGCTGTGCCTCTTCCGATGTGTTCAGTTCCTGCAACCATGTCTACAATTACCGTTTCGGCTGCTTCCAATACCAGATGCCTCAATAATGCTTTAATAAGTGAATTTTCGGCACAGGCACAACCAGTATTTGCCCCTCTGGTGGCACCCATAATTAACAGACTTATTGAATGGTAAGTCGCAGAATATTTCTTCGGAATATCACTGACATAAGGATTTAATAAAAAGTAACTTCCAAGCGAATCTGCCGCTGCACCGGTTCTTTCCCTTATTAGATCTCTTAAAGAAAGCAGGGGTTGAATATTTTTCAACAGCTCTTCCGGAAAACCCAATGCTTGACCCAGGGTAGGATTAGGGTCTGCATCGATTGCATATACTTTATCTCCTCTGTCAGAGTAAATACCGGCAAGGCAGGAGGCAATCATAGTTTTACCTGCCCCACCCTTTCCTGTAATTGCAATTTTTTTACCCATGGAAAAATTCCTCATAAAAGTTTTTACATAGTTGAATTGTTAAAAATGATTATATCAGCACCTCGAACAAACAGACTCCATCCCCCTTGCCCCAGCATTTTATCTCTTTGCAGCGTACCTGTTTATGGATAAAATTCTCAATTATACCACCTATCATGCCTCCTTCAAAGTGACATACCACTTCACCTACATCAGGCATCCCTGCACAACTGACACATTCATCTACCTGCAGATACACTTTACCGCTGTCAAAACTCCCACCAGCAATTGACAGCAGGCCTATTCCCAGGTGTTGACATGTGTTTACCACACCAGAAAGATAGCTGTTTAGATCGTGAGGTACTGTGAGCTGGTCAGAAATTGTTTTACCAATATTGAGACCCAGATTTCTTCCACCTCTGTAAATAATGGCATTTGCTCCTCTTCCGGCTATCTCTTTCATTCCTTCCATAACACCTACCAGGCGTAAGGCTCGAAACAATTGAACAGGAACCATTTCGCCAAGTTCTTTTCTTCCTTCCACAGGATTACCTATCAGGTCCAACCCACGGGGTGTAATAGTTTCCATTAGCGACTCCTTTAATACATATATGAGTGATTTAAATGAGGAGATGCCAGATATGGCAGTAAATGAGATATATCGCGCTTTGATCTCATTAGCGCTGCAAGCACTCCGGCTGCCTTTTCACTGTTAAAAAGCTGAAATCCAACGATCCTGTTGTTCTCAGTAAAAACGATTCTCAATTCGTCTTTCTGGTGATAGATAATTTTTTGTCCAGACATCGATCCGGCGATGAAAAGAGGTACTTTCATATGCTTAACAGAGTAAACCTTGCTGGCCGACTCATATTCAATGCGATCTCCCAGTACGTTGTGAGCACATATCCTTGCCTGTTCAACAGCATTAAAAAAGGTATTGTTCATAACACCATGGCAATTGTGGTTATCTGAAATTTCTGCACAATCGCCAATGGCAAAAACAGAATCAACCGAACTTCTGAGGTATCGGTCAACACAGATGCCCCGATTAATCCGTATGTCAGTGCCTTTCAGGAATCCGGTCTGCGGGCGGTTTCCAGTAGCAATAACGAAAAAATTACCTTGGATGGCTTCTCCACTTTCAGTTACCACCTCGGTTGCTTTTTCGTTTCCCCTAAACTCTGTTATCTCAGAATTTGGAATCACCCTGATCCCGTGGAGTTTGAGAATCTTTTTTAACCTGTCAGAAACCATCGGATCTGCCAATGAAGGTAAAAGCTGATTCTGCCTTTCCAGCAAGATAACCTGTGCTTGTAAAGAAGTGAGAAGCATTGAAATTTCGATTCCAATCAGTCCTGCACCGATGACTACAGCTTTGGGTGATTTAGTTTTTTTCGCCTGTTCAACAAGCTCTGATGCAACAGTAAGGGATTTGAAATTGTATACATTGCTCATGTTCACCCCTCTGATAAGAGAATGAACCGATGAGCCGGAGGCAATAATCAATTTGTCATAATGTAATTTGCGATTTTGGGCAGTTGTAACCTGTTTGTGTTCAAAATCTACGCTTATTGCTGCAGAATCTGGACAGAAAGCAAAATTATTAAATGTTTTACCCTTCCAGAAGATGTCAAAACCATTGATGAAATGATCATACATCACAGGCGGACTGTATGGAGGCTGATTCTCTGCAGTAAGTACGGTACATTCAACCTTTCTGTCAAGATCAGTAATCATTCCTGCAGCAGATATTCCTGCAGGGCCTGCCCCTATGATAATGACATGCACTCTGAGTCCTCCTTTGCAACCGTTTCTCCCAAAAGAGCAATCCTTTTATTTTCGATATGGCTTATCATCAAAGAAGCAGATATGTCCGGGTCCACTTCAACCGCGAGTTTTGCTCCAAGAAGCTCTTCTATTTTATTGCACAATAGAGTGGTGACTTCTTTTGAACCCAGAACCGGAGGTATAGTGCCAAGTACAGTAAAGATGCCTGATCCTAACACGTATGCAGCAATACTGACCGCTTTCTGACTCATCCATTCCGGAGCTGCAGCGGCAAGTGGCAGATCAGAAATATCGCAGTCCAATGCCCGCGCCATCGCTGCAGCTACACTGAGAATTCTACTGATATCAACACAGCTTCCCATGTGTAAAACAGGCGGAATCCCGGTCTGATTACAGACTGTCTTAAGACCCTGGCCCGCTATATCTGCAGCACCGACACTGAGCAGACCTGCTTTAGCACATGCAATGGCATTACAACCGGTAGTTACTACCAGTACATCGTTTTTAATCAGTTTTTTAATCAACTGAATATGAGAATAGTCATGCTTAACTTTAGGATTATTACATCCGACAACCGCTGCAATACCCCTGATTTGACCGGCTTTAATCACTTCTATGAGCGGATCAAAAGAGCCTCCAAGTGCAGAAGCGATTGCTTCAACCGAAAAACCCACATTGGCTTCCATGGCTTCGGGAGGAATAAATACTGCTGATTTTTTACGGTTGGTGAAATTGTTTACTGCAGATTCTACTATGTAGCAGGCTGTCTGATAAGCGTGCTCTTCATCCAGTTCAATATGGATTGCCTGTGGAAAGTGCGCTTTTGCAGAAGTAGATATAAATTTAGTGTGGTAACATTTAGCCAGATTTCCCAGCGATGGGAATATACACTGGACATCAACAACCATTGCTTCTACTACACCGGTTATAATTGCAAGTTCCTGCTGCAGAAAGTTTCCGGCAATAGAAACACCATGCCGCATCAGAATCTCGTTTCCTGTGCAGCACATTCCACAAACATTTATCCCTTTTGCTCCTTTGGATAAGGCGAGTTTGATCAGTTTTTTATCGTTTGCAGCCTCCACGATCATTTCTGATAAAACTGGTTCGTGTCCATGCACAATTATATTAACCATTTCTTCCTTTAAAACGCCAAGATTTGCCATAGCTTTTTTTGGCATGGGGGTACCAAAGAGGATATCAGAGATTTCGGTTGCGATCATTGATCCGGCCCACCCATCAGCAAGAGCGGTACGTATTCCCTGAAGAAGTAGCGAAGCAGGATCATTGTCGACTCCGATATGAGTGCGATGTATCGATTCTACTATCTCCCGATCAATTCCACGGGGGGTAAGTGATAATTTTTCCCAGATCTCAAGTCTCTGGTGCGGGAGCCGCTTTAAAAACGGAAAACCTCCGGGTGTCTGACGACCAAAATCATGGAAGAGCATACTGGCAAGATCAGATGCAACTTTCTTTATCGGTAAACCTTCTGCCGGGATCCCACATTCCTGAGCCAGGGATCTTAGTTTATTTTCATCTCTTATTTTGTAATCGGAATTCTCTGCAGTTGCAATCTGAAAAGTTTGAATAATATCCCTTCCATGATCGGAATGAGCTGCTGCACCTGTGGCGACATTAATCAGCAGGTTGCGTGCGACGATAATATCGGCATTAGCTCCACAGATTCCTTTTTGCGGTCCTTCTCCAAAGGGATCGATTCTGCATGGTCCCATATTGCAATTACGGCAGCATATCCCCAGAAGCCCATAGTTGCATTGTGGCAGTTGTTGCTGATAACGATCCCAAACGGTTTGAACATTATCTTTTTCTGCCTTTTCAAGCATGACAACGGTTGCATTACACGATGATTTCAAATGATGCATAATATTTTCCTGTTGTAGAGGTCTGGTTGCTTAATAATTCTGTTGTCCACCAATAGAATTACACCGGTTTAAAAGATCTTTAAAAAGAGAAAACTGATCGGAAATGGTCTCGTTTTGTTCGTAGAGATGGTTTAAGACAGTAAGTGACATTTTTCTTCTGGCGCTGATATGGCTGTCAATTTCACAGTACCGCAGAGCACCTGTTTTACAGGCTTCAACACAGGCCGGAACAGAAGATGCGGAGGTTCTGTCAATGCATTCATCACATTTAATAGATACATAACGGCCAGATTTGTATTTATTACTTTTACGGAAAATAATCACCCCAAATGGGCAATTTACAAGACAATTGCGGCAGCCAATGCACTTGTTTTCGTCCGAGAGCACTACATCTGCTCCTTCTGCTCTTTTCAATGCTCCTGAAGGACATGAACTGATGCAGGGCGCAGGATCACAGTGGCGACATTTGTTAGGAATCGATACGCTACCAGAAAGATCACTTTCGATAAAAATTCTGCTTTGAGGATTTACCGTTTCATTGATGGCCGAATAGAGATTGCCGGAAAGCGAATGCTGGATCGCACACGCCATTTCGCATTGATGACAGGTGAGGCACTTTTCTTTTGAATGAATTACTGTGTTCATACACTCCTCTGTATCTCTACATTTTTTAATGGTAATACCACGGTATTTAATTCTAAATCGTGAGGGAAAGGATTACGGGATAAACCGGAACAGAAAACCCGCAGATTATTATCCAGAATCAGAGGGAAAACGGTTAAATGCATTTTATCCTGGTTGATAAAACACAGTCTGGACAGGTTGTTAAATGAACTGTTGCGTTTAATTAACTCTTCACATTGCTCAAATAATACAGAAATCCCGGCTATCTCTTCGGAATTTTCACAATTGGATGCTATAACAAAACCCATTGTATCGGAGATGACACATCCACTCTCAAAGATCTGATTGCAGAATAATTGAACTATCGAATCAAACATTTGGGAAATGTTCTCTGTAGTTTCACAAATTGAAGCAACCAGCGGATAATGTTTGATATCCTTATCGATCGATGAAGAAAACATATTCATAGAAACCGAAAGCTGATCCTTTAGCTGCTGAATCTGGAACCGCAAATCGTTCTCAACCGAAATCTGGTTAAGGTATTTCTGATAGTAAGCTTCATATTTCTGATAGTTTGCAACTTCCTTTTCCAGTGAGGCAATTGTTTCCTTCAGGGATAAAATTTCCGATCCTTCATCAGCGGGGATAGCCCTCTTTTTCAACTGCCTTGCTTCTGTCTTAAGTGCAATAATGGTGTTTTGCTGTGCAAAGCATTGCCTTCGCAGATCGTTATAGTAAGTATAGAGACTCCTGTAATCTGCAAGTACTTCATCATTTGTCTTTTTAAGCCAATTACATTCTTCTTTGAACTGATCTGCCATTAAACTGCTTTTGGTTAACCGGTTCTTGAGCTCACTGAGTTTACTGGAAACCAAAGCAATCCCCAGAAGGCATCCGGAGATGAAAAAGAGGAGACAAACGACCAGGATAATAATTGCAATGTTGTTCATAAATGAATTTCCGCATGACAGAATAAAATCTTTTACAGTCGGTTTTTTACCGGACACTCTAAGCTTGTCCGAAAATACCGGTTGAATTACGATTCATCAGCACTTTTTTATATGAGACTAGCCAGATCCGGAAGAATGCGCCGGATTTCAAGAAAAATGAGTCCAAGTTTTGCATCCGAATTTACAAGACTCACCAGAACCGTCTCTTCATTGATACTATTACAAATGATATAGCCGTTGTCACTTTTTACATAAATCTGGCTCATTCTGCTGTTCATCATCTCACTGGCAATTCGCTCTCCAACGCCCAGCATGGCTGCAGTCAATCCTCCAACCAACCCTTCATCTATTTCAGAAAGCGTAACACTGGCAACCATGAATCCTTCCATGGTAATTACAGATGCACCAAATATGTCTGGTGAGATGGAACGAAATCGATTAAGAACATCTTTAATCTTTTCAGATTTGGAAATAGTGGCAGTTGTAGTGTTCATGTGTGCAGATTCTCCTTTAATATTAGGTTAGAAAAAGGATGCTCTCTGGTATTGTCGTTTAACTTTTTTAATCTGATAGGTGAAAATGAGATATAATGCTGATTGCTTTTATCAGACAGAAATCCCTTGTTATTGTTATGATCAGAAACTGTCAAACAGTCATTATGATTTTCTGTTCTGGTAAGATTGGAATTTCTAGCAAGAATTATGCTGGAGAAAGCATTAACACATTTTTCAGAACCGGGTTGCAGTCTTTTCCCGGTAACTTCTGCTTCAGTCATCTCCTTGTGTTCTGGCAAGGGAGATTCTGGTGTAAATGACGGGGAAGACACGATCAAATCATTTCCATTCCGGATATTAATGACAGAATGAATCTTATCAGATGATTCTTCAATGTTGATTCGCTCTGGAATAGTGACTTCGAAAGATCTTTCCTGGGGATAGAAGCTACTTTCCAGGTTTTCAATGGTATTATTCAGCAGAAGCTTAATTGAATTATCTGTACCTCTTTTGCAATAGTCGATCATTCTCTCCCAAAGAAGGCAGCGAAGCTGATGAGGAATCTGTTCAGATTCGAAAAAAAGTGCGTAAATAGTGATTGCTGTTACATCGTTATCGTAATAGATATTAGAGGGTGCGGTGATGTCATTAAGATCACTTATAAACTCCTGAACATCACCATATCTGGCATTTCGTCCAAACGTTTTATTTCCGATACAGCGGACAATAATTCTGTTAAGATCTGAAGGGATAGATGGAAAGAAACGACTGGGTGACTCCAGCTTATGAGTATCATCTTGATTGTAAAAACCCATAAAATGGTTATATCCAATAAGCATGCAAAGAAGAAGAAGGCCTAAGGAGTAGATTTCGTAACGTTTTTTCCAGCGTTTTCCCTTTTTAATGTCCTCATGGCTGAAAATGCTGAAAGTATTGGGGATAATCGAAACTCCATCATATCTGAATCGGACAAGATCAGCAAAGCCACTATCGATCATGAGGATTCTGCCATCAAATGTAATAAAGATATTGTC
>JAAYPC010000142.1 GCA_012519985.1 Fibrobacter sp.
CAGATATGATTGACCTGAGAATCTTTTCCTCTCCTCTCTCTCTCATCCTGACTTTCAATAGAATACTGAACTACAAAATTAAAGGGATCGTTTTTTCTAAAAGATTAAACGGTCCCCTTTTTTTATTAGTCAATAATAATTATTTGTAGTTGTAATTTTTTTGACAATCTCTGCGCTCTTTTGAAGTTTGAAAAGATCACTTCTGGGGAGAGGAACTTCTACGATCTTTTCTACACCATCCTTGCCAATCATTACAGGCACACCAATACAGGTATCCCAGATTCCATATTCTCCTTCGAGTAACACAGAACATGGGAGAATCCTCTTTTGATCTCTAACAATGCTTTCTATTACAACAACTACACTTGATGCTGCAGCAAAAAATGCACTGGTACCCATCAATTTTACAATTTCACCACCATAGTCTCTGGTTTTTTGCGCCGATTCTGAAATAGAAACGTCATCAAGGAGATTAGTGATAGGTACGCCATTAACAGAGGAAAAATCATAGACTGGTACCATCTCATCACCATGACTTCCCATCACTAAGGTCCTTATGTCTTTAGTACTACAGTTGATTAACTCTGCAAGTGTGCTTTGAAAACGAATGCTGTCCAGAATGCCAGCCATACCTATAACACGATTCTTTGGAAACCTGCATAATTTGAGCATGGCATAGGTCATGGCATCCAGTGGATTGGTAACCATAATTACAATACTGTCTGGTGCAAAAGTTCTGATAGCACCTGAGATAGATTCAATTACCTGATGATTAGTGATAAAAAGATCATTTCGGCTCATACCCGGCTTGCGGGGAGATCCTGCCAGTATTACACATACATCTGCATCTGAGATCTCTTCAGGATCCGAAGAACCAATAACCGATACATCTGCATAAAAAACCGAAAGAGACTGCTTGATGTCTAATGCTTTTCCTATGGCAATTCCGCGACGATCTGCAGTGTCTAAAAGTATTATATCGCCTAGTTCCTTAATTGCACATAGAAAAGCTGCTGTTCCACCAACATTTCCAGCACCAAAGAATGCAATTTTTTTTCTGCTCATCAACATCTCCTGCTTTTTTAGAGTGATCTGTTGAAATAATTAACAAGTAAGAAAAAATGAAAAGATAAATAAGGGTGATTGAAAGAATTAAAAAGAAGAAGCTGAAATTTAATTTTGAATAGATGCATGCAGATAAAAACTGCTTGCAATCAAGAATTTCACAGTCTATGTTTTCTGATAAGCTAATCTGTGACTGGTAATCAGCTGATCATAAATTGAGTACGTATAAAATAATAAACTTTTTTAATACTTTGAATCACGAAATGAAAATTAGAGTCTAAGATAAGGATATAGTATGAAGGAATTTAAGAGAATCCGAAGATTCGTAGTGAGATCAATGATATTCAGCAAGTTATTGATTTCATTCTCTCAAGCCCAGAGCAACGATGATTCATTGCTTTTTACTATAGCTTTAAATAACGATACCACCAGCATCTATGGTTGTGTATGGAACGACAGGGTTAAAACCAGTCTTGCAGGCCCAGTGCTAATGGAAAATGGATCATTACTGTTTTTTTCTCAGAAAGGCTATGTTTTATACCGGCAGGATGGTAAACTGATTGATTCTCATACCTTATTTAAAATGAATAAAGGATCTTCTCAACCTTATAGACTTGCTTATCCTTTGGACAGCACCACTATACTTTATTACCGTGAAGTAAAAGACGGACCGGTAGAAGTTTTCCAGAAAAAACTATTCAAAAAAGACCTGAAAAAGATTTCTGATGAAAGTTATAAAATCTATTCAGAAATTAATCGAAGCGTACTTTTTAACATCGCCAGCCATAGCATTACCGATGAAATGAGCACAAAATCTTTTCTTTTACCACACTTATTGGGATATACTTCGCTTGAAGGTGGTATAAAGTGGTGGACTACAGATATCATGTATTCTTTTTCATCCCCGATAATCGTGGAGCAGAATGGCAAATACCTCTCCTTTTTTCCAGGACTTAAAAGTGATCAACCGTGCGATGTAAAACGTCACCTGATTGAACCACTGGGAGTGTTTCAAACCGATGGGCGTTGGTTTTACTATGGTTTGTATTCGTCACGTGGCAATACAGAGAATGAATACTATCAATCGCTGGTTTTATGCGATCAAGCCGGAAACATACTTTCCAGTAATCGGTTGCTCAAACAGGAGATAACCGATGCCGTTCTTACATATAACAAGGAACAAAACACCAATTATACTGTGAGAAGGGCTGGAAAACATGTGTTCGTTCCAACCGTTGACAGAGGCGGTTTTTTGTATTATGGAGTCATGAATTTCGAATCCAAAATGATAGAGGTATATAAGAGAATTCACAGGCATTATGTTCCGGTTTTAACTAAAATTAATCTGGAAGAGAAGTTTAAGCATGAAGGAAATATCGCACTCTCTCCCATCAAACTGGAATGTGGAGCATTAGCTAACCGAGGTGTTCGCCCGGAGGTAATTTTACTAAATGGAGAAGATGTAAATTTCCTTGATAACGAGCAGACTGCTCGTCAAGGTTTTTTTGTTACAGTTCATCGGTTTACTGATGAAAACCTGCATACAAGATTGAAAAGAATACCTAATTCTTTACCGGATCACATTGAGGCTATGCAGGACTCGATTGAAAAACAGAATACGTCTTGGTGCCCATATACAATCGTTCTTAATCAGGATGGAAAAGGAGAAATATCCAGAATGTATTATGGTTTTGGTGATGTGATCATGTGTGCCCGCGTAGTGGAGGTCACAAAAACTGATGAAGTATTTATCAGGGTTGATCTTGACAACTGGGCCGAGATGATAGTTTTCTCCAAGACAGGAAAGTACATCTGCCGATTCATCTTTAACCGGCAACCTTTTGATAAAAGAAAGGATCTGGTAGTGATCTCAGAAAAAAGAGAAATCGTGGAAAAAGATTTTGAATTAGATCGTAGTGGGAAAACTTACTATAGCTGGGAGTTAAGGTAAACTCATGCGAATTGGCTTTGATGCCAAAAGGGCATTTTTTAATAAGACAGGTCTTGGAAATTACAGCCGTTCAGTAATTAAGGGATTAGCAGAATATTTTCCGCAGAATAGCTATTATTTGTACTCTCCCAGACCAGTAGGTAAAAATAGTTTTTGTGATTTTCCCAATTGTTTCATCTCAGGTCCTTCTGGCTTTTTTTATAAAAACCTGCCTTCTGTGTGGCGCACTTTCGGATTGGCAGAACAGCTTAGAAATGAAAAGATCGAAGCATATCATGGATTAACCAATGAACTTCCTGCCGGTATCGAAAAGACCTCAATATTATCAGTGGTAACCATAGCCGATCTGATTTTTCTGACCTGCCCTGAATTGTACAAACCCATCGACCGGATGGTTTACACCAAAAAGGTTAATTATGCTGTCAAAGTTGCACGAAAAGTCATAACTATCAGTAAAAAGACTGCTGATGATCTGTTAAGTCTGCTCTCAGTTGATCCATCCAAAATAAGAATCATCTATCCAGGGTGTGACAAAGTATTCTGGAATCGAATCGATTCTGTAAAGCGAGTTGAAGTAATCAGAAAATACGGAATTCCTGAAGAATTCATATTATCTGTGGGTACCATTGAAGAGCGGAAAAACGTACTGGCAATTGTGAAAGCCATTTACGAAAATAAAATCGATTTGCCTCTGGTTGTAATCGGAAGAGCTACTGCTTATCTGGAGCAGGTTAAAAGTTATATCGAAGAGAATAAAATCCGGGATGTCTACTTTCTTCACAATGTTACTATGAATGACCTCCCCTGCTTTTATCAACAGGCCAAAGTATTTGTTTATCCCTCGTTTTATGAGGGGTTTGGTATACCAATTCTGGAAGCTCTGGTTTCGGAGACGCCGGTCATTACATCCAAAGGCGGGTGCTTTGCAGAAGCAGGTGGGGAAGGATCTGTCTATGTCGATCCGAAAAATACAGAAGCACTTGCTGAGGCTCTGAGATCGATTCTAAATGACAGTGAACAAAGAAACAGAATGATTGAAGCTGGATTGAAGCATGCCCTGAAATTTAAGGATGAGAATATCGCCAAGGCTTACATGGAAGTATATCAGGGAGGGTAGGAGGACGGACAGTTATTTTCATTTTCTTTGGATGGAACGGACAATTCTCTTCTGATCGTTTTTTTCTCTTCGTACTTAATTTTAGTTGCTACAGGGAAGAAGTGGAAAAAAGAAACTTCATTTCACGGGAAATGAGACCTCGTCCCCAAAGAGAAAGAGTCCATCTCTAAGAAGAAGAAAGAAAATCCGTCCCCCAAGGAGGAGGAGAGGACGGATAGAAAAGAAAAATCAGTTCGTCCCCAGGCTTACCTCATACACCTGAGTTCTTCCTTTACTCAGATCCAAAACACTGCTGTCTCCTGAACTAGAAAGTGCTAATTTCCCTCCTTTCTTACCACTCAGCGACAAAGGTACCACCTTCAAACCCGAAGCACTCTTGTTCTTAAAAGTGACTTTCCCATTTAATACCTGTGCCAAAGCAGGAAGTTCTCCAACATTACTAAGTGCTGTACGCGTGGAATTATACTTCTGCGAGCTCATCTTAACCGGACCCACTGCTACAAGGTACATCCTCTTCGATTTCCCCAGATCTTTTCCATCTGCACTTACCAGATAAATTGATGCATGCGTGTTGGAAAGAGAGCAGGCAAAAAATGGAAAATCAAATTTACGGTTTCCAATAAATCCGGTTACACCCTGAATCCTGGGAGTGTTTATCTGAAGTATTCCATTATTTCCATCTATGGTTAACTCCCCGGTCTCGCTGCGAATGATATTGTTCTTTTCATCAAAATACTTTTTAAATTCCTCAATTTTACCGGAAGACTTCCCGGAAAAAGACTTTGCGGTTCTGGTAACAAATGGCAAAAAATAGTTTTTGTCCAGAATTGAAGAGTAACTGGGAACAGAATAGACTTGAGAATCACTGACCGATTCTAAAAACAACCCTGGTGCGGTCTTTAGATCCCCTCTAAGAAAAAGAGGAGTAGCCATCACCCAGTTGGCCAGATGCTCCGGAGCTACCGATAAAGTATAATTCTTAATTCTGTGTGCTGATGGATTCTGAAGATTGAAATCAAACTGCAATATTCCATCCCAACCCTGTAAAGCTGCATATGCTGCCATCAAAGGAACCCCTTCAAGTACATGCTCATTTGGATAGCAATGATTCCATTCTGTAATTATATACGGTTTCCCGTCCACTTTATAATATGCTTTTGTTTGAATCACATTACGATTTAAGTTCGATTTCAATTGTGAACGGTTGTTAAATGGGGCAAACAGAATCCGGTTCCAGTCGTTGGAGATTTTCCATACCTGAGGATGATCCCAGTACTGGTTGCTGATAATAAGATCCAGATCAGAGTTACTGCGAAGGGAGACTAATAATGGCTGAGGAAAATTGCTTCCACACAGAAGATACTTGACACCTAATTTTCTGAAATGCTCACTCATTTCCTTGTAATAATTATTCTCGAGTGAACACATGAACAGAAGGCTTTCTTTGATGTCTCCACTTTGCGATGCCATCATCAGTGATGCCTTTTCATCATCCCAGGCCAGACCAAAGGTAGCCAGTTTTTTCTCTTTGTAAGGTGATTTTTTCCACAATGTCTCAAGTTCGGCTCTGTAGGGTTCGGTGAGAATGTCGCCTGAAAAATGGGTGTATATCGTTGATTCATTAATAAATTCTGATGCGATAATCGCAGGTTCATCTTTGTATGCCTTCTTTGTGAACTGATTAACGTGATTCAACAGTTGGGTGGCATATTCCTTTTGAAGGTCAATTATTTTTCTGGAGAAAAAACCAACCTGTTTGCCACCAAGATCGGCCGGAGCATGTTCTACACCATCAGCAGCCGTGAATTCACGATGAACCAGCATATCCAAAAAAATATAAATACCTTTTTGTTTGCACTTATAAATGAGGTAATCTAGTTGCCTTAGTGAAGAATCAGACAGTTTGCGGGTGGTTTTTGTATTTCCGAAAATATTTTTTTCTGCCCAGGGTGCATCCATGTGATGAAGCCTCAGGAGGTTGCAGCCCATTTTGGAAAGACGGTTTACCAGAGAGTCGATGGACTTATCATCTGCAAAACAGTCTTTTTCGACCAGGTTTGTACCCCAGAAACGGGCTGGAGTACCATCTTCAAATACTATATGACCGTTCTTTGCCTTGGCAAAGCCGTGTTTACCAGCGGGTGGATCCAAAAGAGAAGACCAGTCCACATAATGACTACCGGATGAAGCATCTGATGCGCTTAGCGGATACCATTCTCCTTCATCCATGATTCCGGTGATAGTCCCCTTTTTTAAGACCTCGTTTTTCTCGTTATAAATCGTTAATTGAATATCATCAAAAAATGCGGTTCCAGTTGCATTTCCAAGAGCACATTGAACCTTCACTCTTTTGGTAGTGGCAGGTACGGTATATGATCTGGAAAATTCTTTCCAATCGTGTGTCCCCACAGTTTCACCCGTAACCGGTGGATAACCATTAAGCAGGTTTCCTGAAACATCCAGAAATTCTATTGAAATACGGGCTTTTTCCCAGCTTTGTTTTCCCTGTACAACACTGTCTACCTTGATCCATCCGGAAACAGTAACTTTTCTGGCATCTTCAGGTAATACGATTTCCTGGTCAGCCCCGTTCCATTCCTGTTTACGATTTAGAACCTTCAATCCAAACCTTCCCGAGTGTGCAGTGCGATCAATTTGACTGCCAAAGTAGTTCCATCCTCCAGGGACTTCAAATCCAGCATTGGATAACTGATTGTCAGGATTTCCCTGATTGTTCTCCTCTTTGTCTGTAATAAATTCACAGGTCAGATCATCAAACCAGGCAGTTCCGGTGCAATTCCCCAATGCGACTATCACTTTTACCGCTTTTGCTCCCTTGTGAACATCGAATATCCCTCGGTAATGAGTCCATGGTGTGTTGCCATCAGCCATCCCCACAGGTGAAGGATAGCCACCCACAACCTGCTCAGACTTATCAACAAATTCCAGGGCGATACGTGCCTTTTCCCATGATTCTCTTCCTCCAACTACATTTTCGGTTTTCATCCAGCCACTGATTTCCACCCTGGTCACAGAATCAGGAAGAGCAATGAGCTGATGCATTCCGCTCCATTTTGCTACCTTGTTGGTGACTCTCATAGAATATTGTCCCTGGTGTGCAGTGCTGCATGCCATACTTCCCCAGGAAATCCAGTCAAGATTTTTCTTTTCAAAATCAGAGTTGACCAGCATGTTTTGAGAAAAACCGCTAAAAGAGTAGAAAAGCACGATTAGCGCAGAAAAAAACCTCATATTCGACCTCCATCAATCGAGTACCTGATTTATCTGAATAATTCAGCAGTTATTTGAACAGATAATATAGTTATTCTATTATAGGTTTTTAGGAATGAATTGGATAATAGGATTAAAAATTAACTTCAGTTGTTACAAATTGAGGGGAGAAATAAAATTAGATGTATCCCAAAATTTACTATTCGCAATAACTATGAATTGATAATACAGCTACCTGCATAATTGCGAACAAAAATTAAAAACATAGTTCATCTTTCTATCCTAACAGCTCATCGAAAGTATCCCGAAGAACCGAGAGCAATGAAAGCGCATTTTCAATCGCTTCAGTATCGGTACTCTCCAAAAGACTATAGCAGTAATCGTATATGTAGAAGAGCCCCCGGGAAAGACTGTCCTCAACTATCAGTGAATGCTCCAGTTCTGCAATGATATTTTGAACCTTGTCCAGTAATAGCCTATTTTGCTCCGGATTCTGCTGCTGAAGGGCTTGCTTTAAAAAGTAAGTACATTTGGTGTGGAGCATGCAGATATTTGCCGGATTTGAGGATGTGCTGATCTGCATGCTTGAGTAAATCTTAGACATTTGAGAAGGATTGACCATGACTTCGTATCCGCAACAGTTTTATCCTAAAAGCCCCAGAATGTGGTTGCTGTTAATGGTTTTGAATCTGGAAAATGCTCTCTGGCTCCCTTCTTGTAATAACTGCAGTCTTGTAAGTTCGGCCAGGCCTGCAGCCATATCCTGATCGCGAATAACTGATTCTGCTGCCTGGGTATTGATTATGGCAACCGAGAGATTGTTTACAGTCGATTCGAGCCGATTTACCGCAGATCCCAGAGTGCTTCGCTGCGTATTAACGGATGAAATCGCTTCATCCAGAGTTCCGATAGCTTTCACTGCATCTTCCAGAGTTAAGAGAGAAACCTCCGAAATACCGGTAATTGCGGTTCTCAGATCGATTTGAGGCATAGTGATCTGATCAGTTGATTCAGGACCGCTTTGAATCACTGCACTCCCGCTTGCCAGCCCTTCACCAGCAGCAACTCCCTGCTTATTAAAAGAGGCAGATTGGGAAATCCGGTCTATCTCCTTGCTTAATAACTGAAACTCTTTATCTATAGCAACTCGATCAGAGTCCTTTAGAGTGGAGTTGCTGGCTTGAGCAGCAAGTTCCCTCTGGCGCTGAAGAATTTCTGAAACTGCTCTCCCTGTTCCATCGGCAATGGTAAATGCAGAAATGGAATTCGCGATATTCTGCGAGGCCATCTTATAGCCCCTGATACGGGTAGTTAACTCTTCGGAAATCGCCAGTCCTGCAGCATCATCACTGGCTGAATTGATTCTGATAGAAGTGGAAAGTTTCTCTAAAATTCTGTTTAATTCCTTGCTGGTGCGCTTGAGCGTCTGCTCAGTTTTTTTTGAACCAGCCCAAATATTGATACCGGTGTTTTGAACTTGCATGACACACCTCCCGGCTTTTTTTGAATTCAGCTTCCCCTATTATTATATCGGCATTTTTCTGTAAAACTTTAGAAAAAAATCTATTTGCTTTTTTTGCCAGCAAAAACAGTTCCTTTTTCTTCGAACCGAATCAAACAGGCGTATACTAATAATTAAGGAACCGAAATAAAAGAGATCTTCAGATTACTAAAGGCATGTGATTTGAACGTATAGTAATATAGAACCAATCAGGGAGGAGGATATACTCTCTATTTTAGATAAATCACTAAAAAACCGATAATAACAAATAGAGAGTGCTTGGTTTATAAAGCAGATAAGGAGGTATGCTCATGAACACCTCAAAAATCATCCAGCTTTTCTCTGACGTGCAGGAAAAACGGAATAATGAAATCTCTTTCTTCTTTCTTGAGCATGTTCTTAAAGCCAGAGCTGATCTGCATATGGAATCAGGTAAACATGAATATGATCAGGAAATAAATGTATACCTGGCCGGGTTACTGAATTCTTTGATGGATTCAGAAACATTTCTCAAACCTTACATCTCTCCTTTTGACCTGCAGGTCCGCCAATATCTGGATAATCATCCGGGGTTACGAAACGAATATACAGTCTACAGGGATAATGCAGATTTCGGTCTGATAATACTGGGCTTTTTCCTGGGATATGAACATAAAGGTTCTTATCAAAATATCGTCTTATCAGAAGTGGATGAAAAAAGCAGAATCTCCTTATATTACGAGCAGGCTGCCAGCGCCCTCTCTCATCTTCAGGGAAGAAATTTGTCATTAGTGACAGTTTTTGAAGAACTGGCAGAGTATCTCCCAGATATCATACGCATACTGCGTCATGCAGCATCTTCCTATTTTAATCTGGTTTTACAGATATCCGAAGGAACTTTCTACCATCTGGAGAAGGAGATGAACCAGGGAGACAACAAAAGGATCTACAGCTTGAAACTTGATGAGTTCTTAAAGAAATATGCGGCCTATAAAGAAAACCCAACACTGGAGCTGAAAAAAAACATCATGGATCTTGCAGAAGAACTCAGAGCATTAAATGAAAAATTCACATTCGGTGAGTTTTAAACCTGTGCTTTCTGAGTTCTGCTCGATTCTCAGGGAGAAAGCATCTTTCTCCTTTTCTGATAACTGTAACCGGATATATCCGCTTTTTCACTTTTCTGCAGGCACTTTTCCCACAATCGTTGCACCTGCAGAGAAAACGCTTCAATTCTGGCCTCAATAATCTGCGGAAAAGGATTCCCATCCGATTCCAAAGATAAAAAAGGCAGGGAAAAGGTTTCAGGGTAATGCTGGCATTGGCTGCCGGTAAGTTTGTCGAGTCGGATTTTAGTCTCCAAATCCGCTTCCCCCGATAAAATCGACTCGGTGATTCTGGTTGGCATGCAGGCAAATGGCCCTATAGAGATAACCCCATGAGCAGAATGGATTATATCCTTAAAAAAATCTCCTACCACCAGAATTGCTTCACCAGTTAATTGTACATCGAAAAACTGTCTGCCATACTCAATTATCTTCCCGATATCGACTATTTCAAAATCATAAAGTCCCGATTGAGCCAGAATTCCTTTTATCCTTTTTTCAAAATGCCTCCCTAAAAAAAACTTCAATTTGAACTTAATCCATTCTGAAAATGGAAAACCTGCCTGATAAATTCCGTTCTGAATAAGCCAGTCACAATAGTTCAACCATTCCAGAAGGTGAGCCTTTTTTACCACAATGTTGTTTCTGGAAAGTCTGGTAACGATGTCCTGGCTGGAGAATTGATCTCGCCGAACAAATATCTCACCCAGTAATGCTACTTTCTTCGCCTGCGAAAACGGTATCTGAAGTTCGATTCTGGAAAGCACATTACTGACCTCCTGAAGAACCCGGTAAAGACCACCACCTTTTTGTTTCCCAAAAACATGTATAATCTTTTGCCATTGGTAAGAAAACGACTCCATGGCCTTACTACGATTCACAGCCAGAACATACAGAGCATTTTTAATGTCCTCCATCACATCAGAAACAATAACTGCCTTAAGCGCATTTAGAAGACAAAAGGTGGACAGACCCGCATATCCATTTTCATTAGTCAGGCTTAAAAGCGCAACATTCTCAATCTGACGATGTTCTATCAGTTTTTTCAGGAAAACCGAATATTGAGTGAATCTGCAATTACCCGGTGATGTAGGCATGAAATACACCAGCTTTTCATCTGTGGGCTGCCGGTTTTGCAGATATTCCAGCAATCCACCCGCAGTAAGAAGGAGCGGAAGGCATTCCTTACAGCTTGCCACACTTCGGCCCAGCTTTAAAGTGTTGGCAGAATATACAGGCAGAGAAGTAGTATGAATTCCAGAGCTGTTGAAAACTGCAGCCAGAATCTCACTGCAAAGCTCTCCCATAGAAGGAAGCAAAAGATGAATTTCAGGGTGATTTAAAGGGTATGTCCTTCCATCCGATCCTGAAAAAAACGGTTTCCCTTTTCTTAGTACAACCGATGCCGGAGAAAACCGTTTTTTTTGCTCCTGGAGTTTTGAAAGGGCTCTATACCTGCTGATAATATCCAGAAACGCTTCTATACGTGTATTGATACCTGCATCCGCGGTGTGGCTGTCCAGCTCTAATGTCAATGATGGTTTATTGCCCATTATTTCCCTAAAATAACTCACCAGAAAGGAATCTGGTCCACAGGAAAAACTGGTTATATATACTCCAAAGAGCTGAGGGTCTTTTGATACAAATGATGAAGCTTTCATAAGATTCTGACCTGTCGCCCAGCACATATCCATAGACAATGGCTCATCTTCAAAGTCCAGAATATCCCAGGGAATTATATGTATTCCTCGCGATGCAAACTTGGCAGGAATATTCAGATTGGCTTCAGTTGCAAAGGCATTGTACGGACGGCCAAACAGCACGATTCCAATCTGGTCGGTATTTCTCTTTAGATTTGACAAAAAACATTTCCCATACTCTTTCAATGCACTGTAAAAAGCGTTTTGTTGAGTGAAACCTCTGCGGTATGCATCGAGCGATTCTTCAGAAGATTTTTTCAGCAGTTTACCTATTTTAATGAATTTTTTTGCCTGTGAGTCATAACCCTGAGAGAAATTCAACAGAGGTGAGATTGTCGGGGGGCTTTCTGGCATTGCATTGAACGCGGTTTTAAGAAAATAAGGTTCACTTTGTAGAAGAAGACAGGTACTTTGGTGTTCAGGTTTACGGCATTTGGCTTTCTCTACAAAAAGCTCGCTTATTTGAGGCATAAAAATATAGTCCGGCTTTTTTGTGATAAGATCGAAATATGCTCCATGAGCAATTTCTCCTGGAAAACAATATGAGGTCCGCTTATATTTTATCCCTTCAGGATCTATCCCGGAAAGCCTGATATTACAATTAAGAGATGTGAAAAAATGGGAGTACAAGGGAAGAAGCTGATGGGTTAGAAAGGAACGGATGATTCCGATTTCAATAGTTCCTTTTTGCGGATTTTGCGCGGTGAATCTTTTAAACAGCAGATCGTTTCGTACCCGCACATGATCATAGATCTTTTGATCAAAATTTACGTGCTCAATCAGGTTGTAGTATTTGTTGCAGGCACCACCAAAGGGGTATTTTTTCCCCTCGATGATCAGTACATTTATCTCACAGCCACGATCACAACGTTCCTTTGAACCATGACATCTGAATGCCTTCCCCAACGAGAGATCTCTACTGGCCAGGGCATTCAAATCATAGGTTTTTGATGGTAAAGTTCCCATGTTTATGCGTCTGTTAATTTCCAGGGCAACACCAAATGCACCCATCAGACCCGGTTCAGGAGGAACAATGATTTCTTTACCTATAATTGATGCCATGGCAAGTGGAACTGCCCTATTGTAACACACTCCCCCCTGCATGAAAATTTTCTTTCCACTTGACCTTTGTCCTTTCACTCTATTTACATAATTCAAACACACCGAATAAACCAGTCCTGCCAGCATATCTTCCTTTTTTATTCCCTCCTGAGTGGCAGTTTTTATGTCTGAATTGATAAATGCGGCACACTGGTCATTGAAATTCGGAGGTGAGTTTGCGCTTAAAGCCAATTTCTCAATATCCAGGTAATTTACTCCCAGGCTTTCAAATGCAGCTTCTTCGAGAAAAGAACCTGTCCCTGCCGAACAGGCCTCATTCATTGCATAATCAGCCGGCACACCTGCCACCAGATGAGTGTACTTGGCATCCTGGCCACCGATTTCAAAAATTGTGTCTACATCCTTATCGTAGTAAGCTGCTGCAGTCGCATGTGCAATAATCTCATTTATTATTGCAGTGGCCTGTGCATGAAGGCCAGCAATCTGGCGGCCTGAACCGGTTGTGCCAATACCTACAACCGTGTCCTGAGCAGAAATCTGGTCTGCCAGGGCTTTGTAACATTCCTGAGATGCTCTAACAGGATTACCATTGGTCCTCAGATAAACCGATCTCAGAATAACAGAATCACAGCATCTTAAAAGCACTGCTTTGGTGGTAGTTGAGCCTACATCCAGACCAACTACACATTGTTGAGCACGATGGATCTCGTTTTTCTTCGCTTTTTTAAATTTAACCAGTAAGGAAGCATTTCTTAAAGGAGGATGTAGATCAAATGATGATTTTGTTGTACTGAACATTTTCTTATTATTAAGGAAATGACGAGTCTTGTTCTGAAGCGCATAAAATGCTGCACCAATTGCTTCAAAGGTGTTCGCATGCTCCGAGATAACCACCGATTCCAGACGATCTTCAAGAAATTTTATTACTGCAGTGTTGTTGGTTACTCCACCTGTAAACAGAATCTCTTTACTGTTTATTTTTTCCAGCAGTTCTGTAACTTTATCTGCAATCATGGAACACAACCCCGCACTGACTCTTCCTACCGGTATACCCTTATTGAGTGCATGAGTGCAGTCACTTTTGCAAAAGACAGAACATCGTCCTGAAACTCTGTAGATATCGGACTCCCGCGCAAGATGGACCGCTTCCGGAAGCTCTATATTCATTCTTCTTATCTGTTGAAGGAAAAATTCACCGGTTCCGGAAGCACATTTGTTTCCGGATTCAATCGACCTTATTGTGCCATCTCTGTTGAGAAGATAGAGAATGAAATTCTCTGCCCCCAGACTGACTACCGCTTCAAAAGAGCGGCTTTTGTCACCAGGATTACAAAAGGCCAGTGCGAACTCTACTGCCAGCGGTTCTGTGACAGATGGATGATTTATCATTTCACGGAATTTGCGGCCGGTAAGCATTCCATACTCAATTGAGTTCAGGTCTAAAGAATCTGTCAGAAGTGAAAAGGTTTGCCTGGGGTTACTCTCATGAGCAACTACTGCTGTGTGGATAACCTGAATATCTTTAACGGTTTTTTCCAGAATCGCAACTTTTATGTTTGCTGCACCAAGACAGATACCAATGGATCTCATCATTAAACCTCATCTGCTTGAAAAAGGGTTAAATTCAAGACATCAGTGTAAAAGATTTCCGGGAATGGGAAAACAATGAGAAGAAATAGAAACAGCAGGTTGCCCCTGCTGTTTTTTTAAGATGCAGCCTGTGGCCAATTGAGTTTTTGAGCCCACGTTTTAAAAGAGCTTATCTCAGGGTACAGTTTTTTAACCCCTCCAATATCTACTGAAAATCCTTTTCTGTTCAACCAGTCAAAAAACATAGCAAAATCTGCACCTTTTGCCCTGACATCATCCACATCTATCTGCTCAAAAGAGACGGTTTTTCCTGACACTTTACTGAGAATGTCTGCAATCTGGTTACCTGTGATTTCATCACCGGCTATTTCCAGCGCTTTACCTACATATAAATCCGGATTGTCAAATGCAAGGCATACCAGTGCCCCAATATCATCTACCGATATCAGTTGCAAAGGCATCTCAGAGTCCAGTGCTATGCGTAAATGTCCGTTTTGAATCTGTTGTTTGATTTCCGGCATCAGAAAATATTCCATAAAGAGAACCGGACGAAATATGGTCCAGTTAAGTCCTGATTTTCTGATATACTGTTCGATTTCCCATTTACTGTCTATAAAGGGGACACCGGGTTGCTCTTCGGCACCAGCATAACTGGAATAGACCAGGTGTTTGATATTAGCACGCAGAGCTGCATCTACAACTGCTTTACCCTGCTTCACTTCCGTTTCAACTCCATATTCAAGCGGTTGTTGAATGCTGAATACTCCATAGACATCTTTACAGGCTCTGTCCAGTGAAGTGATGTCTTCAAAGTCACCCTCAAAGATCTCCATCCCCGCATTTTTAAGCGCCAAAGCCTCTGCGCTCTGGGGGTGTCTGGTCAATCCTCTGACTCTCCAACCCTCTTTCAGAAGATGACGAGCGACAGCTCCACCCTGCAGGCCTGTTACTCCTGTTACCAGAATGATTTTATCTTTTTTTTCCATAACGTACTCCTGTAAATGAACCTGATATAGGCCATTCTTTATAATGAGTACGTTTAAATGTTGTGGGGAATTTTTGGCATAGGTAAGTCTCATATCAGTAACAGGTGCATTACGTATAAATTTCATGGAACTGGAGTTAGTGCAGGGTGAAAGTGACTAAGTCAGTGAAAATACACAATATACAGTTTCATTGAAAACAAATGTACCAGTAAACAGTTGTGGTATGTGAGCAAAAACGCTATTTTCTACTCAAAAAAAGAACTTGTTAACCATTAATTTACACTTTGTGGTTATTTTAATAAATAGGATCCACCAATGGTGAAATCATCGAAAACCTAAGTTATTGAAATGTTATACATTGATTGGAGATTATGAACCATCATTAAAGCTGGATATGTAACACGGTAATTTGATGATAACAGAAATTCTCATTAAAGGAAAAATGCACCATAAAATATTACTGATTGTAACGGTCTTTACCATCTCTTTATTTGTCGGATGCTATATTTCAGTACAGAATCCTACTGATTAAGAAAAAACAATTACGGAATTTTGTTTTCTGGAACCACCAGTAAAAGGCGCAATTGATGAAGAAAAAAGTTGATTTTAATAGAAGTTCCCGCAGGCACAGATATTTCATCCTTAATACCAGCCATATCCCATACAGGTAAAAGCATACATCCTGATTCTGGTGTTGCCCAGGACTTTTCAGAACCAGTGATCTATTCTGTTACTGCTGCAGATGGGAGCGTTCAGCAGTACATAGTTGAAGTAAAACCTGCAATTTCAGACAGTGACAAGGCAATTACTGATTTTTACCTTCCAGGGTTAAAGACCAGAGGATTAATAGTTGAAAATGCCAAAGAAATTTATGTCGTTCTGCCAAATAAATCGGATATAAAATCTGTCAGATCTATTGTTAAATATATCGGAAAATCAATCAGTCCTGGTTCGACAGAAATACTTGACTTCACTCATCCGGTACAATATACCGTAACCGCACTAGATGGCAGCCATTCAATTTACTCTGTTATTGTAAAAGAGAGCGATCTTCCTGTTCTATATATCAACACTCCAAATTCTGTCCCTGTTAGCTCAAAAGAAGTATGGATTGAAGGGGCTTCGTACAAACTAATCGATGAAAGTGGCTCTATTTTCAGTGGCCGTGTTTCGATCAAAGGAAGAGGCAATACAACAATAGAGATGCCCAAAACACCATTTACTATTAAATTGCCTAAAAATGATGATAAACCGTTTCTTGGAATGCCTTCACACAGAAACTGGGTTCTATTGGCAAACTATTCCGACAAATCGCTGTTGCGCACTGATGTCGCTTTAAAATTAGGTGAGATACTCGATAACTTGAAATGGACACCACGGTCAAGGCACATCGTCTTGTTTTTAAACGAGAACTACCAGGGAGCATATCAGCTCGTTGAACAAGTCAAGATTGCTCCAAACAGAGTCAATATTGCTCCATCTATTTCATCAGCGCATCCAACTGGCGGATACCTGGTTGAAGTAGATGAAAGGAAAGGAGAACTATTTAATTTTGTCACTAAAAGAGGGGTGAAAATTAGCTGTAAAGATCCAGATGAGAACCTGGAGGATGTATTTGAAAACATCAAGTCGAATATCCAGATCGTGGAAGATGTATGTAAGACTCGCAGGTGACCTACGGTTATTTGTTCTCCCTGAGCAGATTTTGCTTGCTTACGGCCATAAATGTCCCTGAATATTGATCAACAATCTGGATCCCTGTTTTCCAAATATGTGGGGGGAGGCATGTTCTTGAATTTCCTTTTGCTTTAGACAGGACTCTTTTTTAATCCTCATCAGTTTTGCATATTTGGGAACCGGGGTTAGCCCTGGGTGAAAGGGGCTTACGCCAATGAAAATGCACAATATTCAGTTTTTTGAAAACAGATGTACCAGTAAACAGTTGTTAAATATGAGTAAAAACGCTATTTTCTTCCTAGAGAAACAAAAATTGTGAACCAATAAATTGCACTTTATGTATTTATGCAAAATCAGTTCCATCAATAGTGAAATCATTGAAAAAAAACTCAGTTTTTGTGATGTCAAAGGGGTTGTAGATTATGAACAGCCATTAAAAGCTAAACTTGGTACAAAATAATCTGGATAACAGAAATTTTCAATAAAGGGAAAAATGCGCTCTAAAATATTTCTGATTGTAATGGCCTTTACCATCTCTTTTTTTGTAAGATGCAATCTTTCAGTACAGAATTCTGCTGATTCAGATAAGGCAATTATTGATTTCTATTTTCTTACTCCCCAAGCAATAGGGGTAATTGATGAGGAAACGAAGTCAATTATAATAGAAGTTCCCGCAGGTACAGATATTTCATCCTTAACACCAGTCATAATCCATACAGGTAAAAGCATACATCCGGATTCTGGTTGTGCTCAGGACTTTTCGAAACCGGTGGTCTATTCAGTTACTGCTGCAGATGGCAGTGTTCAGCAGTATATAGTTGAAGTATTCCGAGAAATTGCAGACAGTGGAAAAGCAATTACTGATTTTTATTTTTTGGAGCCATCGGTAAAAGGTGCTATTGATGAAGAAACGAAGTCAATTATAATAGAAGTTCCCGCAGGTACAGATATTTCATCCTTAACACCAGTCATAGTCCATACAGGTAAAAGCATACATCCGGATTCTGGTTGTGCTCAGGACTTTTCGAAACCGGTGGTCTACTCAGTTACTGCTGCAGATGGCAGCGTTCAGCAGTATATAGTTGAAGTATACCGAGAAATTGCAGACAGTGGAAAAGCAATTACCGAATTTTATTTTCTGGAACCATCGGTAAAAGGCATAATTGATGAAGAACTAAAGATGATTTTTGCAGGAGTACCCGCAGATGTAGATATTTCATCTTTAACACCAGTCATAACCCATACTGGTGAAAGTATACATCCGGGATCTGGTGTTACCCAGAACTTTTCAGAACCGGTAATCTACTCAGTTACTGCTGCAGATGGTAGCGTTCAGCAGTATCTGGTTGAAGTAAAAAGTGCAATTTCAGACAGTGACAAAGCAATTACTGATTTTTACCTTCCTGGATTAAAGACCAGAGGATTAATAGTTGAAAATGCCAAAGAAATCTATATCGTTTTGCCAAGTAAATCAGATATTCAATCTGTCAAATCTAATGTTAAATATGTCGGAAAATCAATCAGTCCTGGTTCGATAGAAATACTTGACTTCACTGATCCGGTACAATATACTGTAACCGCATTAGATGGCAGCCAATCAATTTACTCTGTTATAGTAAAAAAGAGCGATCTTCCTGTTCTATATATCAACACTCCAAATTCTGTCCCTGTCAGCTCAAAAGAAGTATGGATTGAAGATGCTTCATATAAACTAATCGATGAAAATGGTTTTATTTTCAGTGGCCATGTTTCGATCAAAGGAAGAGGCAATTCAACAATGGCGATGCCCAAAACACCATTTACTATTAAACTGCCTAAAAATGATGATAAACCGTTTCTTGGAATGCCTTCTCACAATAGATGGGTTTTATTAGCAAATTATTCTGATAAATCCCTGCTTCGTAATGATGTTGCATTCAAATTAGGTGAGATACTTGATAACTTGAAATGGACTCCAAAGGCCAGACATATCGTATTGTATTTGAACGAGAACTACCAGGGGGTATACCAGCTCGTTGAACAAATCAGGATTGATCCAAACAGGGTTAATATTGCACCAGCTATTTCATCCAAGCAACCCAATGGTGGTTATATAATTGAAGCAGATGCCAGAAGGGGAGAACTCTTTAATTTTATCACTAATTTGGGACTGAATATTAGCTGTAAGGATCCAGATGAGAACCTGGAGGATGTATTTGAAAATATTAAGACACACATCCAGGCCATAGAAGACGTTATATATTCGGATTCTTTTGCCGATACAGTGACTGGGTATCGCAGGTATATTGATGTCGGGACGTTTGTTGATTGGTACCTTGCAAATGAAATAGCTAAAAATAATGATGCCATCTTTTTTAACAGTGTCTACATATATTACAATCCGGCAGACAAGAAGATTTCTATGGGACCACTTTGGGACTTCGATCTCGCATTTGGCAACGTTGATTATAGCGAATGCCAATTACCAGAAGACTTTTATATAAAAAACACATTGTGGATCTCAAGATTGTTTGAAGACACTGCATTTGTTAGAATGGTGAAAAACAGATGGAATGAAAAGAGAACTGAAATTTACACATTACTTTCCTATATTAAAAGTCAGGCTTCATATCTGAACAATGCACAACAGATCAATTTTAAAAAATGGGATATCTTGGATGTATATGTCTGGCCAAATGCTGTCGTTACAGGCAGTTATGAAGGCGAAATTGATTATTTGCATTCATGGCTCAGTACCAGGCTGAATTGGCTTGATATGAATATTAACCTGCTCGATTCAAACTAAGTACTTGTTCACACAAATAATAGTTTACAGTTAGAAACCCTGTGAGGGATGGGGCTATGTTACCTCGGACTGTGTTCATCGTGCAAACTCTGAAGCAACATGCTACCTCAAGTTAAAACTTTCACCAGTGACCACAAGAAAAGAATCACGCTCCTGTCAAATTCAAACCTCGGATTTCCGATTCTTTACTTCGATATTCACTATTCCTTCTCTCTTCTTGACACACCCAGCTTTCCTCTGACTCTATACGATTCTGCAGCTTTCAGCCCACGCGCCGCTACCTGCACAAGATAGGTCCCTACTGACACCCTGCTGCCATTTCTGTTTCTCAGGTCCCATGTCAAAACACCACTTTCACCTTTGTGGTTTGTACAAACCGATCTGGAGTCAAGCATGTCCCCGGAAGCATCATAAATAACAATTTTCAGTACAGCCTGACACGGTACTTTCACTCTGAAACGTGCTTCTTTTGAGGATAGATCAACAGGATTTTTGAAAAAAATAATACTACAGAGGTTTTGCTCCGATTGCTTAAAGTTTTCTGGAGAAGAATTCGTACGCCCATTTTGACCCCGTTTAGAATCGACTGGGTACCGTACAGAAATCTTTGGTTCAATGGTCAAGGTACCGTTAACAAAAACAATTTCATAATTATTCGATGTAACACCTGAAGGGATGATTTGATACTCTCCTGGTTCTTCTCCTTCAGGAGTACGATCGATTCGAAGAGTCCCGCCAAGAACCGAAAAGCTTTCACCATCTACAAAGCCATCGCAGGTTACAGTAAATTTTGGATCAGGACGTCCCTGACCCTTTGTGGCATCATCAGCTCTGATTGATAGCGGCGCTTTTAAGACTGTCAGCGTTTGTTTTACATCCTTTGCTTTTTTCCAGGAATCGTTACCGCTCTGTGAAACAGTGATGATCACGGTGCCAGCACCCTTTATATACGCACTATCAGAAGAGATTCTGATAACTTCCGAATTTGAACTTGTAAATATTACCGGAAGACCGGATTTAGCTATCGCTTCAAGAAGAAAAGGGGGATCACCATAGGTCAGAGTGTCCGATATGGCAGCAAATGCAATGCTCTGGTCTCTTTTGTATTCTGGCTCGATATATAGATGAATCTGGGCAGCCGATGCCCTGAGACTGCCGTTTTCTGAAGTAAGGGAAGTTAAACGGACATAATTTCCCCATGTCGCATCGAATCTCACTGGTGAAATCATACTGTCTGCATTCCATTTTCCGAAGGCTACAGTATCCCAGGAGATACTGTCCGCGCTTATTTCGATTCGATAATCGGTAATGATACCATAAATATCTTCATTGCTGCGTGTATAAGAGAGGCCTGAGATTCCGTAAGCAGTACTGGTTTTAAGTATTATGGAATGAGGGTGATTAACATAACTTTTAGTATACCATATAGTATTGGTTCTGTTGTCCAGAACATTAGTTGCAGCTCCATTGCCGGTATCATTTCCCTGATTAGATACATAAGCAACAGAGATGTCGGTTTGATCCAGTAACACAGTATTTTGATCCGGCTTTCTTCTCATTATGGTGAAAAAACCAGAGGTATCGGATGCATCGGAATGTGAAATAACAAGTCTGTAATGATCCCCAGTGTTAATGTCTGAATTGATAAACCATGAATACTGTGTATCTGGAGAGATATCATCGGAGATTAGCAGAAGTTTATTACGGCTGTTTAATAATTGCAGGGAGATAGGACCGGAATGGTTCTTTCCAGTCCATTGAAGGATGAGCTCCGATTCGGTGTAAAGGATCGTATCATCGATATTCGAGACGATATGCAATCTGGCTGAGTATGTTTCATTGAGTTTTTCAATTGCAGCTTTTACATCTGGAAGCGGCCCGATGTGTCCGCCTGAACCCTGTGCCCGCCCGGTTTCAATAAGGAGGCTTCTCATTTCCCGTGGGGTGAGGATTATTCCAAGTTTGTTCTTGGCATAAGACTGTATTGCAACCACTGCAGAGGCTACAATTGGAGTTGCAGAACTTGTACCGGCGAATTCGTTTGCGTATGTCGCGTGTTCACCGCCATTATAGCGTGTCCCGTAGCCGGTCGTAGTAACCGCTTCACCCCATCCCTGAACGTTTACTCTGCTTCCGTATGTAGAGAAGTAAAGTTTTTTACGTGAAACATCTGCACTACCAGCACCTACAATTATTGATCCATTGTCTCCTCTTGCTATATATCTGCTATAATATGAGTCATCTAGATTCTCATTACCGTTTCCTGCTGCTGCGACTACTATTATCCCATCCTCTGTAGCTCTTTTGGTAATATCCCATACGGACTGAGAATAATCTGCTGGTACATAGTTTTCGTTCCTTCCACTCGTTTGCATCTCATAAATGAAAACATCCCCGGCTCTCAGTCTTTCGAGTCCCAGCGCGATTCCTGCAGTTCTGCCTTTTGGTATTTCGGATACTCCATAAAAAGTATCTGCCTGATGAACCATACCGGTTACACCGTAGCCGTTCTCCAATGCGAATAATATTCCTGCTACAGCAGTACCATGATCACGGCCATCATACTCTGTAGATGACAGAAGGCTTATAAATCTGGGACTTTTCAGGTCTTCGTGATCATAGTCAAATCCCCACTCGATATCGGCGATCCGGATCCCCTGACCTTTTATCCCCAGTGACCAGGCGTATTCGATATTCAGAAAAGAACTGTTTTTGTATTTTTGTTCGCTGGAAAAATCTGGAGTAACGGCTGGTGGTATACTGAGATTGGGTTGTGAGGCCGGGTTGGAATAGCCTGGAGGTGGCGGTGGGTCAAGGGGTTCCAATGCTGCGTATTCCACGAAATCCAATTTTTCGAGTTCGTTGGCTATCTCAAGGAGTTCTTCACCTGTCATCTCTTCTGCGTTTTCAAGAAAAGCTAACCCTCTGAATTTATACTTGTTAAAGGCTTGGTTCCTGTTTGGAGGCGGAGTCTGACCCGAACGCATGACTTTTTTTTCTTCATCTGAAAATCGGATTATCTGGTTGAACCGGAATTTTTGCAGTGTACCGATTGATGGGGAAGGGGGTGGAGTAGGCCTGTCAGTCGAAAAATATGGCTTTCCATCTTCAATATCCAGTACCTCATCTGGTGCAAATTTGACAATAAGACGATATTTGTGTTCACCAGGTAAAAGGGAGTTTTGTCCTTTGAGATCTTGGGATGCTTGAGCAGAAATACAGATTATAACCAGGAGCAGAATCGATTGAAACATATCAATACACCTGTGCTTTCTGAAAGATACACAATTGTGTGTAGTTAAAATTTTATGCTAAGCCCTGAATTCAACTTCCTTTCAGATATTTGTATACATAAAATAGGTGGTGGCAGGGGTTGGCAAGGTTCATTTAGTGCCTCTGTTTTGTTCTTATTCTGTAGTGGAAAATGTCTGAACTTTGATTAGAATGATTACCTTGATTGAGACAGTGAAAGGAAGGATGATAAGGAGCTTCTATTAATAGAAATAAGGTATTCGAGAAAAATCAGGGTAATCATGGTAATCAAAAAAATCAAAGTTCAGACACTTTTTCTGCTGGGGCTCTCTTTCATGGAAAGGTCCATTTTAAGGCAAAAAAGCCCCTGATTTAGATATATCCTGTTCCGAATTCTTACTTCGATATTCGTTATTCGATATTCGTTATTCGTTATTCGTTATTCGATATTCGATATTCGATATTCGATATTCGATATTCCTACCTCCTCCTAACCACTCCTAGCTTTCCTCTGAATTTGTACGATTCTGCAGATTTCAATCCACGTGCTTCTACCTGTACAAGATAGGTCCCCACAGACACCTTTCTACCGTTTCTGTTTTTCAGATCCCATGTCAATACACCACTTTCACCTTTGTTGTTGGTACGAACCGATCTGGAGTCAAGCATGTCCCCTGAAGCATCATATATAACAATCTTCAGAACAGACTGGCAGGGCACTTTTACTCTGAAATGTGCTGCACTTGAGGAGAGATCAACAGGATTATTGGAAAAAATGATACAGCAGAGGTTTTGTTCCGATTGTTTCCGGTTTTTCGGAGATGAATTTGCATGTCCGTTTTGACCCCATTGTGAATCGACAGTGTACCGTACAGAAACCTTTGGTTCAATGGTCAAGGTACCGTTTGCAAAAACTATTTCATAATTGTCCGATGTAACACCTGAAGGGACAATTTGATACTCTCCAGGCTCTTCCCCTTCAGGAATACGATCGATTCGAAGGGTTCCGCCAAGAACCGAAAAATCTTCACCTGCTGCAAATCCATCGCAGGTTACTGTAAATACCGGGTCAGGATGCCCCTGCCCCTTTGTGACATCATTAGCACTGATTGTAAGAGGCGCTTTTAAGATGGCTGACCTTAATTGCATTGGTAAGGATAAAGAATAGTTGGGAGCATCCGGTCCGTTTAGTACAAATCCATTCACTGTAACCAGCTTGTTTGAATTTGCATTCTTGTCGTCATACACTGCACTGACAGTGCCACTTGGTTCCACAATATCGCCAGGCAACACACTGTCAAGTACAGCAGTCCCGGAAAGTGTGGCAATGTTGTTTCCGTCATATACCTTGTTTTGAGCGACGATCCCAATTACCGAAAGTGGTTTGGGTGTGATAGTGGCTCTTAGCTGCAGAGGTTGCAAATAATAATTGGCAACATCATCACCGCTCAAAGAATAACCATTTACAGTCACAATTCTGTTTTCTGCAGCCGTTTTGTCGTCAAATACTGCACTGGCATTACCGCCAAGAACCACTAAATCGCCAGGCAATACACTATCAAGTACCGCAGTTCCGGAAAGAGTGGCAATGTTGTTTCCGTCATACACCTTGTTTTGAGCGACGATCCCAATTACCGAAAGTGGTTTAGGTGTGATAGTGGCTCTTAGCTTCAGAGGCTGCAAATAATAATTGGCAGCATCATCACCGCTCAAAGAATAGCCATTTACAGTCACAATTCTGTTTTCTGCAGCCGTTTTGTCGTCAAAAAGTGCGCTGGCAGTGCCGGCAAGTTCAACAGTATCACCAATCAATACACTGTCAAGTTGTGCAGTGCCTGAAAGTGCGGCAATGTTATTTCCATCATATACCTTGTTTTGAACCGTAACCCCGCGGATAAAGACAGTTCTCTTCCTGACTGTCAGCGTTTGTACTACATCCATTGCTTCTTTCCAGGAATCATCACCGCTCTGTGAAGCAGTGATAATTACGGTACCAGCTCCTTTTATATATGCACTGTCAGAAGAGATACTGACAACAGCCGTATCTGAGCTTGTAAATATTACCGGCAGCCCTGAATTTGCCTGAGCATCAAGAAGAAAAGGGGTGTCACCATAAGTCACTGTATCCGGAATGGTAGTAAAAGCAATAGCCTGGTCTCTTTTGTATCCAGGTTCTATATATAGATGAATCTGGGCTGCCGATGCCCTGGGACTGCCATTTTCTGAAGCAAGGGAAGTTAAGCGTACATAATTTCCCCATGTCGCATCGAATCTCACAAGTGAAATCATGCTGTCTGCATTCCACTCTCCGGAAGCTACAGTGTCCCAGGAGATACTGTCCTCACTTATTTCGATGCGATAATCGGTAATGATACCATAAATATCTTCATTACTGCGTGTATAGGAAAGGCCTGATATTCCAAAAGCATTACTGGTTTTAAGTACTATTGAGTGAGGGTGATTGACAGACAATTCAGTATGCCATATCGTATTGGATCTGCTGTCCAGAACATTAGTTGCGGCTCCGCTACCTGTATCATTTTCCTGATTGGATGCATAAACGACAGAGATGTTGGTTTGATCCAGCAACTCAGTATTTTGATCCGGCTTTTTTCTCATTATGGTGAAAAAACCGGAGGTATCGGATGCATCGGAATGTGAAATAACAAGCCTGTAACGATATCCTGTGGTGATGTTCGAATCGATAAGCCATGAATACAGAGTGTCTGAAGAGATGTCGTTTGAAATTAACAGAAGTTCATTACGACTGTTTAATAAGTGAAGGGAGATCGGGCCGGAATGGTTCTCGCCAGTCCATTGAAGGAGAAATTCTGATTCGGTAGAAATGATCGTGTCATCGATATTCGAGACGATATGTAATCTGGCAGAGTAAATATCACGGAGTTTCTCAATTGCAGCTTTTATATCAGGGAAAGGACCTATGTGTCCACCAGCACCCTGTGCCCGCCCGGTTTCAATAAGAAGGCTTCTCATTTCACGTGGGGTGAGAATAATGCCAAGTACGTTTTTGGCATAAGACTGTATCGCAACCACAGCAGATGTTACAATTGGAGTTGCAGAACTTGTACCGTTAAATCCGCTTGTGTATGTCGCATGTTCACCGCCATTATAGAGTGCTCCGTAGCCGGACGTAGTAACCGATTGTCCCCACCCCTGAACGTTTACTCTGTTACCGTAAGTAGAGAAACTCAGCTTGCTGCGAGAAGAATTTGCACTTCCGGCACCTACGATTATTGAACCGTTGTCTCCTCTTGCAAGATAGCTGCTATAATATGGGTCATCGAGATCCTCATTACCATTTCCTGCTGCGGCGACAACTATTATCCCATCATCAGTAGCGCTTTTTGTAATATCCCAAACGGAAAAAGCTGAAGAGATGAAAGGTGAAGAGCTTCTTGAAATAGCCAATGAACTCGAAAAATTGGATTTCGTGGAATATGCTGCCCTGGAACCAGTTGAGCCTCCGCCTCCCCCTGGCTATTCTAATGAAGCTTCACGACCCAATCTCATTTTACCGCCACCGGCTACTCCAGATTTCTCCAACAATCAAACGTACAAAAACAGTTCTTTCCTGAATATCGAATACGCCTGGTCATTGGGAATAAAGGGGCAGGGGATCCGGATTGCCGATATAGAGTGGGGATTTGACTATCTGAAGAGTGGTTGAATTCTGAACTTAAAAACCATGAAGACCTGAAAAGATCCCGATTCATAGAACTTCGGCCAGATAATAAAATTTTCAGATGAAGAAAAAAAACTCATGCGTTCTGTTTCAGTACATGAGTAGTTATAGAAAAAGAATCAAAACATATACCTAAATGAACTTTCCAGCTCCATTCATCACCTATTTTAATATTACTATATCAAAGTTATCATGGTATCAAAAAGATTCAAAGTTCAGACGCTTTTTCTGCTTACAAGCATTAAATACTAAACAGATCCCAATAACCAATTATGCCAAATTCAAACAAGAAAAGAACAGGAATGATTAAGATGGGAGTAAAAAGCGGTCCAGAAAACCGGGAAATATCAAATCAAGCCCGGAAAATGTTAAATCAAAGCCGGGAAATACCAAATCAAGGCCGGAAAATGTCAAATCAAACCCGGAAATTATTAAATCAAGCCCGGAAATCATTAAATCAAGGCAGGAAATTATCAAATCAAGGTCTCGGGAACCCAAAATGGATAACCGGCAGTAGTATAAGCCTCAATTGGAAGGAAAAGGGAAATTGTCTGAACTATAATTAGAATGATTATTTTGATTGGGGATTGAAAGAATGATAAATAGCGTTTATTAATAGAATATAAGCATTCTAAGAAAAATCAAGGTGGTTTGATCGTTTTTTTTCCAAAGAGGGGGTTGCAAATAAAGCGGCTCCGGGAAATATATCGGACAAAACAGTTTCTATCAAAGAAAAGGTAGATTGTCAAAGACAGGGATGTTTAACTGGAAACTGGAATTATCTTCCAAACTTCCGAATTTTATTTGTTTACCGTCAATCGTTTGACGTGAAGCGCTGCATATAGCCCCCATTTGGCTATCGGTGATGAAGTTCAGTTTATCCTTCGAATGTCGGTTGCTTATTTTTGGTAATTCTTTATATATAATATTTTACATTCAATATTTAAGCATCCTTTATAATCTCAAAAAATCTTCAAAACAGACAGGTTTTAAGGTAAGGTAAAAATAGTGTCTGGGATTGAGGCTATTGTTGCAA
>JAAYPC010000143.1 GCA_012519985.1 Fibrobacter sp.
GGACATTTCAGCTATGGTGTTAATCTGAAATACTTTTACATTAGTAATTTTGGCTCTCCGGACAAGGACTTTTCTTTTGATCTTGGATGTACTTATCGAATTACCAATCACCCAGTTTGGGGATATCATCGGGCCGGTGTCTCTTTAATCAACTGTTATCCGGCAGAGGCTGGTTCCATATCGATGATGCGCTATGCGTCATCTCTTTCATTTCAATATATGATAAATCTTTTTAACAGCAAATTTGATCTTCGGTCTAAAATCGATCTTCATGATATCTTTAATTCCGGTGTAATAAAAGATCATCAGGAACCACAGTCCTCCTCTTATTTTCAGTTTGCTGTTAACACATTTCCGTTTATTTCTCTATCCAGCGGGTTTCAATTAAGCAACTTCGAAAAAATCACCAACTGGAATCTGGAGTTTAAGGTCAATGTTCCACAAATAAACAATGGACGGGAGCTTTCGATTGTTTACCAGATCACAAATTTCACGTCGAGCTCACTCAATGCAAACCATTCACTTTTTTACATATTTGAATTCGGAAGACATCGGGAAGAGAATTTTGCCAGACGACTCGGTTTAAGCGCTGATATAAATGCAACAGATCTCTACAACCGGGCGATGCGGGCATTTTTTAGTGGTAACTACTGGGAATCCTTTTTCCTTTTCAAAAGACTTCTTCATCAATTTCCTGATTTTTACAAAAATGATAATGCAACCTATTATTCTGGATTGTGTCTGGAAAATCTGGATTTCAGGGAAGCTGCAATAAAATATCTGGAAAATGTTGAAGTAAGCTATCCATCAAGCCAGATGATTCATGCAGCAAGACTTGCAATAATGCGGATTTATTACAGAAATGACGATTATTTCAACGTAGCCAGTCAATATCAACTGCTTGAAAAAAGAGCAGCACCCGATTCAATCAGAATGCATGCATTTTACATAATGGGTGAAGCTGAGATGCTTCAGGGAAATTACAATAAAGCTATACAGTACTTCTCAATAATTCAGGACCCTCATCCAGTATATGCCTATGCACAATATTCTGCAGCGGTTGCAAGATACATTAAAGGAGATGAAAATCATGCAATTATAAATCATCTTGAGAACTGCATAAGTGCAACTGCAAATGATAACAGGGAAGAAATTAAAAACCGGGCATTTGCATATTCCGGAATGCTCTTCTATGAAGAAAATTCTCTTTCAAAGGCAGTTGCTGCATTCAGACTGGTTGATGCAAAGAGCATCTTTTTTGAAGATGCGCTGCTGGGACTTGGGTGGGCAGCAGTAAAAGCCAGACAATGGATCGATTGTTTCAATTCAGGTAAATTGCTTGAAACTACTTCACAACGGCCGGTTTTAAAGGCTGAAGGATGTCTTTTACAATCGTATTCGCTGATAATGCAGAAAAAATACTATGATGCCGAAAAGGCGGTTCAGAAAGCCTTAGATATTGTTAAAAATTATAATGGTTTGCCTGAGGACTCATTATTCAGTAGAAAACTAATGTATGAAAACACCCGGTTAATTTATGCGAATCTCGGGGATATTATCAGTGGTGACTATGTCACTGTTGGCGATGTTAGGGATCATGACTCATTGCACACCAGGCAGATAGAAATCAAGAAAGAGATCGATTCTTATCTATTATTCAATGATGAAGCCAAACGCCTTAAAATATTCAATCTTACACTTGCAAATGTTAAAAATGACATAGAATTTACTTTGGCCAAACTGAAGGAAATAATGGTGAATCTTGAAAACAGTGATACAGAAAAAAATATCAGGAAAGATATTCAACTTGAAAAGCAGATCAGGGAACTGAAGAATCAGGTTGAAAAAAGCAAATAAAAAAAGGAGGCAGTAAATGTATGCAAAAGCAATCGGAATGCTGATACTGTTGTCGGTCTGCCTGGTAAATGCAGATATCGTGATCGACCTGTCTGGTATAATATCTAACAGGAAGGGGGAGACACTGTCAAATGCCATTGTTACTCTTGAAAAGTCGATGATTGCAACAGAAAGTAATTCCGATGGAAAGTATTCATTAAACAAAATTGTCGGTGTTAAACCAACTGTTTCATCAGTTCAAATGCCATCATTTTTGCTCAAGAACGGCTTATTAACAATAAAACATAACAGAGCAGGGAAATGGGGGATCAGAGCTTTTGATCTTAATGGAAAGATGATCTGGGATAAATCAGGAAACATTATTGATGAAAACCTGCAAATAAAGTTACTCCAGGTTCCATCAGTAACACTGTATGTATTGTCTCTTGGTCAATCTGAATTCATAATCAGGGCCAATACGGTAAACGGAATTTATTCTGTTCTGCCAAATTATAGTTCAACTACCGGTTTAACTGCTTCAGCATCTTCCTCATCAAACGATACAATACGGGTATCAAAGGCCGGTTACGTTACCACACGTTTGCCTGTAAATAACCTCTCTGGTACTCTGAATATAGTACTCGATACACTTGTTAATGATTCTGTGGGGAAATCATCACTTGTGGATGGATCAATGGATCGGTTAACAAGATATGGTGAAGCACAATACTTCTGGGGTACACTGGGAGATGTTGAACAGCCACTGGTTAAAATTGTACATGCTGTAAGTAATGACGTTGTCGATATTGAAGTCATTTTCAGCCCGTATTTTGTTGATAACACCTATGGAACAAATGCCATAGGATGGGGAAAAAGGGGACACACATTTGCAGATCTTTATGAAAGTGATCATGTTGCCCTTTCCATCTCTAATGCTGATGGAGACATTGTTTTTGAAGGTAAACTCGATCTTATCAGTCAGACCAAAAAAACCCAATCTGGTTATGCATGTCTTGGTCCATTCGGAGGTGAAGGAAAACTGAGTAAGGGTAACCCATCCGATATAGTTTCATTTGGAAATTCTCTTGATGATAATCTGAACTATTTTGGTTATAACCTTCAAACCAACTCACCGGCAACAGACAGTACCTACAAGGTAAATCCACAATATCCATACTGGCAATACTATGTTGTCTATCGGTTATCCATAAAGGCGAGTGCGTTCGGTGAATCGGGTTACGGAAAAGCCTTGATGTCAAGTGTTCACGCGTCTCCATCAAAGGATAAAAAAAATACGATTACTGTTATTGAAAAAGATCCTCCGGTGCCCAATACACCATTGGATGTTTTCAGATACATTTTACCGCCAGTAATCAAACCACCGGTTAACAATGATATTGATGTGGATTGATTTGATTTAATGGCAACGTTTTTAAGTAATGTGTCTGTTATCATTTAAAGGAGAAGTGAGTTGGTGAATAAAGGGATACTACAAAAAACAGATAAGTTTTATAATACAACATTTCTGTTGACGGTACTCGTAACTGCAGTTATTGCAGCAGGCAAAGCCTGGTCATCGGAAGTATGTGAGGCAACACTCGATTGTCCTGTGAATTATGAAACGACAGACACATTAAAGCTGCCTTCAAACATCATATCATTATCGAAAGTATTCAAGCACTGTGCGCCAGTCTATTTTGATGAATCTTATGTTCCAGGGTACAATGATACAATCTCCCTTTTTTTTGTAATTGATCATTCGGGCAGTATGTCAGTTTCGGACAGCAACTGCATTCGTTACAAATTAACATCAAATCTAATCGATTCACTGTATGCCAGTTCACCAGCTTCAGAGGTTGGAATCGTTGTTTTCTCAAACATGCTTCTGCATAATGCATCCATGGATCCGTATGCGGTCAAGCTTGATCCGTCATCATCATACACCGATGCCTACATTCCTCTCACTCAATTGAACTCGTCAGTTAAAGGACAAGCGGCAACCGATTATTTAAAAAGTGTGATCGCTCTGAGCCCTACAGAGCTGGATGAAGGAAATAACCGCAAACTGATTAATGGATACTATGGTGAGAACGGACGCCATAATGGGCAGGAAGGATATGAACAATATCTGTCACAGTATAATGGAACAACCGATATTTCACTGGCATTCGATGCTGCCAGAAAGGCCTTTCAGAAGGCAAAATATCCAAAATCAAAACAGTATATCATTTTTCTCTCAGATGGTGAACCGCAAAATGTTGATCTTGAGAGAAGACCTTTTATTAATGATTTCAAAGAAGGGACCGATCTTCCGGCTACATTCACTGCCTATTGGGTGAATAATTCACAACCGATACCAAAACAGATCATCGAGATGACAAATAACATCAAGAGCAACGGCTACTCATCATCAAACCAGCTCAGTGATGTATGGAAAACACAGGGTGACATTAATGAACTTCTGACAAAACTGCTTAATATTTCCAAAGGACATGGTTTCAGCCAGATTCCAAGCACTCCGGTAAGGTTACAGATTAATAACGATACTGCAGTCAGTTTTGATGATACCTATGCCTATTTCAATAATAGTTTTGCACTGCAAAACTCTGTTACCAGGTTATCAATAAAGTTCACTTATCATTATGCTCCTCCAATGAATACCGATTCCACAAGATCTTTCGACCTGATTATAAAAAGTGTGAAAGGTATCGAATTACCTTCGGATATCACTGCAACATGTTGGGACCAGGGGACAATTCGATTTTTTGTTAATGGTGTAGAAACAACAGGTATTCTGTCTGATGATCAAAAAAACATTGAGGTCCGGTTTTATCCTTCGTCTCCTATGGATCTGGCTTCTGTTCCTTTGATAATCTCCAATTCGGTTTTATCGTTGCCCGATACCCTTAAAGTAAATGCCGTAAAGCAGGGCTCTTATTATACCACCACAATTACCCGTGAAACCGCTGCTCCAAAGATTGACAACCTTCTTCAAACTACCGTAAATGACAGCATTGTTGCTTATTACCAGAACCCTGAATTTCCATTGGATTTTGTAAGATCAACCAGGGCAATTGGAGCAGCGCGCAACCTGGGGATCGTTTCCGCATACTTTCTTGACCAGGATGCGGATGGTTTTCCTGATCTGATACGTGTGACCGAGGCTTCAGATAAAATAACTAATGAAGAATTGGAGCAGATCAGGCCAAATCTTTATTTTACGGGTGCTCGTCCGATTTCCATTGTTTCACTTGTAAAAACTGGAAACGGTTTTGACATCATCATAAAAGTAAATGACAATGTTCCTAATACTTCTGCTCTTCCAGACGAACTGCTCATTGTTCAGACAGTGCCAAATCTTTCATCCGGAGGAATGTTTCCTTCTGGATCGGTTATTATTTCAGACAGTATGGCACCTGTAATCAAAAGTGCCAGTTACAGAAATGGTAAATCAAACGGAAATAACAAGGATAGTGATACATTAATAGTAACTTTTTCTGAAAAAACTGAAAGGATAGAAAAAGTCTCACCATTCAAGCTGATGGATCCGGTCACAAAAGTGCCGTATTCATTAGATGTAACAAACATTTCGAGTGGGGATGATGTCACGCAACTGTTTCTGGTCAATAGTATTAATGGTAAATCGATTGTTTCACGAAATGATTCAATCTGGATTAATGAGAAGGATTCGGTCAGTGATAATCATGGAAATTTACAAACCAATGCAAACAATCGCAGAGTAACAATTCAGACCAGGGATATCAACTACAACTTTACTGCAACTGCCGGTCCGACTCCGGTCAATCCAAAAACTTATACAGTCCCTCATATAGCCAGAAGACAGTTTAGAGATGGTTCGGTGCCTAATGGAGTGATTATACTGATAAAGTCATCTGAACCTTTGTTGCCACAGGATTCGGTAAGTGCAAACATATCTATTTATGATCAGGTAGGAAACGCACTTTTGAAGAATGAGCAATGTGTATCGATATCTGAAGACGGTAGACTCCTTTATATATGGAATGGAGTAAACAAAAATGGCAGGTATGTTGGTGAGGGGACCTATGTCGCTGTAGTAAATGTTAAAGTGTCCAATGGTGTTTCACAAACCATAAAAACAAAAATTGGCATTTTATATCAATGAACCGGGATTAACAATGAAAATCAAAAAATCAAAAATCGGGAAACCGTTTTTCATGTTTTTTCTGATAACAGGATTTTTATCTGCACATGGCCAAGGGCTTCCTGGTGAATTTATAATTTCTCAGCAATGGCGTGATGTACTGGTGAAGTATTCTCCTTTAACCAATGCAGCTTTTTTATCGAATGCAGAATATACAAGAGTACAATTGTCACAGGCATTTACAGTAGAAAACACCTTCCAGCTTACGGAAGGCGTATTTGTATTTCCATACCTGAAGCATACTTTTGCATTAAGTTATGAAGGTGCAGGTGCAGGAAAACTGGATGCAACAACCCCGGTCGAAAGCCAGGGAAATATAGATATCATTGCAAACGGTAAATTATCTGACCGAAGTAATTCCTTTCTGCTGTCCTATGCCTTTAATGTATGGAAAGGATTGAATATTGGTATCAACAGTCATTTCGTTTATAATGAAATCTTTGGGAAAAAAAGGAAAGCATTCGGTGGCGATATAGGAATTTCATATTCAATTTCAAAAGACAGCATCTGGGGAAATCATACATTTGGAATATCGACACAAAATATCCTTTTAAAAGGGGATGTCAAATATGCAGGTGCGGCAGTGCTCTCGTATGCTGGAGAGCTTTTCAAAAAGCATCTTGATATTGAGTTGTATATAATCGCCAAGGATCTGATTTCTCACTCTGATGATTTTATCTTTGGCAAAGAGAAAAATGAATTTGATGTTTCTTTTAAAGCCGGAACATGGGTGTTTAATTTTCTGAAGTTTTATGGTCAAATCGGCAGTGATTACGCAGGCGGCAGTGCCGGAATTCATGCACCAACATTAAATAAAGGGCGAGACCTCACATTGATGTACCAGTTTCTGTTTCCATTCAGAACCGAATTCCCATCACATTCAATTTTTATGAGATCTGAATTCGGTGATTCGCGTAAATTAAAAATGGATAAAAAAATAACGGAGAAAATGGATGTAATTCCTTATGACCTGTATAATAAAGCCATGAAACTGTTCTCAGAAGGACAATATTGGGAAGCATATTTCATCTTTTCAAGAATAGTGACGGAATATCCTAAATTTTTTAAGAACGATTTTGTCAGCCTTTACAGTAGCATTTGCTTTGAAAGACTCGATATCAGAGAAGCGGCAGTGTCGCAATATCAACGATCAATGATCAAATACCCAAAAAGCAAAATCCATCCCTTAGCAAGGATGGGGATCATGAATGTTTATTATCGTCAAGGCAATCATAACGGTGTTGATGAGATGTTCAGACTTTTAAGTGGCCCGCACACGATTGATTCTTTGCGTTACCATGCATACTATCTCAAAGGAGAAACCCTTATAAAAGAAAATAAGTATAAGGAAGCTATTGATGTATTGAGCAAAATTCCGGAAACACATCAGGACTATATCTATGCCCGTCACTCTATGGCGGTTTGTGCGTCTATTGAGGATGGTTATCAGATTGCCCTGGGGTATTTGAAAGACTGTCTGGGTCCGGAAACATACACAAATGCAGACAGAGAGATGGTCAACAGAACTTATCTGTTAATTGGATATCTGCTTTATGAGGAAAATGAATTGGCTAATGCAGTTGCCGCATTAAAGCTTATACCAAAAGAAAGCTTCTATTATGAAGATGCTCTTCTTGGTATCGGATGGATAGCACTCAGATCCGGTAAATGGGACGATTGTACTTTTGCAGGGCGGAATTTGATCGGTATTGCTACTTCAGATGTAATCAAAGCGGAAGGTGAACTTTTGCAGGCGTATGTCTGTATGATGAATAAGGATTATCAGGCTGCAGCCCAAATATTAAATGAAGCTTCGGTTCGGTTGAATACCTTTAATGTCCCATCAAAAAGTGAGTTGGAATATGAAAAGGAGAAATACAATATCCTGCGTGAGGAGTATGATAGGTTCGGAAACAGTGTTGAAGAATTAGCAGCTCGTAAATATGATGCTGAGGTTATTGAAATTAAAGACAGCATGCACATTGATCAGAAAGAGTTTGTTCGTGCGATAACCGAAAAACAAAACTTTTTTGATACCTGGAACAGGAAGAATTTCTTTGCGCGTAATTACGGAAAGGTTCGTGAGGATGTAGACTATGCTCTTGCCTGTGTTCTCAAGATAATAAATCAGAGTGTTCAGCATAAAGAACTGGAAAAAAACGAAAAGAAAGAGGAAAAACTGAACAAAGAGATTGAGAAACTGAAGAATAAAATAGAACCGTAGATCCGGATTTTTCGGGAGTCCTGTTACAGGTCCTGGTTTCTGCTGATAAAAAGAATTATCGGATCATTCATAGCCATTTCAAATCCAACAGAAATGCCCTCCGCTAATGTAGTGTAAAATTAAATGGCTTTCCAAAAAACTACCGGGGAGAGAACTGAAAAAGCTTTCTTCGTCAAATTTCACTATTACTTGTCTTGCATTTTTTTGTTTCGGAAATTATCTTTTCGATCATTTTTTTAGTTGATATTAATTAAAAAGCATTTATCACCCGGTTAGATAGAAACAAAGAATTTCACCTTCTACACATTCTTTGGCACAGCACAAGGGAGGAGCATGATGTTCTTCAGGCAATTTGTCGCTTCTGCAGCGATCGCATTTTGTGTTTTCCAACAGGCGGCTGCACAATATTCTATTTCTTTACCTTATAAGGATGTTTCGGTTTCTGAAAAGAACGGGAAAGCGGTCTTTGTTGGCTCTTCATTTATGAGCGAGCCAGGGCTTCCAGAGTTACCTGCTTATACAGTCAGTATTCTGCTTCCTCCCGAAGCTGATCCTGATAATGTGAATGTGCGGCTGGCTAATCCGGTATATGAAAATCTCAGCGGGAGATTTGTGGTAGATCCACCGCTTTTCTTTAAAAAGCCACATTATCCTGACAGCACGAAAATAGTTGATGGAAAAGACACTACTGTATATCGAAAAGATGCGTATTACCCGGCAAATTCCAAAGGGCTTGTGCATGTCGATTTCTATAGGCATTACCAAATTGTAAATGTCACAGTGCATCCCTTTCTTTATAATCCTGTCCGGCAGAGTTTGAAAAGACTGGTTGGTGGAAGTATTGAAGTTTCTTTTGAGAATAAAACTTCTGTGCTTTCCGGAACTGCAAAGGCGCCAATAGCCAGAGTCGAAGCAGAATTGCGAAAAACTGTTGCAAATCCTGAAGTACTGGAAAGATATGGTACTGCATCTGTTCCATCGGCAC
>JAAYPC010000144.1 GCA_012519985.1 Fibrobacter sp.
CTAATTATTAGCTTTCATTAACAGTTTCTAAAGAAAAAGCCAAAAAAATGCCGGGGATCAGGACCCGGCAGGTTGTTGCATCAGCGAATCAATTACAGGGGCTATCGGGTCTTTCACAGTTTCCTGTTTTTTTAGAATGGAAGTCAGATTATTCAGATCGCCACCGGTAACTCCTATCTCCTTCAGTATCGCATCAACAAGTGGAGCCTGCCCCCGGTAGCGCAGAGCGCTGCTTACAAGCTGATCTGCGAAACTGCCCTGTGATACAGATTCTTTGTCAAAATGACCACCTCCACCTGTCAGTCCCTCAACCTGTATGATCTTCAGGTCTTTAATAGCTTCGACCGGTTTTACACTTGCAGCTATTATAGAAGCAAGATGTTCAATTATAGCCAGACGTATCTTCATGTCAACTATCTGAGATGAAAGAAGGTTCTCAGCTTCATGTAAAGCACGCTTTCCTTCTGCCTCAGCAAGGAATTTCTGCTTTGAGGCCTCAGCAAGAATTTTTTCTGATTCTGCTTGTGCCTGTGCAATAATTTTTGTTTTTGCAGCTTGAGCTTCGGCCCCGATATTTATTGCCTCAGCCTTGTCATTCGCAGCCTGTTTTTCTGCTTCAGCTGCTACTGTTATCCCAATAGCTTCTCTCTGTGCTGCCTGTTCAGCCTCAATAAGCTCGATCTGTTTTCTACGTTTAGCAACTTCAGTCTCTCTTGCCGTGATGACCTGTTCTTCTGCTCTGACAGCCTCTGCACGTGCCTGATCAGCCTGCGCCTGTGCAGTTGATTCAGCTTTAGACTTTTCCGCAATAGCAATCTGCCTTTCCTGGTCGTTAAGCTTAACATCTTTTTCTTTCAGAATTTCTGCTGATTGGATATCTCGAGCCTTTTCGATCTCTTTTTGCCTTAGAAAACGCTCCCTTTCAATCTGCTCCTGCTGAATAATTTTTTCTGCGTTAATTTTTGTAAGCTCCACCTTCTGACGGGCTTCAATATCGGCTTCTTCAGCAAGACGTTTATTTTCAGCCTGCTGCTTCTGCATTTCCATGTATTCCTGAGCTTTACGGACTTCCACTTCACGGTTTTGAGAGAGACGGGCATACTCAGTTTTTTTGGATATTTCAAGCTTCAACAATTCCGCATCTAGATTTTTCTGTCTGATTTCAACTTCGGTGTCCTGTTCAATATCATTGCGTTGTTTGCGTCTTGCTTCAATTTCTTCTGTCAGCTTTGTAAGACCCTGTGCATCGAATGCATTATTAGGATTAAAAAATTCCCTGTTTGTCTGATCAAGTGAAGTCAACGAAACCGATTCGAGTTCAAGTCCGTTTTTGTGTAAATCTTCAGAAACAGCCGACTGAACCTTCTGTGCAAAGCTTACCCGTTGTTCGTGAAGTTCTTCCATTGCCATTTCTGCTGCAACTGCGCGCAAAGCGTCAACGAATTTACCTTCAACAAGCTCCTTTAATTCCTTGGGATCTACAGTACGTTTTCCAAGCGTCTGTGCTGCATTGGCTATTGCTTCAGATGTTGGTTTAACACGAACATAAAATTCCGCTGTCACATCTACACGCATCCTGTCTCTTGTGATCAAGGCCTGATCATTGCACCTGCGCACTTCAAGTCGCAAAGTATTCATATTAACTGCAATTACCTCATGAAAAACCGGAAAAACAAGCGCTCCACCATTCATGATTACTTTCTGCCCTCCAAGCCCGGTACGAACATAAGAAAGCTCTTTGGAGGATCTCTTGTAAAGTTTAGCAAGTATCAATCCTATGGCAAGAAGAGAAACAAGTATAATTCCACTGGTCATAAGAATAGTTGTGAAATTTGTAATCTCAGGCATAAGGGCTCCCTTCAAAGTTTAGATGTTTTTGACAATTGATTCAGGTGCACGAATAGCTTTAAATAAACATCCAGTCCGGCTTACTAAAAGAACATACTCAGACTTTACAAAAAATTCAGCAGGATTATCCGGTTCGATCATCACATAATGAGTATGCCCGAATCTGTCCTTCAGCTTGGCTTCAGCAGGTTGTCCTGCCAGCGCTTTACCTGTAGTAACAGTGGCGACTTGCCCGACAAACGAATCTTCAGAAACAGCATCTGTTTCCTCTCGTATCACTATCCTGGAAAGAAGTCTTGAAGATAAGCGGACCAGTGGAAGAATAGAGAAGAAAACCGGCCAGACCACAATATACCAGGGAATCAGAAAATGAAATGTGCTTTTTACAATTGCCTGGACAAAAAGCCCGCAGAGTCCAAACAATGTAAGGGTCATAACAAGCAAGGCAAGAAGCGGGATATTTCCAACCCTGATCCATCCTAACAGTGAACTGAAAACAGAGCCGGTTTCCAAACCGTCGGATATATCTATATTTCCATCCGGAACTAATGAATCGAGAAATCCGGATATCCCAAATCCTATTACCGAACCGACACCTTCCAGAAATGCTATTCCAAGCATTACCGAAAGAGATACAGTAAAAGGAATATTATCACCAGCCAGCAGGAAGGCTAACATAATTGAGCCTTTGATTTAAACTGTTCCAGACGTTCCTTAATCCTGTTTATCCGGGAGAGATCTTCAAGTTCCGCAAGCTTGCTTTCAGTTATTAATGAAGTTGATGCAATGGCGTTTTTTTCCAGTATACGGTCAAATACCGATTCAGCTTTGTTCACTTTTAATTCAGCACCACTGTATGCATTTGTCCCGGTTACATTACTTTTTACTGTGTTTTCACGAGAATCTCTAAATTCCTTCAATTCCCGGGAGAGCTCACGTTTTTTTGCCAGAAGCGCAGAAACATATTTCTCCATCTCCTTTTCCTGCTGCCCTAATTCGCTGATAGATTTTTCCAGAACCGGTATCTGTGCTTCAATATCAAGCTGTTTTGAAATAGCTGCTTCCGCCAGGTCTTCACGGTTCTGCTCAAGAGCAAACTGAACCTTTTCTGTTAGCTCATCATGAGACCTGTTCATCTCGATCAACCGTGAATTGGCAAGATGTTTCCTTGCTACAGCTTTCCCTAGTTCCGTTCTTACATCATAGATTGCTTCATCAATTTCCCTCAATGCTTCCTCAAGTACCATTTCCGGTGCGGCATTTTCAAGCATATCAATCAATTTGTTTGCACCTCCGCTCACAATCCTGCCTACCCTTGTAGCAATGCTCTCTTTCATGGCTAGCCTCCTTTTAATTTTGGGAAAAATTATCCAAGATAATTCCAGATCAGTCTTTATAGGCCTTTTGATAGCGTTTTATCTTAACACGGTAAACCTTATGTAACTGCCATCATGGTGAAGCTTGTGTAAAAGAGAATATAAGAGATGTCAGATCAGCATCAAACAACTTCTTTTTACCTCATTACAGTTGAGTTTCTCCTGTTTTGCAACAACCAATTCTACATCTTTGATAGAGTAACCACGGTTTAGAAGCACTGCACCGCTTGCAATCGATTTGATATTCAAAAAAATGGAGCTTTGGGCGTATTCTGGAGTTTCCCAAGAGATTTACCCCAGAGGTGAAAAGTTAAAAGATAAAGAATTACCTCTGGGGAGAAAGAGTTCCGGAAAAAGAATATCTGGCACAGGTTATGCTTTCTATTATTCGCGTTTCCGCGAAAGCAGATATTTCAGGACAAACCTGTTTAATAAGTTGGGAATGATCTTCATCTGATTCGCGACAATCAAACCCACATCACTGATAGAAGTACCTCGGCTTAAAAGCTCTGCACCGCTTGCAATCGGTTCGATATTCAAATAATGGAGCTTTGAGCGTATTCTGGAGTTTCCCAAGAGATTTACCCCAGAGGTGAAAAGTTAACAGATCAAAAAATTACCTCTGGGGTAAGATAATTTTGAAAAAATGATTCTCTGACACAGTAATGGTATAGATTGTGATAGAATAGCAGCAATCTTGTCAAAGAGAACCTGAAAATTAAGTGAGATGTAAAGGAAGAGAGATTCACTATACTTCTTTTACTTACTTCATCGTTTTGTCTTGTTGAACCTGAAGCTGGCATCGACAAGCCCTCCGATGACAATACCTTTATGGTTATCTGGATCCCGAAGACCAAATAGGGAAGTGGCATAGGGCGATACTCCTAGACTAAAATCGAATTTTTCTCCCGGTCTATGGAAGTTTAGCCCGACATATGCGCCGACAATGGGACCGAATGCGAAAAAATCTGCTGTACGGTTATCTCCCGAAGATTCGGACTCGTAATCGGGACCATAATGCAGCGAAATTCCGAGAACAGGCCCTGCTATCCACCCGATTCTGTCAACAGATTGACCCGAAAACCTGAGCGCCACTGATGGTTCGAACTGCAGCATTTTAAAGGCAAGTCCAAAAAGAATAGGCCGGATTACAGGAAGGTCCAAATGAACCGTTGCTCCATATTCAAGGGGAATATCAGTGAAAAGGGAGATGTCGGCAGCAATGCCTCCTTTAACTCCTGCCGGCGTTGCCACACACATGCGGACATTGTCGTATCTTCCGCCAAGGCGAAGCTTGAAGCCAACAAGCGAAGCGTCGGCATGCAGGACTGCTGGATAGAGCGTAAAAAGAAAGAGTGCGATTACTTGAAGGATACGTTTTGATATCATCATTATGAAATTACTCCTTTGGATTACAGAGAGAGACAGGGATGCCGTGAGTGCCTGCACGCCAAAAGCAAAAATTGCTTTGTGCGATAATCAATATACATTACCAGAGTACCCCAGAGTTGAAGAATTAACATATCAAAAAACCACCTCTGGGGTAAGAGGATTTCAAGAAAAAAGAATCCCTGGCGCAGGTCTGGCATAGATTATGCTCCAATAAGCAACCCAAATGATCCCCAAGTAATAGTACCAGCCTTGTCAATGAAGGTCCTTTAGATTCTCTCTCCTTCTTGTTACTAAACTATATTGTCATTGATCAGTGTCCTTTCTGTCATTTCCTTTTTTTGAGGGAGGCAATAAATGAAATCACTGTTACTTTTTCTCCTCTTTACCCTTTTTCTTAGCGGTTGCTCCCTGGAATTTA
>JAAYPC010000019.1 GCA_012519985.1 Fibrobacter sp.
AATCTAATTGCAGAAACAGAAAGTGATGCCTCTCATGAGACCATGATAAGGCAGGATTTTCGTAAACTTGCATATTACAATTCAACATTGATGACGGACAATAAAGGTAGAGCTAAATTTAGTTTTACACTACCCGATAATTGCACTACATGGAGAATAATGGTAGTGGCAGTAGGTGAAAACAACCTTTTTGGGTATGGTGAAGAAAGCATTGTAGTAAAACAACCGCTTACAATCCGACCCGTTTTGCCCAAATTTGCCAGATATGGTGACCGGTTTAATGCCGGGTTTTCTATAACTAACGGAACTGAAGAAAGTCTTATCGTAAACACAACCTCCAATATATTATCTGATGGCGCTCTTGAAATCTTTCAGGGAGAAAGTACCCAAAATCTCTTAAAACTCAGAACTGGTGAAACAAAAATAAAATTGTTCTCATTCGAAGCTAAATCAGAAGGATCTGTACAGCTTACTTTCATGGGAACAGCTAAAACGAAAGATGAAAAAGGTAGATCTGTTTCAGACGGAATAAGTGTTCCTCTTACCATTCGTCCTATTCCACCTGTAGAGAAACTTTCCTGTGCAGGAGAAATGGTTGACAGTGTCTCTTATCAAATTAATGTTCCACAAGATATCAGAAAAGATTTAGGGGGAGTAGAGATTGAAGTTTCAAACTCAATTCTGACAACATTAAAAGAACCACTTGATTATTTAATCGAATATCCTTATGGATGCCTTGAGCAAACCTTAAGCAGACTTAAACCTTTGATGCATATCAGATATTTAGCGAATAACAAACCAGAGATAATAAATGTTTCATCGGCAGCCCTCAAAGATACCATAGAAAAGAACTTAAAAAAGATTGTTTTGCTCCAGCATGAAGATGGAGGGTTTAAATACTGGGGAAGTGATGACTTTTCAGATAAATATTTATCAATCGATGTCGCATACCTGTATAAATTATGTAAACAATATGGTTACTCATTTCCTGTCGATACTGAAAAACTGACCGAATATATTATAAGTCAAATGCCAATTGAATTCTGCTATGAAGAAAATATGAAATTCAAATATTCAGAGAGTTCTCTGTTTTCTCTTTACGGTTTGAGTAATCTTACAAAACCGGACGATTGTGAAATAAAACATTTATTACAAATTTATAATTATAAAGATTCGCTTTGCTTATTGGCTCGACTAAAACTTCTTGCACTACTCAATAAAACTCCACATAGAAAAAAAGCATTATCCGAACTGCATGAAATATGTAATAAAATTAAGGTAAAAGAAAATATCGTTTATTTTGAAGAAAGTGAAATGTGGGATTCTATTCCTTTTGAGAGGGCATTTTATAATTCTAAAAATCTTGCAGAGGCTGAACTGATCAAGCTGCTTCTTGAAATGGAACCTGATAATGCTCTGATACCAAAACTTGTAAGATATCTGATTTCAGAAATGAATCAGGAGGGAAGATGGGGTAACACTTACGAGACCTCTTCTATTCTTGATGCTATTGCTTTTTACTGCAAAAAGTATGAGGCAGATACATCTGCTTACACGCTGTCTTTATCAGCCAACGGAAAAAAGCTATTTCAGTTGTCTCTCTGAATCTTGTATCAGTAAACCGATTACCATCCATATACCGATCTGTGATCTGAACGTGGGTAAAAATGATATCTGTATTCTCAAGGATAATGAAAACTTTCTCTATTACACTATAAAGTACTCTTATAATCTGTCAAAATCACCCAAACCCATATACAACCGGGGACTTGCCATTAACAGGAAGATATACCGTTATAATGACAGTGTTCCCCTGGCTGTATACAATGAAAATCCGCCGGATACGCTTCGCTTGGCATCAGGTGAGGTATATAAAATCGAGTTAGAGTATAGTTCTGTTTCAAGGTTTTATGACGTGGTAATTGATGATCCGGTTCCGGCTGGTATGGAAATTATAAATACATCCTTTGCTAATGTATCTTCTAATTATACTAATAACAAGAGATCAGGTTATTATACATGCAGTGATGATCCTGTTAATTATAAAGAAATTAAAGATGACAGAATGATTGTTTCCATAAGAAATGTGAACGCCGGGGAATTTCAATATACTTATCTGGTGCGTTCGGTGACCAAAGGTACCTTTTTCTGGCCTTGTGCCTCGATCTTTCCTATGTATAATACGGAGTTGGTGGGTACAACCAGCGAAGGATTTGTCAGAATAAAATAGGTTGGGTATACCATGCAGAGTTGATCGGGTTCATAATTTGTCCCCCACGTTGACTGTCAACGAGGGTTTATCGGAGAAACCAACAGTTTGCCAGGTCGGATTTA
>JAAYPC010000145.1 GCA_012519985.1 Fibrobacter sp.
ATTATTCGATTGGAGTCTATTCTTTTTTGTGAAGCCAATATTTTCAGTTGGGAATTATTGGTGCTAACAACCCAAACAGCATCTTTAAATATTTGGAGCAGTTCGATTGAATATGGTTCCCGATCGGAAGATCCGGCGAAGGTGCAGATATAATTCAGGTTTTCAGGTAATGGATCTGCAAGAAAGAGCCAGATTGCCAGCTTCCTGTAGGTAAAAACACCTGCAATTAGAAATAAAAGAAGGCTGCATGAGATAAATGTAATAATGGTTTTCTTTTTAAAGATTGTCATTAAAGGTGCATCGGGCATGTTATTTTAAAAAAAGTTTTTATCAGATCTAAATCAGGTAATTCTTTCAGGGACCTCGCTAAGGATTTCCTTTGTAAGAATCATCGGAGTTAGATCAGAATTATCTGGACTTCAGTAATACTAACATTTTTCTTCCAGATATTAAACCAAAAACCGACAATTCTTGTGAAATCCACTTTTATTATCCGCAATAGAGTGTGAGCAAAGTCGCAAATTCTATAATCGAAATGCTACTTATAGATTGATCTCCAAAGAATCGACCAATGTTAAAGTAATGGTGTTATTCAATGATTCAACTCAATTTTCACTAATAAAGTAAGACAGTCCTTTGACTGGAATATAAAACCAGTAATTTTTCTGTAATGCAATAATTTGCAAAGCCATTATGATTTTTAAATCCTTCCTGTCAGAAAAGGACAAGGTTTACATATGATGTTGCTTCAGAAAAAAAGGTTGAAGCTGGTATTGAAGAGCTATATAATAAAAAATCTGATTTTATAGAAGACTGTCAAAAGATAAGATGCAATAAGATGGTCAAAATAAAATTAAGTATATCATCTCTCGATAAAATCCTGTCATAGTGATCTATTCTTGGATGAACGAAAAGGAGAGTTTGTGAACCATATTTCTGAAAATGGTGTAGCTGCAATTTTAAATAAAATTACAGACCAACTCCCACTTATAGAAAAGACAGATCTGAGAATTCTAACAGATATCTTATCAGAACTGCAAAATTTGTGCTCGGTCAAATCTCATTCAATTCAATTTACTAATCTGGCATTACGAGCATCCAAATTGGTTGAAACCATACTGTTAAATGATGTGCCATTTGAATCTGGCTATAAAAGATTAAATGAAGGCATTTTAAAAATGAATGAACTGATAAAAATGCCAGATTTCAAATATCCATTTCCAGCAGGAAATGCAGAGGGGCCAGTTGCTGAGACTGCAACTATAAACCCTGATAATATGGAACAGGTTATAGTTCTGGAAGATGCAGTTGATTTGGTGGATAAATTCATAGTATCTGTCCAATCAGTGCTGGAAGATCTGGAAGGAAAAGCTTTGAGTCTGGAAAACGGATCTACTGAGAAGCTGTCAGACATTAAGCGGATACTTCACACGATGAAAGGTGAGTTTGGAGTACTTAATCTTCAGGTATATGAATCATTAATTCATCAGGTCGAAGCTGCAATTGAGAAGAATGAATTTTCATCGGAGAATATGTTACGTCTGAAAGATGTTCTTGGAAAGAAGATTCTTCAGTATGATAATAACAGATTTCCAGGAATTGAGGACAAGGAAAGAAAGTATATATTTGAAAACTTGTTGCATTCCACAACTGAAGAATCACAGAGTCCAGGCCAACAATCACAATGTAGTAATGATTTCATTGGCAATCAGGATACTTCTTTATTAAGTGATTTTATTACAGAATCACGGGATCACATTCATAATGCAGAATGTCATCTTCTGGAGCTTGAATCAGATCGGGGTAAACCCGAACACCTTAACTGTATTTTCAGAGCCTGTCATACGATAAAGGGAGTGGCTTGTTTTTTGAATTTGAAAGATGTCGCGTCTCTGGCACATGCAATGGAAAATCTAATGGATCAAGCCAGACAAAAGAAAATTACACTGAATTCTGCTCTGATAGATCTTTTATTGGGAACAATGGATTGTCTTAAAGAATTCATTAATAATATTGAATTGCATTTAAAAGGTGAGCCATATAAAATTCCGGAAAATTACCATTCAATAATGAAAAAGTTGAGTGATGCGGTATCCAAAGATACTATACAACCAAAAAAACTGCTTGGTGAGATTCTAATTGAAAGAGGAGATATTTCTGAAGATATACTGGAGAATGCACTTCAGGTTCAAAATCAAGGAGATATTCGTAAAATCGGGGAGATATTAGTTCAGGAAAATAATATACCAGAAAAGAAAATCAATGATGCGCTTGTTGTGCAAAAAGGGATTAAGCTTCCAAAAAATGTGGAAGAAACAGTAAGGGTACCGGTAGCCCGTCTGGATCAGCTTATCGATGCAATAGGAGAAGCGGTCATTGCTCAATCAATGCTGACAGCAGACCCCGCGGTCAGAGGTTCAACAAGTCAGAGTTTACATACCAAGATCAATCAGGCTAATATGATTATGCGCCAGATACAGGAACTTTCAATGTCTATGCGGATGGTATCTGTGAAATCAAC
>JAAYPC010000146.1 GCA_012519985.1 Fibrobacter sp.
AGTTCTCTATTTCATCCGATGATAAGAGGTATTTTAATAAGTTAATAGATGACAGATCACTCCATTGAAGGTCATCTAAAAACAGAATTAAACGATTATCTTTGTCTGTAAAAACTTTTATGAAACTGATTAAAACCGACTTTATTCTGGCATTCTCTTCAATAGGTTCTATTTTACCTATTTCAGGCTGTTTCCCGATAATCAGTTCCAGTTCGGGAATAATTTCAGCGAGGATACCGGCATTTGTTCCCAATGCCTTCTCCAAACAACATCTCCAAAAATCCAGCTTGTTGTTTTCCAACAATAGGTTTTTTATCAGTGTTCCAAATGCAGTTTTTACTGCACTATAAGGATTATTTCGTTCGAATTGACTAAATCTGCCGGATATGAATCTGCTGCCTTTACAAAAAAACTCCTGAGAAACTTCTTCAATTATAGCGGTTTTTCCAACACCTGGATAACCTGAAACAATAAGCATCCTTATATGGTTTTCTATCGAACCATTCAGTAAATTTTTTATTTTAATCAGATCGTTTTCTCTTCCGTAGAGCTTTTGTGGAATTTCAAACCTGTTTGACACATCCTTTTGTGCAATCAGGAAATTGTTAATTTTTCCGCTGGAATAAATATTTTCAAGGCAATATTGCAAATCACTTTTCAAACCCGAAGCCGTTTTATATCTGTCCTCTGCATTTTTAGACAGTAGCTTCATAATAATGTCGGAAATGGTAGATGGTATTTCGTTACAAACAAATTTTGGCTCAAGTGGCATTTTTGCGATATGGCTGTAGATAATTTCCAGTTCATCACCCTCAAAAGGAGGCTTTCCAGTGAATATCTCGTAAAAAGTTACACCGGCAGAATATAAATCGGATCGGAAATCCACAATTCTGTTTATCTTTCCGGTTTGTTCCGGAGAAACATACAGGCAAGTTCCCTCAAATTTATTTGGATTGATATGACCCTTATCCATTAATTCTGATGAAATACCGAAATCGATAAGCTTGATCTCATCTGTTTCAAAATTCCAAACAATGTTAAAAGGATTTATGTCTTTATGAACAACACCCTGTTTATGAACCTGCACCAAAGCTTCAGCTATATTAACTGCAACAAACAGCTTTTTTTTTAAATCAAGTTTCTTTGTCTTTAACAATTCTGCTAACGACTGTGCTCCAAAGTCCTCAAAAACTATAGCAATAGAATTTTTACAATTTATAGCTTCGTATACTTTAATTACATTATCACCATAATTTTTGGATGCAATCATATACTCTCTTTTTATGCTTATTAAATCTTCTATGGTAGGGTGCTCATTATTATGAAATTTAATCAAGACTTTTTTATTGTCAGAATTTCGCACACCATGGCAAATGGTTGTCCTGGAGCTATTATATGCAATATCGCCAACTTTATACCCTGCTAATTCAAGCATAATATTTACACCTCAGTTAAAAAATTTTATAAGGCATATAACAATATTAAAGATCACATAGCTATTATCCATTTTAACATCATATTCAGTTAATGACAACATGTCAGCAAAAGAATTAATTTACCAAATCAAAGTGCGCCGGCTAATAACTGCTGGAAAAAATGAATAGTTGAAATCAGGGTTTAACAAAGTGGATCATTTCATGGGATGACAGTGTGAACGAAATATCCAAAGGGTATCAGTTCTGAGCAGTACATAAGAAAAAGAGAGAAGGAATGAAAAATTAGCGCCATTAAATATGCAGAGGTGATTCTGTAAAATTTAAAAAAGATAATTAGTGAGCTCAGCTTTTTCTGCTTACCATGAAGATGAAGTTTTATAAGCCTCGGTCAAAGTAAGCTCCAGCATGTTAAAGACCTCTTTATCCAGATAGCGTTGCAATGGAGAACGGATCTTACTGAAATGATTATAGGCTGCAACGACCTGATTGTTTTCCAGCATGGTGTAAATCTTGATGATCTCCTGTTGTGCCTTCTGCTGGTTGGCTTCAAATATCTGCTCCTGTGTGTATTGGGTCTTCTGAGATGGTGCTGAAGGCACATAAGAGACGGTGACCACATTTTCCACTGGTGAGGTGTCAAACTGCTTCAGGGTGGATTCCAGAATGTCGAAAGCATCCCGCCACATGTATTTATAAAGAAACGGCCGATTCTGGGTGAAAAGTTTCTTTGCCTGACCGGCTTTGTTATTCTCAAGAAGCGTGTAAAGGTGAATGGAAAGGCTGGTGGCACTGTCCTGATTCTTACGTAAAGCAGCCTGGGTAACCATCAGTATACTGTCCTGTCTGGCATTTTCGATCTGGAGCTCTCTGAGTCTGGCATTCTCTATCGCTTGTATACTATCCATTTTCTGTTGGGCTTTTCTTTTAGCTGAAGCCAGAAGGTCTGTCAGTGCGGTGGAGTTAGCGCTGTTCTCAAAATCATCACTGGCTGCCATCTTGCCGATTTCCCGGCTAATCTTGCTGGTATCCGGTGAAGAAATACTAAGAATCGCATTATCCACGTAAGCTGCCTTGTCGCGGCTGACACCTGCGGGCCTCAATGTGTTTTTCAGGTAATCGTTGGCTGCCTGCACTCCTTTATGTTTAAGTATGCTGAGATTGACCTGCACCAAAGAATCCTCTTTGGAGCTGAGAAGTCTGGAGGTGAGTTCTATACTGGAGGAGATACTGGTAGACTCATCCTGGGGAAGATACATTTTGATTCCGGAAAAGTAGTGTTTTGCAGAGGCTATTTTATCCCGGGCGGATTGCAGACGGTTCTGTTTCAGGTCGTTTCTTGCCTCGGTCAGATCTTTTTCTATAGATGGTTTTCTTTCGACTGCCAGGGTTAGCCCTTCCACTTTCTTTTCAAGTTGACTGTATTTGTAGTCGCTTATTCCCAGGTAATTTTTATTTCTAAGGCAATATCCCAGCTCTTCACGGGCTTTTTTCAGATCACCGGACATAATCGCTTTCTCCAGAGAGAAAAGAAGTTCTCTGGAAATCGCACGATGACGTTTGTTGTAGGAACTGGCCATCTCATTGGCTTTTGTATTATCCAATTGGCTTATTTGCATGTGAAGCCGTTTAAGGGAAGCAAAATCCGGCCGCACTCTGCCTACTTCAAGATTGTAACGGGATATGAGCTGGTTGACAGAAATATTGCCTTTGTTGAGCTGCTGAAGCACCAGATCTTTTTCTTCAAGATAAAGCTGTGCTTCCAGTTCGCTTGCTTTCCATAGTACATAACGCTCATTGGGGTCGCCCTTGGCCAGTTGTTTTAAATTCTGGGCTATTCTGCGGGCTTCATCGATCGCCTCTTTTTGCCTGAACCCGACTCCAGCCATACTGGTTGCTTCGGTGAGAAGATAAAAAGCCTTTCCGATTGAGGAGTCCACATAAGACTGGCTGAGATATTTCTCGTTTTCTTTAGCCGGAGAGCCAGCATGTAGCACATCTGAATTCAAGAGGACCGCAACTATAAAAAACAACAGAATTTTTTTCATAGAATCATTATCTAAGGGTTTGAAAAGAACTACTGGCGTAATAGCAAAAAAAGACCTGGAATCGGTTTTTTATTGCACTGTTATAAACTAAAATAATAATCATTTCAGTAATCTGATATTCAAAAAACAAATAAAGAAAGATTGAAATCGAATGCAATTTTTTTTATAGCATAGACACCTTTACATGATGTCTGGAAATTCTTCATTGCATTCAGGAATCCGGCTGCTTTTAAGTGTATCTATCTCCGGAAAAATCAACTGTTAGATTAGCTTCCGGATTTCTCCTGAAAATCTGAATCATTGTATATTAAGATAATAACTTAAGTTTCTGAAAATATGTCTATAAATTTTTCGAAAAGCTTTCGAATTTTTACTGATTATATAGTATTTTGCTGTATCGAAAAAAAAATTGATCCCGATTTAATACATTTATGTTTAAAACGTAATAATTGGTGTTGAACTAACAGCGGCATTGATCTTCTGTGGGTGCGAGTATGTAAATGTCACCAGATGAGTTGAAAAGAAAACTGGAATTTTTTTATAAAAAATACCACACACCCGCCTTTTTGAGTACCGATCCGATTTGGTGTGTTCACCGTTTCAGTTCACCAGAAGATCGTGAAATTGCAGGACTGGTAGCTTCGGCGCTGGCCTACGGAAGAGCTGAGATAATAATTCGTAATTGTGAGTGGGTATTTGAGAAAACCGGTTTGCAAATAGCCAAATTTGTTAAAGAAACCGACTATTCTGAGAAAAAAAGAGTATTTAAAGGGTTTAAACACCGCTTTAACGACCATATCGATCTTTCTGCTTTGATGGAGTGTATCTCTGTGATTTTGAAAGAGTACGGTTCAATTGGAAATCTTTTTTCCGAATCCGGAAACTGTTCTACCAAAGAATCTTTAAATCATTTTACCCGCTTTTTTAAAGAGCAGGGGGAAAAACTTATTGGAAGCAGAAAGAAGAGTTTTGAGTACCTTTTTCCATCGCCGGAAAGTGGAAGTGCCTGCAAAAGAATGAATATGTATCTAAGATGGATGATTAGACCTGATGATTCTATCGATTTTGGAATCTGGAAAAACATCTCTCCATCAAAACTGATTATCCCCGTTGATACTCATATCGCCAGTATTGCTATAGCTCTGGGGTTGACCCAGCGAAAAAGTGCTGACTGGCAGATGGCCGAACAGATTACCCTGGCTTTAAGTCGTATTGATCCCTGCGATCCTGTGAGGTTTGATTTCTCTTTGTGCAGGGTGGGAATGATCGATTTCAGAAGGGTTGCAGCATGAATCAATTTGTGCACGATAGAAAAAAGCAGATCAAGTTCAAGGGCATCTCCATCAGTTCAGGAAGAGTGGCTGGACGGATCTGCCTTTACTCTGCAGAACGCCACAAGGCAGTTCCACAATATTCACTTACCAATGAAGATGCTGTAGAGAAGGATCTCTTGCGTTATGAAGAGATTCTGAACCAGTGTTCACATGAACTCAATATGATCGCATCCGATGTAGCCGAAAAAGTCGGTAAAGCCGAATCTGAGATCTTTCTTACCCAGAAACATATCATGAACGATCCCAAAGTGGTTGCTGCGGTGCGGGGGATGGTAAAAGAAGAGAAAAAGAATGTTGAATGGGCAATCTCGGATGTAATGAGCAGCTACGAGGAGAAGTTTGCGTCTCTGGATAATCAATATCTCAGAGAAAGGGCTACGGATATCGGGGAGATTCGAAGAAGGCTTCTGGGAAAACTCAGTGATAAAAGAAGTGGATTCGTATGTCATGGACAGGAGCATTGTAAACACGGACAAAACCGGATCATAGTTGCCGAAGAATTGACTCCGGATATGATCGTGCACATGGATCTGGAAAAGGTAATGGGATTTGTCACCGAACATGGCGGAATAACTTCTCATGCGGCTATTATGGCCCGTTCTCTGGGCATTCCCGCAGTATCGGGCATTGCCGGAATAATGGATTATGTGAAATGCGGCGATTTTCTGCTTGTAAATGGTGATGATGGAGAGGTTTACTATAATCCAAATCCGGAAACCATCTCATCACTTGTACCGGTGGAACCGGTTCAGTCCGAAACGGTATGTGTGCTGGGCTCACCCGCAGGTATGGAGGTTCTGGCAAATGCCAGTACTATCGACGATGTTAAGCAAGCCTGGGCAGTTGGTGCTGATGGAGTAGGGCTGTTCCGCACAGAAATCTTATTTATCAAAGCCGGCAGACTGGTCTCTGAGCAGGAACAGTATGATTATTATCTGAAAGTAACAGATATGATGCATGGAAAACCGGTCACTTTTCGCATGCTCGATATCGGTGGTGACAAACCACTGCCATTTCTCAGAATAAAACAGGAAGCCAACCCCTATCTGGGATGGAGAGGTTCAAGGTTTCTTCTGGGAAACCCGGATTTTTTCCAGACTCAGATACGTGCCATGGGAAAGGTAAGCTGCATGAATAAAATTAAAATCCTCTTTCCGATGGTTATCGATGTGAATCAGATGAAGGCATTGCTTGATGCAGCAGATTCTGCTCTGAAAGAGGTACAATGCGATAGGAAAAATATTGAGTTTGGAGCTATGTTTGAAGTACCAAGCGCTTTCCTGCAGGCTTCAAAGATCTATGAACTGGTCGATTTCGGAAGTATAGGATCAAACGACCTCATCCAGTATCTTTTTGCAATAGACAGAACAAATGAATTGGTTTCTCAGGACTATAATCCTGAACATCCTGTGCTCTGGGAAATGCTTTCTTCTTTAAGCGAAACTGCCCGTAAACATGGCAAACCACTCTCTATTTGTGGTGAAATGGCAGGAAGAGAAGGGATGCCAACCCGGCTTCTGGACTCTGGAATTCACTCTTTGAGCATAACTCCCAGGCTTATTCCCCGTGTCAGAAATGAGATGGCACGATATGCCGGAGTTCTTGTTTGATTTACCAGAAATTATGGAAATTGAGTAACTGCTCAGTATTGAAACAAATAACCGGCAAGAAATCAGAAACTATCAGCAAAAGAATCAGAAAGTTAATGCCTGTTTAGATAAACCTTGAAGAACATGGAGTTTTTTACTTCCGATTCTTCGTTCAGATATTTTTATCATATTACTTCTGATTAGATATTGTTTTGATATTTCTGATTGCTTCCGATTTGATATTTTTGCCTTGTTTTTGGTCAACAGATACCTGAATAGTTACCTAACAGAAAATATTCATCTAAAATAAAGGATATTATATCCAGTAAAAAATTATGAGATATAAACTTCTTTTCCTGGACACCAATCATAGCTTGTCAGCCATTGCCGCATACCTTGCGCAGGACTATTCAAATGAAAACGTGGAAATAGCGAGTGCAGGGCTTTACAATGAAGCACTCCCTGAGATGACCCGAACCGCTCTTGATAGAATGCATATACCTGCATTTGATCGGGTAACCTTTGAATCGATCTCCGGGCAGACCTTTGATCTGGTGGTTGTGCTGGGATTATTAACTTCGCAGCAGTGCCCGCTTTTCCAGGGTGTTCCACCTGTTATCCACTGGAAAATAATTGAACCTCAAAGCGGGGAATTTGCGCTATGGCAACAGCTCTCAAATGAGTTAAGGATGCTTTTAAGCTCTCTTTTCGAGCACGGATTTCTTAAAGCGCTTCAAAGGCAGAGTACGTATCTGGGCAGTGTCATCGACAGCCTCCAGGAAGGAATCATTGCCCATGATTTGAACCGCAAGATATTTCTGTTTAATAGCGGTGCAGAGCAGATTACCGGTGTAACTCGTGCCCAGATACTGGGAAGGGATTGTCATGAAATCTTCAGCCCTCATATCTGTGGTGACAAATGTATCTTCAATGATTGCTCAGTTCCCGCTGAAGTTAACAGATGTAATTTTCCCACATTTTTTACCGGTGGACAGGGCAGGCGTAAGGAGCTTGACATAAACCGGTTTCCGCTAAAGGATGAGAATGGACAGACCATAGGAGCGGTGGCAGTAATCTCCGATTCTACCAGACTTCGGGAGTTGGAGATGCAACTGGGAGAGACGGAATCGTTTGAAGGAATAATCGGCCAGGATTATTCGATGCAGAATATTTTTCAGATGATTCGTGATCTGGCAATAAGTGATTTCCCGGTAGTGATTACAGGAGAAAGTGGAACCGGAAAGGAACTGGTGGCTGCTGCTATTCATAAAGAGAGTGATCGCAGGGATAAAATCTTTTTGGCGGTTAATTGCGGGGCATTGCCTGAAGGGACACTGGAGAGTGAATTGTTCGGGCATGTAAAGGGAGCGTTTACCGGTGCGATCAAGGATAAAAAGGGGCGATTCGAACTGGCAGATAAGGGTACGTTATTTCTGGATGAAATAGCGGAGCTCTCTCCTAAGATGCAAGTGAAGCTTCTGAGAGTCCTTCAGGAGGGAGTGGTGGAACCGGTAGGAAGCGAGACTCACAAAAGGGTGGATGTGAGAATCCTTTGTGCTACAAACCGCAATCTCAGAGAATTGGTCAGCCGCGGTGAATTCAGAGAAGATCTTTATTATCGTCTGGCAGTGGTCCCCATAGAGATTCCTCCTCTCAGGGAGAGAGGCAGTGATATAATTTTACTGGCTCGTCATTTTCTGGCCAGAACTGCAAAGAAACTTTCCCGTTCAGATATGTCATTTTCCGAAGATGCTGTCTCTGTCATGATTAACTATTCCTGGCCGGGGAATGTTCGTCAATTGCAGAACGCAATACAGTATGCCATGATAAAATGCAGGGGTAATACGATTATGCCCGAGCATTTTCCACCGGAAATCCTGAGTACCACAAGTGTCCCGCTGACCGGTAATGGTGGGCCCAAAGTCGGACGTAAACCGAAACTTAATACCGAGATGGTGGAAAGTGCACTAGCCAAGGCTGGTGGCAACAAAGCCAAAGCTGCCAGGATTCTTAAGGTGGGAAGAGCCACACTGTATAATTTTCTCAATAATAATTCTGAGGTGTTGGCAGAAGTAGAATGATTGAATAACGAATAACGAATATCGAATATCGAATATCGAAGTGTCCGGATGGAGAGAGGAAAATGAATGATTGAATATCGAATATCGAATATCGAATATCGAATATCGAATATCGAATATCGAAGTGTCCGGAGGGGGAGAGGAAAATGAATGATTGAATATCGAATATCGAATAACGAATATCGAATATCGAA
>JAAYPC010000147.1 GCA_012519985.1 Fibrobacter sp.
GACAATATCATCAATTCAAAAGTAAGGCTGTTTATTTATAGAAATGATGATTCTTTATTTGAGATTTCTTCTGAAACGACTTCATGGCATGAGGACACCGTAGTAACTACTATAGATTCTATTTATGTATCCCAGGAAAATAGTGTTTTTGCCTGGCTGATGGTGACCGATGAAAGAAATACAAAATGGATTAATGTCTCACGTCAGGTTTTTGTGGAAGTTAACAACGCCACAATTGTCAAAGATATATGGAATCCGGTTTCTTCTCATTCAGTTCTGTTTTCTCCATCGACACCTGTTGCCTTGGGAAAGATAAGCTCTGAACCTGAGTGGAAATACGACAACACTCATTTCAGGATTTTTACCTGGAACAGGCTTGATCAGACAAAACCCAATGACTGGGTGGAATACTCGGAAGCGAATAAGGACCTGTTCAGTTTCGCCCCGGGACGAATTTTCTGGGTCAAAACCCGGGAAACCAAGCCGATTAACCTTGGAAAAGGTGTTACTTTTCCTTTGAAAAACACATTTTCTGATATTGTGCTCCCTGCAAAAAGTTTCTCGGATTTCTCCCTGCCGGTTCATTTCAATGTGGTAATCCAGGATATACTGGACTCAACTGCGCAGAATCAGGAAAATTTAATTGAAGAACTCGGTTTTTATAAATGGGTCAGAGATGATAAAGAAAGATATAAAACCGAGGTCATTTATCATCCCAATATAGCAAAGTTTACTTATTCAGGTGAAGTTTTGATGCCTGATTCCTGCTACTCAATTCATAATAACAGTGAAGAGGATATAAAACTTAGAATACCTTTGATTACCGAAAAAATGTCTACTAGAAAAGAGAGAGGTAATAGTAATCCGCTGGAAAAAAGAGGTAATACAGAAAAGTGGAACATAACGATTAATGCCCGAACCGATGATGAATTAATTTCACCTGTATATTGCGGTTTCTCGCCAGGAAAAAACAAACATTGTTTCCCAGTCTCTCCATCGTTCTCAAAAGTCAGAGCTGGTGTGCTTGGTTCAGACAACAATCGTGTGCATGGAATAGTGCAGGTACATGAGAGAAACGATAATGGCATAAGCTTTCCCCTGGTTTTTGACAACTTTGATTCAAAATCCAAAAATGTATACTATGAACTTGAGAACTGGGGTTCGATTCCTGCCAACTACAAAACCTGTGTTTTCAATCCCGATGCTGCTAATTATGAGAACCAGAATAATAGTTTTTCAATCGGAGCTGGTCAGAGAGAGTACAGATTTCTGGTTATCGGTGATGATAACTATATTGCAAATTGGAAAAATAATTTTGCTAAGTTTAATTTTTCCCTGCTGAAGGCTTATCCAAATCCCTTCCGGGGAAGAATTCAGATCCGGTTTATGTTGCCTTATTCTGGTGTTAGCAAGGTCCGAATGACAGTTTATGATCAACTCGGACGAAGAATATGGCGTAAAGACGTGGATAGAAATCTTCATCCTGGAGAGAATGTCATTGTCTGGGATGCACATAAAGGAAATTGTCTGGCTGCAGGAACCTATATTCTTCAGTTAACAGCCTTGGATGGTTCCGGGAAAGTAAAGGGTGTAAAACAGGAACGAATAATGTTTATGCCTTAAAAATTCTTTAAAAAAAGGAGCCTGCCAAAGCTCCTTTTTTTAGTTCTTTATTTAACTTTCCGCCTCTTTTGTCGGTAGTATCACTTCCCTCAATTAAACAATATTGCAGCCTCATTTGTTTTTCCTTATTCTTACGACCAAATTTTGGAGGTAACACGGATCACACGAAAAAGAACAAGACTATGATACGAATATACTCGGATAAGGAAAAAAGCAGAGTTTAATACTTTGTATTTTGAAATGATCGAGAAAGCCTGAAGTTCCTACCCTTATGTTAGAACATACTTTTTAATGCTAAAAAAATGGTTTATAACTACTAAAATGTGCTTGTTAGTCTCTGAAACATACCTGCAGGCCGTTTTGTATTACCTATTAGCAATATGTTAGCTGCTTATAGCAAGCTAAAAAGTGAAATTTGGAAAGAAATGTATCGAATCTGGAAAGAAAAAATGGAATTTGGAAAGTAAAAGATCGTTTTTGGTAAGACGCAGATCGTTTTTGGAAAGACGCAGATCGTATTTGGCATGTAGATATCGTTATTAGCAGGGCAATATATGGTTTTTTGAGAGTGGATACAGTAATTGAAGTGGAAGCGTAAGGGGGGTTACGTTTTTGGTATGAGAGGTTGGAGGAGCTAAGTCCTCCTACTCGATGATTTGAGCATTTTGTCTCTCTCATAGTGAAGTATTGGATCGCATTTTCCGGGAAATTTTTCGGTAACCTTATCTGAGCAGCCATCCATGGTTAATTTCTCACAGCTAGTGCACACATTTTTATACCATTCATCGGTTATGCCTTCTGGTTTGCCTCCCTGGCCTCGGCTGTTACCTATATTATCAAGTTTCTTAACGATTCCCTGGGCGATTTGGGCTATCTGCTGTACCTGGGCGGGTGGGGCTTGTCTGGAAATAATCTGCAGATAAATAGAGAGTGCTTCTTCGATAATACTCTTTTCTTCATTAGATAAGGCCATAATAATTCTCCTGTTGAATTATATTAGATTTAAAATGATACAACTCAAAGATCCATGGTCTCTTTTACAATATTAAAGATCAGTGGAAATATTTGGGATAATTTTTATTATACAGCAGACTGGTTTCATCGTTAAGGAATCCGTCTGGTTCAGAGTAAAAAATAGTATTTTCATCTTGAGAAATCTAAAGCTAAGGGGAAACTGTGTCATCGATAATTTTTATATGTACTGCAAATATGTGCCGAAGCCCCATGGCTGAAGGGATTTTAAAGCATCGTTTATCTGAACTTGCCAGAGAGGATATATTGGTATCCTCAATGGGGACCCATGGTGTTGACGGAAATTCTGCAACTGAATTGGCCATTGATGTATGCAGGCAAAACAATATAGATATCTCAACTCACAAATCCAGGCATCTGATTGGAGAAGAACTGGCTAGAAGTGATCTGATATTTGTGATGGAACCGGTTCACAAGGAATTTCTGCATGTTTTTTTTCCACAGGTTTATCATCAGACTTTTTTGCTTGGATGCTGGCCTGGCAAGGAAAGTCGTAAAGGAATAATAAAAGATCCTGTGGGTGGAAAGTTTGATATATATCAGAAAGCTTTCCAGTCTTTGCATTATCATATAAACAGGGTTATTCCTTTTATTCTGGCCAAATTCCCGCAGACGATTACTCATACGATTTAAACATTACATCGGAATCAGGATACGATATTCCATCCGCCATCCACCCGGATTGTTTCACCTGTTATATAAGGCGATTTAATTAAAAACTCATACGCATTCATTAATGAATGCAAATCTCCGGTGGTGTGCATAGGTATTATTTCGGATAAAGAGTTAAAATAGTGTTGATCTTCTGTTGATGCAGGGATCATCGCTCCTGGAGCAAGAGCATTAACCCTGAGGTTTGGGGCAAAAAGATAAGCTTGCTGACGGGTTAATTGCTGCAGGAGCTGCTTGGAAATGCGGTAGTTTTGGAAACGACTGTTTGGTTTTTCAATGATGGCATCAGTGATGTTTATGATCCATCCTTTTTTGATTTTCCTGGCGAAGAAGGTGTTAATTTGGGCTGGAACCAAAGCATTGATCCAAATTATTTTTTTTAGGTCATCTATGTCTTCAAGGTTACCTTCAGTAAATATTGAAGCGTTATTGACCAGACCTACCAGATTAACCGGTAGATTATGAGCTTTATCCAGAATCAGTTCCGGTTTTTCTGAGAGATCATGTTGTATGAAGTGTACCCGGTCTTTTAATTCTTTAGGGCTGATGGTTTTCAGGGCTTCGCTTATGTCATTGCGGTAATGAATCACTGCGGAGAAACCAAGTTCAAGAGTTTTCAGTGCAAACTGTAAACCTAACCTTTTAGAGCCGCCAGTGATAAGTACTGCATCTGTTCTTTGTGACATAATGAATACAATATAATATAATAGAGTGGAAAATCATCAGCATCGACTCTGTCCTATAAGGCAGATTCTTGTTAGGGCAGGGCTTGTCCCTGCCTGTTCCGAGGGCAGGGACGAGCCCTGCCCCTTCTGAGGACTTATGAAAATTAAAACATTGTTGTTAGATATCGATAACCGCTTCTTGTTTTGTAACAGGACAATAGGGGAGAGGATCAGAGAATCAGGAAAACAGCGGCTTTGGCAGGATCGCAGCGGTGGGCAAATAGATGTTATTGTAATTCATTACATAAGTGCGATTCAGGTGCAGCCGCAATATCCGTTTGATTTAGGAGCAATTTTAGGCATTTTCTGTGATTTTGGGGTCAGCAGTCATTATTTGATTGATAGAAGGGGTACTACAACTCAACTGGTACCTGAACAGAAAAAGGCCTGGCATTGTGGAGGAAGCATCATGCCAGAGCCAGACAACCGGATTGGAGTTAATGATTTTTCAATCGGTATAGAATTGATGGCAACGGAGAAGAGTGGTTTCACAATGCTTCAGTATAAATCATTATGTAACCTGTGTGATTCTATAGAAATGCGTTATGGCAGAACATTTAGTTATGTAGGGCACGATCAGATTGCCGGTGAACGTGCCGTAGCGTTGGGGTTGCGAAAAGAGATCAAGCAGGATCCCGGTAATTTATTTGATTGGCAATATTTCTCTTCTTGCATGGAAAAGCTCAGGGCTTGCCGGACCAGTGTAACATAAGAACATATTTCTCAGGTATGTTTTTTTTTTGCGAAAATGTTATAATTCAGTAATATACCAGTTATCACTCGATGATTTCAGAGGGGACATGAAATGAAGGCAAAATGGAACAGGTCAGATTTTCTGGGAATTACATGTTATTTGGTTATTTTGTTTTCGTTCGTTTCGGTAGTGAAAGCAGACGATGCTTTTAACAAACTTATTTCATCAGGAAAATATAAAGAGGCTATCGACTATGCTGATGAAAAGATGACCGAAAGAACTCCTGAAGTGTGGGTTCAATTAGGGAAAGCGAATGAGGCTATAGGAATGCCTGAAAAAGCATTAGCTTGTTATTTGGTATCCTGGAGGATGAATCCGGAAGATTATAATGCTTTAGTTGGTGCAGCAAAGGTTTATAATACCCTTAACCAGCCTGATAATGCCTTGAATATGGCTCAGAAGGCTTTGCAGAAGAATTTTACTGCTGAAGCCAGTTGGGAGTATGCCCGTGCATGCATTTCCCTTAACCGCTCGGTTGAGGCTAAAAAGGCGCTGGAAAAAGTGATTCAGAGTGATTCTTCAAACACTATTGCCAACAGGGAACTGGGGCAGATTTATTTCAATGAAAAAGCCTGGGATAAATCGATTGCACTATTGAAAAAAATATCCAAAAAAGAGCAGAATGGACAGATCGCTTATAAAATTGGTAAAGCTTACCTTGAAAAAGGAGTTGCAGACTCTGCAGTTAATTATCTCAAAATAGCAGCTTCCACTGGCGCAGACTCAGATGTCTCTCTCGATTTGGCCAGAGCCTATTTTAACCAGAGAAATTACAAACTGGCAGCAGAGGGGTTTAGAAAGGTGCCAAAGGGACTTCTTTCTGCTGATGATTGTTATCGAATGGGCATTTGTGAGGAGAAAAATGGGGATCAAGCTGCTGCCGCTGAGTTCTTTGAAATGGCAGTGGGAAAATTCGGATCTTCTACTGCAAACAGTGCTCTTTTGTCCAGAGAAAAACTGGGAAGAGCCAAATTGAAATCGGAATCCTTTAGCAGTGCACTTGAGCAGTTTCAGTTTATCATGAAAGCGGATCAGAAAGCACTGACTGTTCCAGATATATATCTACTTCTTTCGGAAGCACAGTTGGGAGCCGGGCAGAAAAGTAATGCAATAAGCACTTTGGAAAGTGCCATCAAACTGAATGAAAAAAACATTGAGGCTTATGCCCGACTGGCTGACTTGTATCAGAAAAGCGGTTCGGAAGATAAAGCACGAAAAACCTATGAAACGCTATTGAATTTGAGTCCAAATGATCCTCAGGTTTACCTTGCATTGGGTCAGCATAGTCTGAAGTCCAAAAAATATTCAGATGCTCTGAGTAATTTCGAAAAAAGCAATTCTCTGCGTCGTAGTGCATCTGCTTCTGAGGGCATGGCGACTGCTGCATTCAATCTGGGGAAGTATGACAAGGCGCGGGAGGCAGCAAAAGCAGCAGTCAGTATGGATGCTGGAGCCTGGGATGCCAGAGTCTTGCTTGCATCAGTTCTTATGAAGGAAAAAAATTATAAGGCTGCACAGGAGCATCTTGAATATATGGTTCGGAAGGAATCATACAAGATGGAATATTTGCAGCAGTTAGCTACCTGTTATTTACAAAATAATGAAAAGGAAAAATTGAAAGAACTCGATAAAAGAATAACTGTTCTGGATAAAACCAATGTGGAGTCCCGTTTACGGCTTGCACAAGTCGCCGATGCTTCCAATGATATCGAGTCTGCACTAACCTATTACCAGGAATTATCTATACTTACTCCCAAAGTTCCGGATATTTTCCGCCGTTTAAGTGAGTTATCACGTAAAAAAGGTAACATGAGGGAGGCTGTGACTCATCTGAGGCGGTATTTGGATTTTGTGCCAGATGATGCAGAAGCCCAAAAAGACCTTGGTAATCTTCTTTATGATCAGAAAGATTTTGATGGAGCTTTGGAAGCATACAGATCTGCCATGAAAATTAATCCTGCCGTTAAGGGATTTTACAAAAGATACGCAGAAATTGTAATTGCCAAAGGACAGCACGAAGAAGTGATTACCGCTTTCAACCGACTCATAAAAGATGGGGAGGCAGATGTTAATACCTATACCACACTGGGAATGATTTATCAGAAAAAGAAAAGTTACACTCAGGCAATACAGATGTATCAGAAGGCACTGCAGTTGGAACCTTCAAATGTGGATGCTCTCAGTGCGCTTGGATCTTGCCAGACTGCCAGTGGAGATCTGGCAGGGGCAGCAATTTCATATGAACAGGCGGTTATGATGAACCCATCTGCCATTGCAGAATTAAAAGAGCTGGGAGAGATTTATTTGCGAATGGGTAAAGAGCAGGAGGGAATTAAGACATTAAAGAAATATGTGGAAAAAGATACTTCAGACAGCGATATAGTAATGATTTTAGGAAAGAAATTGTTTGAACGTAAAGAGTATGCAGAAGCTGCCAAATACCTGGCTTATCTGGGTGAGGATACACCACCGGATTATCTGATGATGTATAGTGAAGCTTGTTTTAACAGTGGAAAATTCAAAGATGCTGCTAAGATTCTGGAATCTGTTAAATCAGGAAATAAAATCAAGGGTACGATTATTTACCAGGTTTATAAGATGCTGGCAGAAGCTTATGAGAAAGACAGCAATCATATTCAGGCATCTAAGGCCTATGGTGATTATCTGTCTTTACCTGGAGTAAAGGACTCTGATGCCGCTTATAAGCAGGCTTTTTATCTGGAGAACAGTAATATTGAGACTTCACAGAAACTCTATGAGCAGAATATCAAGAATTATCCTGCTGATTATCGTAGCTTTTTGCGGCTTGGATTGATCTATTCTGCAAAGAAAGAGTTGCTTCAGAAGGCTGTGACCATGTTTACCAGGGTGACTGATCTGGCTTCGAGTGTGCCGGCTGTTTACCTGGAGTTAGGACGGGTGTATGGTAAGATGGGAAAAGAGGATGAGCAGTTATATGCATTTAGGAAATATGTAGAATCGGATCCTCAAAATATCGAGGCGAACAAGCATATCGGTATTATTCTTACCAGAAAGGGACAGGTAAATGAAGGAATTGTGCATCTGGAAATGGCCAATGCACTAAAACCCAATGATGTGGAAACTATGGAAAATCTGGGTTTGGGATATATCAAAACAGGGCGTAATGAGGAAGCGATTGAGCTTTTTGCCAAAGCTAAAGCCCTGGATAAAGAGAATGTAAATATCCGGTATCAGTTGTTTGAACTCTTTCGAAAATCCAATCAGAATGACAAAGCACTTAAGGAAATGAAGGAACTTCTGGAATTGTCCAGAGAAACCAGATACCAGATGATTTATGCAGAAGCACTGCTTTCTTCGGGAAAGGCCAGGGATGCAGAGGAGGTGGTTGAGGATATATTGGCGACAGAAGGTGAAAATATCGATGCATTTCTATTGAAAGCGAAAATATTACGATCCAGGAAAAAATATGATGATGCAATCGAGGTTTATAAGGAGATAATGCTGATAGTGCCTGAACATGCACAGACCTTGTTTGAGCGTGCGGAGACTCATCTTCAGCAATCAAAGCTTCCTTGGGCAGAGACTTTTTATTCCAGAGCTTTACGCGCAGATCCCAAAATGGCTTTGGCGCAACTGGGATTGGCTAAGGTGGCAAAAATGCGTAAAAACATGACAGAATATAAGAAATATCTTGAGCTGGCCAGACAGATGGAACCACAGAATCCGCTTATATTACAGGAATTAAAAGATTCTGGAGCTAAATAGAAAGTAAGGGGCATATAAGCCCCTTATTTTTATAAATCCCTTCAGGCTCGTTCTTTGCATCAACTGCTATTAAGTAAATCATCAGGCACCTGCCAATTTTGTATATTAAAAGAAATAAATCGGGTCGGTAAAAAAAATCCAAAATTCTCAAAATAAATGTTTCAGAGAAGACGTATTATATGCAAGAACAGCAAATGAATGATGATCAGCACTTTTTTGATCTCTGGTTGAATGGAAAATCAGAGGGGTTTTCAGCGCTCTATGAAAAGTATAAAACCCGGGTGTTCGGGTTTTTGGTAAGGATGACTGGTGATCGGGAGATTGCAGAGGATCTTCTTCAGGAGACTTTCTTTGCAGCTTTGAGAAATGCTGACCAGTTTGATCGGTCCAGAAGCTTTCTAAGCTGGTTGTTTGGAATAGCTCATAAAAGGACCATAGATTTTTTCCGTCATGCTAAAGTGGAAACCGAACACAAGCAGGATGCGGAAACAGCGATAGGAAGTAAGATTGAAGCTCCTGACCAACAGTTATCTAATCAGGACTTACGCGCTTTAATCAACGAAGCTGTTGAAACATTGGATCCCCTTCAAAGGGAAGTTTTTCTTCTTAGAGAGCTTGGAGGGGTGCCTTTTAAAGAAATTGCAAAAATCATGGATTGCCCAATCAATACTGCATTAGGCAGGATGCGATTGGCTTTGAAGAATATTCGAAAGGAACTGAAAAAAAGGGGGATTGATGGCGTGCAGTGAATGGGAAGTAACAGGTTTACTGTACAGCTCCAAGGAGTTGGATGTTAATCAGACGAGGTTATATGAAGAACACCTGGGTGTTTGTTCTGAGTGCAAAGAACAGATGGAACTCTACCAAAAAGAAAGGACACACTTTTATAATCTGACAAATCTTCAGGAACTGCCCTCAAAAAAGGTTGATGAAGAAATCTTGAGAGTGTGTTCCAACCCCACAAAACAGTTCACTTCGTTAGGGGTTTTACCATCATTTCTGAAGAAAACCGTATTCTCTGTCACATTTTTTATTGTCGGATTTGTGGTGGTTGGCTACTTCGCCATGAATCTTCAAAACAGTGCCAATAATGCGGTGGTGATTGAGAAAAATGAATTGTCCCAACCTCTGCAAGCCGTGAAAGCCTCAGATCAGGATTCCCTCATAAATGATAGTGTAAACGATACCGGCCTTTATTTCTCTAAAACCAGAGGCTCTCTGGGTTCTAAAGGCGTTTTCCCTGTTGATCTGAAAAATAAATAATTGGCCAAGAGATCCCGTGTACCAAGACGGGATCTCCCCTTCGCTTCTTCGGCTGGTTCTGATTTTTAGTGTGCACCTGCCGCTACTCTCATATATTTTAAAGATTTCCTGGATCGGTTTATGAAAAATTTCAAGTTACTTACCAGGTTGCTCCAGGGTGCTCAAATCATTACGGGTATACTTCTGGCTGGTATGCTGATCAAGGCAATAAATCTTCTCTACCTGTCTCTTAGCAGGGAGTCTGTTTTTTGATCCATTGTACTTTGTTAAATCCTGCTCTCGATGTTATTTATAATGTAAATGATTTCCGTTCCGGCACTACTTTCACCGATACTCCTCAGAAAATATTTCCAGCCGGAAAAGGACTTAATGTGGCAAGTGTGGTAAAAACGCTTGGAGAAGAAGTCTGTGTAACCGGTGTGATGGCAGAATATGATCTTAAGCGTACCACTCAATATCTGGAAAGTCTGCAGATTGAAAGTCGTTTTTATGTGATTCCTGGAAGTCTAAGGATTAATACTACAATAATAGAGAAAAATACAGGATTTATCTCTCACATCAGCAGCGTTTCTGCTCCGGTAGCTCCCCGCATTCAACACGAATTTCTTTCGTTCATTGAACCTCTGCCGGCAAAGGGAGATTTCTGGTGCTTTTCGGGAAGTATATTGAAGGGCTTTGAAGAAGATATATATGCAACCCTGTTAAAGTTATGTATCGATGCCGGTGCGGAGACTTTATTGGATTCCAGAGGAACAGCTCTTAGAACCGGGATAAGGGCTATGCCGCAGATTATAAAACCAAATTTGACGGAATTGGAAGATTTCTTTGGCGAGCAGATTCAGGGTGTACACCATATTGCCCTTAAAGGGAAAAGATTTCTTGATATGGGTATTCCTTATGTATTTATATCGTTAGGGGCTGATGGTTTGATGGCGATTCATGAGAATGATTGCCTTCTTTGTTCAGCACCTCAGGTTGAAGCAATAGACACTGTCGGGTGCGGAGATGCTCTGGTTGCAGGAATTATTGTTGCCCGTAAAAGGAACTTCTCATTTCCGGAGTTATGCAGAATGGCAGTTGCCTGTGGCGCATCTAAAGCAATGCATGAAGAACCCGGGCTTGTTACCCGTAATGAGGTGTGGCAGTTAATGGAAGATGTAAAAATAACAGCCGTATAAAAGGATAGAAATTCAGGTATAAAAATTTATAAGCAAGAATTTTAGTAACTATTCAGGTATCTGGTGACAAAAAAATAACGTAAGAATGCCAAATATGGAAAATAGGAATTAATATCAAAACAATATCTAATCGGAAGTAATCTGGATAGAATATCTAAACGAAGAACCGGAAATATTAAAACTGCTTAAAGGGCTTATCTGCCTTAAGGTTTCATACCTGAATAGTAACGAATTTTAAATGTGATTTTTTTTCATAGAGGTGAATGATGAGTAGATATAGGATTCTGGTAACCGGGGGAGCCGGTTTTTTAGGATCGCATTTGTGTGAGAGGTTAGTCAAAGAAGGACATGATGTTATCTGTCTGGATAATTATTTTACAGGAAGCAAAAAAAATATTGAACACCTGATGGATTTCAGGAATTTTGAATTGCTGCGGCACGACATTACTTTCCCTGTGTTTTTGGAAATTGATCAGATTTATAATCTCGCCTGCCCGGCATCACCCATACACTATCAGTATAACGCAGTGAAAACTATAAAAACCAGTGTAATGGGTGCTATAAATGTTCTGGGTCTGGCAAAACGGGTTAAAGCTCGTGTTCTGCAAGCATCTACTTCTGAAATCTATGGTGATCCTACAGTACACCCGCAGGTAGAAAGCTATTGGGGAAATGTAAACCCAATAGGGTTACGTTCCTGTTATGATGAAGGAAAGCGGGTTGCTGAAACACTTTTTTTTGACTATCACCGGATGAACAATGTAGATATCAGGGTAATGAGAATCTTCAATACTTACGGTCCACGAATGAATCCCAATGATGGCAGAGTGGTCTCCAATTTCATTGTACAGGCATTAAAGGACAAAGATATCACTATTTATGGTGATGGAAATCAAACCCGTTCTTTCTGTTACGTCGATGATTTGATCGAGGGAATGGTGCGATTTATGAATTGTAATGATTTTATCGGACCGGTTAATATCGGAAATCCTTCAGAATTTACCATTCGGGAGCTGGCTGAAAAAGTTATACGCCTCACTGGCAGCAAATCACAGATAATTAAATGTCTACTGCCGTCCGATGATCCAAGACAACGTCAACCAGATATATCTCTTGCCAGAGAAAAACTTGGTTGGCAGCCAGCAATACCGCTTGATGAGGGGTTGGAGAAGACAATTGACTACTTTAGAAAAACATTGGAAAAGTAAATAATGAACTTCGCTCATTAATCTGTTTTCAGATTATAAGTAATGCGGAACAATTCGTTTTTTTGATATCAGTTATAACGGAGGTATTTTGAGTACTTTTAATCCTTCAGAGATCGAAATTAAATGGCAGAATCGATGGAAGGATGCCAGACTGCACAAAACTGAATTCAATCCTGAAAAACCTAAGTTTTATGCTTTGGATATGTTTCCTTATCCTTCCGGTTCAGGACTTCACGTGGGGCATTGTGAGGGATACACTGCTACTGACATTATTACCAGATTCAAACGGATGCAAGGCTTTAATGTACTTCATCCTATGGGTTGGGATGCTTTTGGACTTCCTGCTGAAAACTATGCCATCAAAACCGGTATTCACCCTTCTGTGACAACTGAAAAAGCAATTGCAAATTTTAAGCGTCAGATTAACAGCATCGGTTTTGCCTATGACTGGGACAGGGAGATCAATACCACAGATCCTCAGTATTATAAATGGACACAATGGATTTTTCTTCAACTATACAAGAAAGGTCTGGCTTATCAGGGGGTAATGCCTATAAACTGGTGTCCATCCTGTAAAACCGGTCTGGCCAATGAGGAAGTAACTCAGGGCAAATGTGAAAGGTGTCTGACTCAGGTGGAGCGTAAAGATCTGCGCCAATGGATTCTGAGGATTACCAGTTATGCAGATCGTCTTCTGGAGGATCTGTCAGAAGTTGATTGGCCGGAATCGACTCTGCTGATGCAGAAAAACTGGATCGGCCGTTCAGAGGGTGCAGAGGTTGATTTCACTGTGGCAGATGGACCTGCTGCAGGTGAAAAGATCCGGGTTTTTACTACCCGCCCTGATACTCTTTTTGGTGCTACATATATGGTGCTTTCTCCTGAACATTCTTTGGTCTCCAGAATCACTACTGCTGAGCAGGACCAGAAGATTCAGCAATATCAGAAAATGGCGCGTCAGAAAAGTGATCTGGAACGCACAGAACTTTCCAAAGAAAAAACCGGTGAATTCACCGGAGCTATGGCAATAAACCCGGTGAATGGACAAAAGATTCCAATCTGGATAGCAGATTATGTACTGGCTTCCTATGGAACCGGTGCGATCATGGCAGTTCCTGCACACGATCAGCGGGATTATGATTTTGCAGTAAAGTATAATCTGCCAATAATTCAGGTTGTCAAACCTGCAGATAACAGTGAAGTACCTCAGGGTGTTGCTTATTGCGAAAGTGGAATCGCGGTAAATTCCGGCGAACTCAATGGCCTGCCCACAGTTGAGGCAAAGAAAAAGATCTGTAAGATACTTGAGGATCGAGGACAGGGAAAAGCTGCCGTAAGTTATCGACTCAGAGACTGGATATTTTCGCGTCAAAGATACTGGGGAGAACCGATACCGATTGTTCATTGTAAAAAATGCGGAACAGTTCCTGTTCCTGAAGATCAGCTTCCAGTGACTCTTCCTGAGGTTGATCGCTATGAACCATCAGGAACAGGTGAATCTCCTTTAGCTACGATTCAGGAATGGCTCAATACCAGTTGTCCATCCTGTGGTGGGCCTGCACTCAGGGAGACCAATACCATGCCTCAATGGGCTGGTTCCTGCTGGTATTATCTGCGTTATCTCGATCCCAAAAACAACGATCAGCCCTGGTCACAGGAAGTGCAGAAACAGTGGATGAATGTAGATCTTTATATCGGTGGCGCTGAGCATGCAGTTTTGCATCTTCTTTATTCCCGTTTTTGGCACAAGGTGCTTTATGATCTGGGTTATGTAAGCACAAAGGAGCCTTTCAAAAAATTACGTCATCAGGGCACAGTCCTTAGCGCAACCTATCAGGACAGTAATGGTCGCTACCATGAAATTTCTGAAGTGGAATTCAGGGATAACAAACCTTATTTAAAATCGACTGGTGAGTTACTTACAACTCAGATTGAGAAGATGGCTAAATCCAAACTCAATGGGGTTAACCCGGATGATGTGGTTAAGACCTATGGAGCAGATGTATTAAGGCTTTATGAAATGTTTATGGGAGAATTTGAGCTTCCAAAACCTTGGGATTCAAGGGCAATTGAAGGTTGCAGCCGTTTTCTGAGAAGAATCTATAAATTGGTGGATGAGTTCGATCCCAATAATGCACCTGAAAAGGACCTCAATGTTCAGATTCGTCACAAGACAATTAAAAAAGTCACTCGTGACATTGAAGAAATGAAGTTTAATACTGCTATTGCTGCCATGATGGAATACTTTAATGTATTATCATCAAAAGGTGCATCAAAAGAGGATCTTTTGACATTAGTGCAACTCGTGGGTCCTTTTGCACCGCATCTTGGTGATGAGCTTTGGGAACGTTTGGGGCAAAGTGGATTTTTGATTGAATCAAAGTGGCCTGTTTATGATGAAAATCTTGCACAGGAATCTGTAATCACCATTGTGGTCCAGGTTAATGGAAAACTTCGGGCTGATTTTTCGGTTCCCCGGGATGAATCACTGGAGAAGATAAAGGAAAAAGCTCTTGGTTTGGAAAAAATAAAACCTTATTTGCAAAATGGTACCATAAGGAAAGTGATTGCAGTTCCCGGGAAGCTGGTTAATATAGTAGTTAATTAGAATGCATAACAATTCTTTAAAAAAAGTGCTGGTAGCCACTTCAAACCGTGGCAAGTTACTGGAAATACAGCAGATTTTGCGATCAGTACCTTTGGAACTGATCTCCATGGACGAATACTTTGATTCTCAGGTGGAAATTGAAGAAACGGGTTCTACTTTTGAAGAAAACGCACTTATCAAAGCTCAATGGGTTTACAATAAGAGTGGTTTATGGGCATTGGCTGATGATTCCGGTCTGGAAGTCGATGCTTTGGGGGGCAAACCCGGGGTTCTGAGTGCCCGTTTTGCAGGGGTAAATGCCGGTACAGAAGAAAATAACCGTAAATTGCTAAACGAATTGGAAAATATCTCTGCTTCCGATCGTTCTGCCAGGTTCCGTTGTGTTCTGGTTTTAAAAACCGCCCCAGACAGCTATCTGTGTTCAGAGGGGGTTTGTGAGGGACACATTGGTTTTGAACCTCGTGGTTCAAACGGATTTGGCTATGATCCACTTTTTATTCCGGAGGGATTGGACAGAACATTTGCACAACTTTCATCTGAAGAAAAGCATTTATTGAGTCACAGAGCAAAAGCGCTGAAATCTTTGCTGGAGAAGCTTAATGTCTTGCCGTTGTGAACAGACTACTGATACAAATCAGACAATTCTCATCGTAGATGACAATCAGCAGGCTGCCTCTTTCTTGGAGGTACTGGTTGAGCAGGGCGGTTATTCATGCATAATCGCCAGTACCGGAAACGGTGCGGTACAAATAGTACAGGAAAAGAAAGTTGATCTGGTTTTGCTGGATGTTGTAATGCCTGATGTCGATGGTATCACCACTGCCAGTAAGATTAAAACTATCGCAGGTAATGATTTCTTGCCGATTATTCTGGTGACAGCTTTAAGTGCAGATGAGGACAAAATAGCTGGTTTAACTTATGCAGATGATTATATAACCAAACCGTTTTCTGGTGAAGAGTTGCTTGCCCGTATGAAATCGCTTCTGAGAATGCGGCGGTTGCATAGGGAGTTGTCCAAATCCAAAGCCCGCTTCGAGAACCTTTACGAAAATTTCCCTCACCTATATATCTCCATAGACTCTGAATGTAATATTATCGACTGCAATCGTTTCTTCAGGGAAACATTCCAAGTTAAAAAGAGTGATGCAGTGGGTAAAAGCGTTTTCTCCTTTCTGCAATCTGAGGATAATGATCTTGAAAATTTTCTTAAGTCTTTCACTCTCTCAGATGAATCTGTTGTTAAGCAGCGGATTTTCACCCTTACACCTGCAGTTTTTTCGGAACCAGTGATTATTAGCATGAAAGCTGTTTATATCGGAACCGAAGACTCTTCTTTTTCTGTGGTGATTGCAATGGAGGATATCACCAGTCAGGTGCGTCTTCAGGAGCAACAGCGCATGGCCAGGAATCAACTTTACCGTTCTGCCCGTCTGGCATCAATCGGAACACTGGCTGCGGGTGTCGCTCATGAATTGAATAACCCTCTCACTGCAATTTTAGGCTTTTCAAGTGCGCTATTGGATCGGATTAAGAAACAGGAACCTATCAACAAAAATGAATTGGGGCAATATCTTCAGACTATAAATGCAGAGTCACTTCGTTGCAGAAATATCGTAGAGAGTCTGTCTAAATTTTCAAGGGATAATGAAACCAAAATACAGAATATTTCTCTTCATGATTGTATCAAAGATATACAGCAACTGATAAAAGCTAAAGCAGCGCGGCTAAATATCACCATTAACAATTCTATTCCACCCAGTATAAAAGTGCGCGCTGATCTGAATAAGCTGGAACAGATGCTTATCAATATTTTATCGAACTGTTTCGATTTTTGTCCCGCAAACAGTCTGATAGAGATTTCACCTATTTTTTCCAGAGAACCATCTAAATTCTATGCAATTCGAATCACCGATAACGGCCCTGGGATAAGGCCTGAAGATTTGCCTCATGTTTTTGATCCTTTTTTTACCACCAAAGAAGTTGGAAACGGTACTGGGATGGGGCTGGCTATCTGTTATAAATTAATGGAAGAATGCGGTGGTAATATTGATATAATATCTGAAAAGGGAAATGGTACTACTGTTGTTCTGGAAATACCTTTGAGTGAAAGTGATAAAGAGGATGAGAAGGAATGACTAAAGGGAAAATATTGGTCGTAGATGATGAAGCATCTTTGCGGCTTCTGTTAAGTAACGAATTAAGCAGGATGGGATATACTGTTGAGGCTGTTGCTGACGGTGAGACAGCCTTGAATCGTTTACATGATGAGTTTTTCCATGTAGTATTGCTTGATATAGTAATGCCCAGAGTAAGTGGGATAGATGTTCTTAGGGCAATCAAACAGGATGCTATTCCATCGGAGGTGATAATTCTCACCGGAAATGCCACTCTGGAGAGTGCGATAGAAAGTATGAAGCTGGGAGCTTTCGAGTACGTTCGCAAACCCTATTCTCTAAATGAGTTATTGATACATATAGAGCGTGCTATCGAACATCAGAGATCTCAGTTGGATTTAAAAATTCTTCGGGATGAACTGAAAAAAAACGGTTATGGTGGAAAAATAATTGGGAAAAGTAAATCGGTTAAGGCTCTTCAGGACCTTATCTGCAAAGTCGCTCCAACTCAGTCTACCGTACTGATTCTGGGGGAGAGTGGTACTGGAAAAGAGCTGGTTGCACGTTCGATTCATGCTATGAGTCAGAGATCGAACAAACCTTTCATTGCTGTAAACTGTGCATCTTTTTCTGAAACTCTTCTGGAAAGTGAACTCTTCGGATACGAGAAAGGTGCTTTTACCGATGCAAAATCGCAGAAACGAGGTCTGGCTGAAATTGCCGATGGCGGTACATTATTTCTGGATGAAATGGGGGAGATACCAGTTCATTTTCAGGCTAAATTGCTGCGATTTCTGGAAACAGGTGAAATTCGCCGGGTTGGCGGAACAAAGGATATCCTGCTTAATGTAAGAATTCTTTGTGCGACTAACCAACCGCTGGAAAACCTGGTGGAACAGAATCGTTTCCGTGCAGATCTTTATTACAGACTCAATGTGCTGACTGTTAATGTACCCTCTTTAAAAGAAAGACTTGATGATATACCACTTTTGGTTAACAACTTTGTGACTATGCAGGGTTTTCATAAAGAGTTCGACGATTCGGCTATTGAATTATTAACTTCGTACGACTGGCCGGGTAATATACGTGAACTGAAAAACCTTGTGGAAAGAACATGTATCCTGGTGCCAAAAAAGGTAATTACTGCAGATGATCTCTCTTTTCTTAAAGTAAACAAAAAAGCTGAACCTGGAAATGAGTCTGTTGCCCCGTCTCCAACTATTTCTTCTGACACAACAGCACTCTCATTAAAGGAAATGGAGCGGAAACATATCATCAATGTACTCAGTATGGTTAATGGACACAAGGGGAAAGCTGCTAAACTGCTGGAGATCAATCCCAAAACTCTTTATATGAAGATGAAAGCATACAACATCATTACTACTTATGAATAAATTTAACCAAAATTATTACCTATTAGACGGTGTTTGGTTCTGACTTATACCATTAGAACCCTCCTCCCCCAAGCCATAGTTCAGGGCTTTTAGGTGAAACACATTAAAAACGACATTTCAGGGTTTTATTTCTATACACGAATCTTCCCCTGAGATTCAGGAATTATGGGAAGGTTCGTTCTCTATTTTTAAAGACATACCACTACTCCTAATGGAACAATTTGGTCATTTCCACCCTCTAATTAACCAGTTATCTTATTGTAAATTGACAGAAGGATGTTGTGGTATCTGTTGCTTCGATAAAGAGTAAGCTAAGAAAATCTTTGCTTACTCTCAAGCCGATGAACAGGCACCAAATATTTTATTTGCTTACTCTCAAGTCGATGAACAGGTACCAAATATTTTATTTGCTTACTCTCAAGCCGATGAACAGGCACCAAATATTTTATTTGCTTACTCTCAAGTCGATGAACA
>JAAYPC010000148.1 GCA_012519985.1 Fibrobacter sp.
AAGCTATTCCCAGGAGCTCAAATCCGGTAGTGTCCAGAAATTTGGTAAGAAGCTGAATAAATTTATCCCTATCGGCGGAATCACAAAAAAGGACCCGGCAATCTAAGACTTTGGCAGTGACATGGTGAATGGCGCCTGAAACACAGAGTCTCGCTTTTCTGGCCATTTTTTACCTCAATTTGAGTTAGTGGTGAAGGGAGGAAAGATTTTAGAGGGAAAAGATATCAAAACCTGGGCCAGAGCTGGTGTTTTTTAATAGAGGAGAAATGAGTTTTGGGAAAAAATTTCTCCGTCCCCTTCGTAAAAATCTAAAACATTTACATCAGCCAATAAAATGGATTAATAAAAGAGCAATTAAAGGTAGAACTGCATTTTACCTAAGATATGGTAATCAGATATCGAAGATTCGGAAACAAAAGATGAAACTAATGGATGAGAATTCCAGCATATATATAATCTCCTTTTCAGGGTGGAGAAAAGTGGAAATGATCACTTTTTTTTTCTCCGTCCCTGTTCCTGGAAGAAAAGCAAACTCAAAACTGCAAAGTTTTAATACCCAATTTCCCGATCAGGCAAATTTTACAAAATTCTACTAAATAAAGATTACCCTCAAAAATGAAAGCGAAAATTCCTGAGAAAATAATCGCACTCGATGACTTCGGAGAAAAAGAAACTTCGCAGTTTAATAATTATTCAGATCACAACCACCATAGATAATTGCCAAGGTTCCCTCCGTCCCCATTGACCCCTGTCAACCAACACCCGTCCTCCCCCCAGCCTTAACTCTTCATTAACTCTCTACCCGCTTTCAAAAACTCCCCACTATCTAAACAATGCCGGCTGACCGGTTGCCTGAACCACATCACGCCACAATGAACTTTCCGGATCAACCCGATTGCGTTTCTGAACCGCCAGCGCTATAGGTATATGCACAAAAGTGTTGTTAATCAAACTCACCAGCATCTTGGTCTTTCCAGCCATCGCTGCATGAACCGCATTGTTGCCCAGACGGTTACAATAGATCGAATCGCTGGGGTTAGCAGGTGTACTCCGGATAATATAGCTGGGATCGATATATTTAAGGTTAATCTCTAACCCCTCTTTCTTAAAGAACGCAGAAATCCTTTCCCGCAAGAAAAGTCCTATATCACCAAGTTTTTTATTACCCGATGCATCCACTCCGAGCGCAGATTCAGAAAAAAGTTCCTGCCCCGCCCCTTCTGCCACCACTATGAGTGCATGATTTCGCCGGGCAAGTCTTTTCTTCAACTCCATAAGTAACCCTGATTCCCCTTCAAGCATAAAAGGTATTTCAGGAATAAGAACATAATTAACATCATTGGTTCCCAAAGCAGTGTGAACTGCAATAAAACCAGACTCCCTACCCATCACTTTTACGATTCCAATGCCATTGACAGCATCGTGAGCCTCTACATGTGCCCCACTAACCGCTTCCACCGCCTTAGAAACAGCAGTTTCAAACCCGAAAGACTTCTGAACAAAACTAAGATCATTATCTATTGTCTTGGGTATTCCTACAACAACGGTCTTTAGACCCCGTTTTATGATCTCCTCAGCAATATTGAGCGCACCCTTCTGTGTTCCATCACCACCAATGGTAAAAAGCATCGATAGATTCATCCTCTCAATAGAATCCACAATCTCAGTAATCCTGTTCCCACCACCTCTGGAAGAACCCAGAATAGAGCCACCAATCCGGTGAATATTAGTTACCACATCAGGATTAAGCTCCATTGCAGGATACTTATACTCAGGAATTAATCCCCGAAAACCAAAACGAATGCCTGAAATTTTCCGCACCCCGTAATGATACCACAGAGTCATAACCACAGCCCTGATTACATCGTTTAATCCAGGACACAGTCCACCACAAGTTACAATCGCTGCATGCACCTTTGAGGGATCAAAATAGATCTGCTCACGAGGACCTGCCTTTTCGATCAGATTTTCTCTCTGATAAGTTATAGTCTCTCCAGGCCTCACCTTTACATCATAAATAATGTAATCATCTTCACTAACGTAATTGGCTATAAGATCACCACTCTTTTTGGATAAAACTATCGGTGATTCTATCCTCGGAACACCAATGCTTGGGATCGTGAAATCATAAAAACCCATTGTTATCTCCTATTAATGGTTTTCGCCATAAATTGATATGCCTAATATAATTGATGTGCGATTTTTTTTTCTGCTCAGCACTCATCCTTGTCTGCCAGTTTTTTTTCAAATCTTGTAGAAAGCCTGTCTTTCTAAGTATTTTTTAGAGATGAAAATTAAACAATTACTTTTGCTATTGTCGCTTTTGGCTCTGCATATCTTCTCCTGTGCCAGTCTCACTTCCCCAAGCGGAGGTCCCGATGACAAAACCGGACCGGAAGTGCTCGCTTCGACCCCAGCATCGAAATCTATCAATATCAACACAGGTACCAGAATCAGTTTTACCTTCTCTGAATGGATTTCTAACAAAAAAACAAATTGCATTTCCATTTTTCCGCCCATAGCATATTCAATCAAAATACACAGTAATAAACTTGAAATTTATCCTCAGGAGAAACTCCGGGATTCAACCACATATCACGTTATTATCACTTCAACACTCCTTGACCTCCATGGAAACCCCATTTCACCCTACAATCTCATATTCTCTACCGGTCCATCTCTTGACAGTGGTTCAATCCGCGGATGCATAATAGATCCCACAAAAAAATCTGCACAATATAGAATCGCACTCTTTACCCCGGAAGATCTTGCAGATTCGGGAGTATGTGGTACTCCATCCTATCTTCTGCAAACCGATACAACCGGGAAATTTAATTTCGCGAATCTGAAAGTCGGCTCTTACCAGGCAATTGCCTATATCGATGCCAATAATGATGCACATCTTCAGGCATCAACCGAATCGGTATTTACTCCAGAAGACTCTCTGATACATATAGATCAACACACCCCAACAATTACATTCTTCCCTTCTGTATTCGATACATCCTTTCCCCGGATAACCAATCTTAAAGCTATTAACAACAGAATACTAAGTGCTGCCTGGAACAGGGAGTACGATTCACTAGTTTTTAGTCCACCCACAATAAAAATTGAACGCACAAACCCTGTTGAAAAGCTGCAAAATGTCAAATATGTTCTTTTAAACAACTCACATTCATTCATGCTGTTGACTGATGCTCCCATGGATATCGCACCTTACAGGGTCATCTCCTCAACAGTAAGATCATTTGATAATCACAACTTCATTGACACAATTCTCTTCAATGGTAACAATATTATTGATACCACTTTTCCCACACTTATTACTAAACCGGATACCAGTTCTGTTATAAACCTTACTCCAGAAATAAAACTAATCTGGTCAAAACCAGTTACTGCCACATCACACCTCTTTCTAAAAGACCAAACAGGTGATTCTGTACCAGCACTTATTTCCAAAGGTTATTCAGACACTACCGTAATCAATCCGGTTCCCCGCCTGCATCCATCAACTGTCTACAGTATTATCTTCTCCAAAGACCATTTTCGGGATCTTTATGGAAATACCATTTTTTCAAATGACTCCAGTGATACAGCAGATACTGTTATGGTAAAAACTATCGATATTGACAGCATCGCTTCGAGTCTTCAGGGAACAGCACCATGTCTTAGCCACTCTGAAACCAGAGTATGGTTCTTTGCAACTTTCGTTTCACCAGATATCAAATATCTTACAGCGGATAGTGCAGGTACTTTCCGCTTCGATTCTATAGCTGCAGGTAAAGGACATGTGGGATACTTTATGGATAAGAACAAGAACAGAATCCCGGATAAAGGAAGAATCTATCCGTGGCACTCACCGGAACCATACTTTTCAGCTACAGACACCGTTGAAGCCAGGGCTCGCTGGGATGTAGAAGGTGTTTCCGTTTCGATCTGTGATCCATGCGGGTTCTCTGCGATTGACAGTATAAGTGCAGATACAGTTGATTCCAAAGCCCAATAGTAACTACAGTTTAACCGAAAGTTTCATTTTTTCTGCGGATAAACTTATCCGCAGTCATCTCTCTCAACAGTCATTTCACAGTCAATTGCAATATTCAATTCCTGCAGCCTGTGCATCCCTGCAGTTTTCTTGAACCAAAGAATAGTTTCCAGAAAAGAAACAGATGCAAGGGGTGCAAAAGCATTAAGAGCGGCTAAAGCAAAAATAGGTTATTAATGAAGCTGCCTTTACTATTGCCATTACCGTAACAGCTCCGGCCAAACCAAAACCCGGCAGAATTAAAGTTGCAGTCAGTCCCATTCCTGCTACCCCCCCCACCAGATCTGCCGCATTGAGTTTCACCCAGGAAACTGATTTGCAGTTTATTATCTGTGCTCCTCCAATAACTCCCATCATACTATTTAAAGCATAAAAGAGTATCTCAGGAGGATTCCTAAACATAGTCAGAAAAAATAGTGAAAGCACCACATATAAACCCACCATAATATCCGGTATGGGAAATTTTTTAATGTAGGTTCCAATTACAAAACCGACAGATAATGCAATCATTAAAAGAGACACTCTCGAATACAACGTACCATACTGAGACTGGTAAATCATCATTACTATAATGGTATAAGAGCCGGCGCAAAACCCTGTAGTTCCAATTGAAAAGAGCGTTCCTCCTCGCATAAAAAACAGAATTGAAATTATCAGTAGAACAAATGCCAATAGCAAAATTACTGTTGTAGAAACATTAAACTTGTCCAAATAGCGCTCCAGAGTAATCTTTAGTATCAGAGGATGTGCTACTTTATTTATACCGGCTTTCACCGTGTTCTGATTTGCTGATACAATTTCTTCGTGTGATACTGAAGGCAGAATAAAATCAGTAAAATAGCTGGCAGGCACTTTACATACTGTTGCAAACTCAAAAGGGATGTCCGATGCTACAAATGTCAAACCTTCGCCAGGAAATACTTTCACAACACTGAATGTCTGCTGCAGAGTTGCAATCAGGAGATCTTTCAGCTTTTTCTCATATTTATCCAGATAATTACTATTAAGACTGAGAGTGAATGAAAACAGCCCTGAGTCTGTCATCATCTCCTTTATCCTGTAAAAAAAATCTTCAGTAAACAAGCGGCTCATTGCCATATTTTCCGGAACATCAGATCCCAAAATCACAACATCGAATTGTTTTTTCCGTGATAATCTCTCCGGTGTCTGGCAGATACAACCGGAATCGGTGAGTAATGGTTCGCTCTCTATACATACCAGCTCTGATGGATTGTATTTTCGGATCTCAGCAGAATGCCCATTATCATGAATCAATAAAATCCGATCTGCACGCCTGATCGATAAAGGTACGTGAACCGATTGTTCCACCGAAGGATGAGGGTAGCCCATCCGGTATATCCGCTTATTTAGCAACACCACTTTCCGCTCATTATCTATAGCAATCTCCCCTTCTCTTCCATAAATAACAGAATAATCCTCTCCACCATATTTCCATTTGTTTGATTGAGGTTCGATTAACACAAAAATCAGAAGAGATAGAACTGCCAGGCCGAAAGCAACCCGGTTTTTCCATAATACTGGTAATAAACATAATGCAGCAGACAAAATGATAACCAGATGAGTGATAGTATGATAAACTGCCCATGATACCAGTATCAGACCGGCTATGGTCCCGACATTCTCCCATCGATACAGAAGTCTACCCTTATAAGAGTTTGTCAACACTCCAAATAATGCTCCTGTAAGCAGTGCACAAGGTACTACTGAAATCAGCATTACTATAGTTATAAAGAGAGGCGATTGAAGCTCTCCAGGTAACACAAACCGGGGAATAATCCTGATGATGAGAATTCCTCCGACACATGATAGCAGATACAAAAAAAACAACCAGGTCAATTTCAGCGGTAAAATATGTCTGGAGAGCCGGTTCCCTGCAGCTCCGAAAAGCAACCAGATTGAAAGAGCAAGACTTAAAAGAAATTCGTTTCCCGAAAAAACCGCGAATATTTCACGGATAAAAATAACCTGGGCAACAGAAGAGAAAAGGCCATTGGCACCACTATACCATTGGGCTTCCTTTTTTCTGAAAAGACTCATCATCATCAGACTTGTGAATTATTCAGAAAAATGCTCAGCAGTGTAGACTCTCACCTCGGAAGTCTTCCATCCATCCCTGGGCATTCCTGCCTTTAATGACAGATACTCCAGAAACTTCGTCTTATCCGGCAACTGCTCCCATACCTGTGGAAGATATGTAGATTGAAAAGAACCTTTCCGTAAGATTACCCCATGGACTCCTGGAATGAGCTTTTCTAACAGTTCATCGGGAGATGAAAAACTTAAAGGTTGAGGTTTGGTCAAAACAGATACTTCGACTTTGATTCCTGCCAGCTCGTTTGCAGTAACTGGTGGAAAGCGGGGATCTTTTAAGGCTGCATTTTCTGCATTTTCAATTACTGCCTGATAAAGAGGTCTTATCGGTTCAATATACCCGATGCAGCCCCGGAGATCTCCTTTACTGGTCAGGGTAACAAAACAACCCCTATGATCCTTGAGTACCTCAGGTATTTTTGAAGTGTCTACCACGTTTTTTTTATGCACTGCTACATTCAGACTATTTCTGGCAAGCCGAAGCAAATATGATTTATGTTCTGTCGTAAGCTCAGAAACACCAGAAGACAAATGAGCATAATCATCTGACTTTTCAAGGTAAATTATTGATGCATATCCAACGACCCGTGAGTCTGAACCAAACTGTGGCGCAGTCTCATAAGAGGTACGTGCATCCAATAAATGTGGTTTAAGCTTCATCTTATCGGCTAAATGCATTATAACCCGTATAGATGTCTTTCCACAACCATCAATCTCTCCATCGATTTTTCCGTTAAGAATATTTTGAATTGTTTTATCGTCAATCTGTCTGGCTTTTGCTTGGAAGTGATAGTGGGAAAGATCTGATGAAGCAATTACCAGAGTGGTTTCATCCAGAAAAGGAAACAGAAGGTCTGCTACCTGAGCAGGATCTATTTCACCAGTAAGAATCGGTATAATCTTAAAATCCTTTAACTGAACCTGTAAAAAAGGCAGTTGCACCTCAAGACAATGTTCCGGCTCATGTGCACCTTTTGCAGAACAAACAATAGAATTCCTGCGCAATTTCTCCACAATCTCCAGATCCAGCCCGACCATCCCCAATGCAGTCTGGTAATGGGTTACTTCGGGAATCGAGATACCCTTAAACCAGACATGATGAGAAGGACCGATTAGAAAAATGCGACTTATTTCTTTATTCAGAGTTGCAAAGCCTTTGCCCGCTACCGGACCTGAAAAAACATAACCAGCATGAGGGCTTATCATTAAACGCGGCGATTTCTGTGAAGACTTTTTCTCGGTCATGTAACTCAGCACTTCTTTTCTGAGTTCAGTTGAGTTAGCCGGATAAAACTGGCCCGCCACAGCAGCTTTACGAACAATCATCTCTGCTGACACATTCTGGCTGTTGCTGATCATCATTAATACTCCTAAAAAAAATAATAATCCTGCAGTTCCTGGAAACCTAACTGCCCCACAAGCCCGGCACCGGTGTTTTACATTTAGCACACACTCCTCCTGTCAAAGCATTTAGCTCAGTATAATAACCTTTTCTGGAGATGAGTAATTCTCCACAGGATAAACAATGTGTATCCGAATTTATATCAGGGACATTGCCTATATATACAAAGTGTAATCCCTCTTCCAAAGCAATCTTTCTGGCATTTTCAAGAGTCTGAGCAGGTGTAGGATAGAGATTTGTCAGCTTATACAAAGGAAAAAATCTGGAAAAATGCAAAGGTATACTGCTTCCAAGATTATGCTTTATCCATCTGCACATCTCACGAATCATCTTCTGGTCATCATTCCATTGCGGAACCACCAGGTTTACCACTTCTACCCAGACACCTGCTTTCCTGGAAGTCATAAGTGTCTGAAGCACAGGTTCCAGTTTTCCGGCATTCAGATTGTGGTAAACATTATTGTCAAAACTTTTCAGATCTATATTGGCTCCGTCTATAACCTTACAAAGTTCTACCAGTGGCTCCTGATTGATATACCCCGATGAGACCAGTATGTTTTTAAGACCTGCTTTACGGGCAAGTAAAGCTGTATCCAGCACATATTCTATCCATACAACCGGCTCGGAATAGGTATATGAAATTGAAGAGCACCCTCTTTTAATTGCCTCTTCAACCGCCTTTTCAGGAGGAAGATAGCTATTATTAGTCTGCAATGGACTGCTCTGACTTATGTTGTAGTTCTGGCAGTTTTTGCAACGTAAATTACACCCGGCGATTCCCAAAGAAAAAGTTTTGGTACCCGGTAACATATGATATAATGGTTTTTTTTCGACTGGATCAGAGTGTATTGCACACGGATAGGCATATCCCAGGCTTATTAAAGTCCCTTTGACATTTTTCCGGTTCCTGCAGATCCCGGTTTTCCCTTCAGGCAATACACATCCATGAGGGCAAAGCTCACAATAAACGGCATCTCCACTTTTATGCCAAAACCTGGCTTGATAATTTTTACCAGAAACCTGAGCACCACCGGACACCGCAGCACCGGCAATTGCTGTCAGGCTCATGATTAATTCTCTTCTGGTAATCATGATAAATCAGTAAACATCAAAAAACCGTTTTGAAGTTCCGCCTTTCCCGATTGGAACAACAACCAGCTTTCCACAACCTGGACAACGCCCTTCATAAGCGGTCCCCTGTTTATTTTTATAGATTCTGCTGTAAATATTGCAGCAATGGAAATGCATCCCAAGGAATTCTTTCCCTTTCTTCGGGATCTCAGAAGCCATAATCAACTCTTGATGATATATATCTGTTTTCTTAAAATATAGTCAATAACAGATGAAGGCAAAAGATGCTTACAGGTATAACCTTGCGAAAAATAACTCCTGATCATGGAAGAACTAATGCCCCATCGGGGAGAAGGAATGAACTTAACGGTAGCCCCAGAGAGTTCCTCCGGTATCAGATCAGAGTACCCAGGTCTGTAGGCAACGCAAAAGCTTACCAGATCAATTATTTCCCGGTATCGGTGCCAGGAACTGATCTCCTGCAGGTTATCTGATCCAATAATGAAATATAGAGGACAATTGAATTCTCTGACCAACTCATGCAAAGTATCGATAGTATAAGAGACACCGGGACGTTTAAGCTCGCTTTCCCAAATTATTGTATCTGTCTCTTCTTTCAAAGCACACCGAAGCATATTCAGACGGTCTGAAGCCGAAGCACAGATTGTTGCACTCTTATGAGGAGGATTGCCGGAGGGAACAAAAATTATCTTTTTCAGCCCCAAAGCCTCTCTGGCAAGAGAAGCTACTGCAAGATGTCCGTTGTGAACAGGATCAAAAATTCCTCCCAGAACACCAAGTGAACCAGTCATCAAATCTCTCCTGAGAACTCATTGGACCTGCTTGAGCAAACCATGAGCCTTGGAAATCATAACTTTGTCACTGCTATTCTGAATTAAGGCATCCAGCATTTCTTTGGACTCGCTTTTTCTTTCCAGTTTTATTAGCAGCTCTGCAGCAGTGTAACGAGCCTGATCTGCATATTTTGATTGGGGATGATCCTGAAGAAAAGTCTTAAAACAAACAACCGCCGATTCAAGTTCATTGATTTTTATATAAAAGTTAGCCGCATCAAAGTCTTTCCTGGCAAGTTTTTCAAAGCACAGATCAAGATATTTTCTGGCACTGTCGGCGAATGGCCCATCCGGATTATCATCAAGGAAATCTCTCAATAAAGAGATAGCCTCTTTGGTTTCCTGTTGATCACGACCGGAGGGTTGAGATTGCAAATAAACAGCGTGACCGATACGAAACTGAGCCTCCTTGTGAAAAGGAGATCGATGGTAGTCCTGCGCAAGAAGTTCGAAACTGGTCCGACCCTCGATATAATTCTTTGATTTCAGATCCGCCATCCCCAAATAATAGAGAATGCTATCCATTAAGGGACTTCCACCACATTGGATCTTTGCATTCCCAAGAATAGTTTTCACCCTGGAATATTTTCCTTCATTATAAAAGGAGACTGCCTTTGAAATCGCATCGGAACAATCAAAAAGCTTACTCTTTCTACCTTTGGAAAAACCAGGTATAACTAACAATGCGGTAATAAAGAAAAAACTGATTACAATCTTACTCATATTTTTTTTCCAGTATTATTGAGCGGAATTCCGTTCAAAATGAATGGTTAAAGCATTTATTTATCCATTAAAAGTGGTTTTTTGAGTATTGAAAAAGCAAATATAAGTTGGGAAAACGATTTTTAACCACCTAAAAGTGGGAATTCCATCATCATTTATGCATTGGTGTTTTATTGCTGATTTCAGCCCTCCTACTCATAAATAGAACCTTCCCAAAGCCCCCATCTTTTCCCCACATCAGAAAGACTTATTTTATCCGGAGATTTTATCCCACTCATGCAAAAGCAAAATAATCGAAACTTTCAAGTTTTGACTTAAGCATTTCCAAAGAAATACCCAAGACCTTGCTTGCTCGAGCCAGATCCTGATCGTAACGATTCATTATTCTGATAATGTGCTTCCTTTCAACTTCTTTGAGAGTACATTCTTCGATTTTTTCATCGACAGCAGTCGCTTTACAGGTAAGCCCCGGGAAATGTTCGATTTTCAGGTCTTTTCCCTGAGCCAAAAGAAGTGCCCGTTCCAGAATATTTCTCATCTCCCGGATATTACCAGGCCAGGAATAATCGTTCAAATACTTCATCACCTCCGGGTCAAGCGGAAGCTTCTGATACCCAAAAGAAAGCAGGATGCTCTCCGCAAACCCGGCAATATCCTCTTTACGCTCCTTTAAAGGAGGCAGTTCTATGGGAAAAACGCATATCCTGTAATAAAGATCGGTTCTGAATCTTCCGGTTTCCGATTCTTCCAACAACTTCTTATTAGTGGCACAAATTAATCTGAACTTGCTGGTACGAATCTTGTTTTCACCGATTCTACGAAAACTCTTCTCCTCAATGGTCTTTAACAACTCTGCCTGAACACTTAACTCCATGTCACCGATCTCATCCAGAAACAACGTCCCGTTATCTGCGACTTCGATAAGCCCTTCCCGGTCCTTGAGCGCAGAAGTAAACGATCCCCGGGCATGTCCATACAATTCACTTCTCAACAGTTCCCCTCTTAAAGCAGAGCAGTTGAGCTCAACGTAATTTCCAGCAGACCTGCAACTGTTTTCATGAATCCATTTTGCCAAAACCCCTTTTCCGGTTCCAGTCTCTCCGGTAAGTAATACAACCGAATCGTTTTTTGATGCAACCTCTGCAAATTTTCTTATTTGAAGACTCTTGGGAGAGTTCCCGAAATATGGCTCCAAAGGTTCTTTTTTGAGTCTTCGTGATCGGCTCTCTTTCTTTTTAAGCTCCTCATGTTCCAGACATTTCTGAATGCTAAGCCCCAGACCTTCAATTTCCATCGGTTTGGTAATAAAATTGATAGCCCCCATACGCATGGCTTTTACTGCTGTACTCACGTCTGCCATCCCCGAAATTACAATAACCGGTGTAGAGCAGAATTTGGCAGTGATCTCCTGAATAAAATCCAGGGATATACCATCAGGAAGTTTTACGTCCAGTAAAACTGCATCAAATACTTCCTTCTCGATCATCGAACGAGCCTGACTTAATGAAAAAGCCTGCGAGACACTATATCCTTTGCTGGAAAGATATCTGCTTATTCCTATTTGTATAATCTCCTCGTCATCTACCAACAATATCCTGGAATGCATTCCCATAAGCCTCCTTAATGAACCTTAATTTAATCGACCAAATACAGGAGTGTTCTGCTTAAAAAAAGAGCAGGCAATAGACATACCAAACCATAAGAGAATATGAGATTTGAGATATTTGATTTTGATGGAACAGGAATAGGGAATTTGCGATTTAAAGTCAATACAGGAGTTTTTCTTCCCTGATTATTGGTCGGAGGAAACTTTGAAACTTAATTTTCAAACCGCTTTTTTTTCTCCGTTCCCCAAAGCATTCCACAGTTTAGAGTGAAAACCTGAATCACGAAATTTTCTTCTCGGAGGAAACTTAGGTATTTAATCTTGTGTTCTTTTTTTCCCTCTGTCCCCAGCTACCTTCTGACGTTGGCGAAAAACGGATCAAAATTTTCCGGGTTATTGAGCAGTCCAGGATTTTTCTTTCCTTTGATATTCGCCCGGCGGAATCTTTTCTGCTTTGTTTTTAAGACACTTTTTTTCTCCGTCCTCAATGAAATTGTCAATTCTGGAAAATGCGCTATTTTCCGAATTTCTCTTGAATCAATTCAGACCGATTTGCCAACGCCCTATTTATAACAGCCGATTTTTAAATTAAATTTCCCCTACAGAAAATGACAGATTTTGTAATTTTGTGGTTTTACGCTTTTTCTATAATAATGAAGACCTTGCAAGCTTTTGCAAGTTTCTGGAAAGTCCCTCCGCTTTTTGCATCTCTCATTCACTTCCCTCCGTCCCCAGTCCAGATAGCCCGAAAACTCTTTTCCATGCAGTCTCAAATACTAAATCTTCTCTCCTATGTCTAAAAATCCAAACTCTGATATCCCAAATCTGATATCTTCCTATACCGGGCTTTCCAGAACGCAAATCGATTTGGGAACAACTATGCGCAATGCCACAGTTTCCGACAAAGTAAAAACATAGTCCCTGCCTGAAGGCCCCTCAAATCCAGCAACTAAATCCTGACCCAGTACAATCGATGCATACTCCTGAGCACTGGCTACCAGTACTCCACCCGATTCTATCGCTGCCGATTTGATGATCCCTTCGGTTACAAGCGTCTTAAGATGATCCATCTCAATGATTTCGGTATTCGGATAGCGGCGGAATAATTTATTGTAAAGATTTGTGGATAAAGCAAGACTATATGGCCCATGAAAGCCTTCCTTGTCCAGAATCTCAACCGCCTTCAGAATAGATTCCACTGCATCACCTACCTGCTCCCATTTATCCAGTTTCATCCGAAGTGCCTCAGGATAACTCATCAAACCGTAGAGTCCAGATGCCTTTATCCCATATAAAAGCACTTTGTCTTCCTGAGTGGTGATTTTGAGAAGACTATTGATCAGATTTTCCAGATTAATCTTTAGCCCAGCTTTCTGAAAAGCCTCAATATCCCTTGCAGCAATATTAAATGAAGAACTCAGTTGAACCAGAGGAACTCCCTGAGGAAGAGAAATATCCGGTCCCCCTTCAAAAGCTTCCACCAGCTTTTCATTACCCGGAACAAACTGTATTCCTAATCCACAGGGCCCCTCTGTGTAAAGAAGTTTACGGACACTTAACTGTGCCTGAGCCACATTTTTTATGGTGTCATCCAGGGTATTCCAGAACTGCTGATCGAAAGGAGCATCATCTCTGTTAAGCAGACTCAATGACATCCGTATCCCCCTTTATTGCTTTTTTTTCAGATTTCCCACAGTGACAATCTCTGATGGTGACTCATCACTCTTCTCTTTTTCAAACCCAAGCTTCTCTTTGATCTCATCAACCTCCGCAGCCCCTTCAGCCATAAAATCGGTCTCCTGAGGAGCAAGTAACTCAATAAGACGCTGAAACTCTCCCTTATGCACCCGCTCCTCATTTGCGATATCAATCAGAACCGCTCTGGCCAGCTCATTGGTGGTAGCATCGGCTATAGACATATAGATATGAGTAGCCTCCTCCTCTGCTGCAAGCGAGAGCCGTAATGCTCTCAAAAGTTCACTATGGGTCAATTTTCGTCCTGGAGCCATTCCCACAAATGGATTTACAAACTCAGGCATCGGCTTTGCCTCCATCATTGATGTGAATTTGGAATTATTAGGTGAATAATTTTGATGATCAAAACCCATGCCATTTAACCTCCAAAACTATAAAGAGAGTATTTTTTCGCTAACGAATCCGTCACACTTCATGTGCCATAGAAGTAGTTACCACTCACTCAGAGAGACCAAAGTATCTAATTTCGGAAGCTTTGCACTTTTATCGAAGAAGTTTCTCGCGATAAAGATAAGATCCTTTAGGTTTATAACCAGGGGTACAGGGTCAAAAATCGGTACCTTAGTGGAGAGCCAGAAGACTTAATTGCCCGAAGTGAGCATTTAAGCATTCAGGTATCTCAGTTGAGAAGAAGATACCTTGTCATTTACCTCCTTTGTCCAGAGCAAGATGGCCGGAGTGTAGACATAGTCCACTTTTGACGACACCCATTCAGTGTAAAAGTCCTTCTTTTTCCATTTTTATCGTTTGTTTTGACCAAAGCTTTACAATTGTTCTTATACTAAGACTATTACAATCAAAAAAGTGGTTCAAGTTGGTTTATGAGCCTTATAAACGTTTCTTTAACTTCAAAAAGTACTGCTACAACGTTGACAACAGGGTATATTTGTCGACATTATTCCACCTTGTCCAGACAAATACCCTGTTGTTAAGCTACTTTAGTCATTAGTCAAAGACATCGTTAATGTATAAACTGCTGGAAAAGCTTCAGGAGCTCTTTTCTCAAGTGATAGACCTGTCAGGGACCCATTGGGAGACCTTTTTTTAAATGTAATACATCACGAATCATTCAAAACAGGACTTCTAGCATCTGAAACTGACGGTAAAATTCAAAAACGAGCACTTTTACCGTAGCATTTCACCTTCAGGATATGCTGGAAGGCCTTTCTTTTTGATAAAAACCGGCTTATGATGTTATAAAAGCACTTTTTTCAGGTTTTGGGCTACGAAAAGCCTTATCTGTTGGGGAGGATTTCTCTTTATGGTATGTTTCAGACCTTTCACCTGTTTGACTGCCAATTTTCGATTTTCGGCTTATTTCTGGCCCCACTGAAAACCAGAAGCCATCCTTATTTTAAAGCAGCTTTTATCTGTCCCAAAACATCACTTCCCAGCTTATCACGCCTGACGCTATCAGAAAGAATACTCTTATTTTGGCTTTTGCGTGCCCACAATCGGGTACCCTTCTTATCTTTAGATTCATCCACATTTCAGTCTCACAAAACCCAGCCGTGCACGCTTTTTGCTACTTCTTTCTGACGGAAAATGTCATACCGCCATTTTCAAAAAAAGCTTCTTTGGTGTTTATCTGGCTAAATGTTCAGCACCCCATTGAAGAAAACCACCCCAAACAAAAAACTCATCTAATTTTCAAGGAGAACAATATATGCGCTTTTATTTGATAAAGGAGGTACCCATAGCTTTTGAAACTGTACTTAAAAAACTTCCCCGTGAACTTCAGCGTCACGGTTTTGAGCTCCTTGGTACAGTCCAGATAGATAAAGAAATTCGCCGAAATCTGGGTGTGGATTATAAACGATCTGCATTGCTCACCATCAGTAACCTTCAATTAGCATATAAAACGCTGCTGCGAGATGAAGATTCTGCTCTTCTGCAATTTCTTCCACTCTTTTTTTATGAGAAAAACGGAGGAACAGCATTCTCCACATTCCGTCCCACTCAACTTTTTCCCATTCTTCAAAACGATTACCGGGATGATGAAGCCATTATAATAGAAAAGAAATTGATGGAAGTTCTGGAACTCTTCTGCAGAAAACCCACGACAGGAAAAAGCAAAAAGAAGCTGTCATCAGATAGCCTTATAAGAGCTATTGCATAAATTTTGGGTTAGTATTATCTGATGCAACAGAGGAGAAAAACACCTTTTAATTATCTACCAATTTTAAAGACTTGAAATTTAAAGTGTGCACTGTGAATAACGGTGCACCCCCATCACCTTAAGTAAAGCTGAAGAGAAAACTACTTCTCCTGCTTTAAACTCTGTCGCCAGCAATTAAACTTTTCCCAGAATCGAAGTCTGGACTGATGCTCCTGAATGCTATATAGTACCGGTTCTTCAGGTAATCCAAAGACTGTCACTGCCTGACGAATTGCCGCTTTACGTTCGCCTTGGTTTATTTTGTCACTCTTTGTAAGCACCACAAATAAGGGCAGATTCAGTTTGCTGAACCATTGCCAGGCCTCCATATCCGCCTTTAAACCGACATGGCGACTATCAATAAGCCAGATGAGGCCGCTAATATTGGGCCTGCGTTCACAATAGTCGGCGATAAGACGAGACCAGCGCAACTTCTCCGCTCCCGGCGCTCTGGCATATCCATAACCGGGCAAATCGACCCACACCATCTCCTTATCTACCTGGTAATAATTAGCCAGAGTAGTTTTTCCCGGTTTTTTGGAAACCCGGGCAAGCCCCTTATTCTCCAGAACGTGGTTAATAAATGAAGATTTTCCCACATTTGAACGCCCCATAACCGCATACTCCTCTCCCCGGGGAGCAGGAAGTTCACGAAAATGGGCAGATGAGCTGATAAAAACTGCTTCAGGACGTTTGTTCCCCTTATTTTCCATAGTGCCTCTTTTGCATCCTTCTTAAGCTACGACTTTTCAATAGTTCTGGATTTGTGACTATCTGAAAATATTATTCTTTTCTTAAAAATGTACAGTACCTCAATAATATCCGGTCAATTTAACAAAAAGATTACTGTAGAAAAGGTTAGAGATTTGGAATTTTAGACCAGAAAATACCAAATCACAAATCGTAAATTCCAAACAAATTCCAAATTGCTGTACCCAAATTCTAAACAGGAACAGAAGTAGGAATGGAAAAATCGAAATTCGAAACAGGATAAAGGACTCCATTGCGGTTCTTTTCTTGTTTGGTTATTGGGATTTGTTCGAAACGATGCCCTTCGGGGGGGGACGAAGGAAACTTATCTACTTATCCTATTGCAACTCCAGAATGTAACTAATACGCTGATTTGTCAGGCGATGTAAAAGGTCAGGGACACTATTTCCCTAAAAACTTAAGTACCAGGGTTTCCTCCGAGTAATTTTCGATCGAATCGATGCTTTCGGGGGACGCAGGAAACTTATCTACTTATCCTATTGCAACCCAGCATGAAATAATACGCTGATTTACCAAGCTATGCAGAAGGTCAGCGGCACAATTCCCCTAAAAGTTTAAGTACCAGATTTTCCCCCGAGCAATTTAGGATTTGGTGCCGTGATTTGAAATTTGTTTTCCTTGCTCAATTTTTTTTTTGCATCTTATGTTTGCTTTAATTTAACCGGACACTACTGACATAACCTTTAACACTTATTATTTTCTCTTTTCTGACTATTGAAAATTAACCGTTGGATACGGGGAGATTTACATGACAATCCAGGAAGCCATTAAAAAAGTTATCGCAGGAAACAGCCTCTCTATTGAGGAGTCTACCAGAGTTTTTTCTGATATTATGTCCGGATCTGCAACCGATGCCCAGATTGCAGCTTTGATTGTTTCATTACGGATGAAAGGAGAATCGGTTGAGGAGATAACTGGTGCAGCTTCTGTGATGCGGGAAAAAGCAACTCTGGTTTGTCCCAAGAACAAAGAGAACGTAATCGATACCTGCGGAACCGGTGGAGACAATCTTAACACCTTCAACATTTCCACAGCCTCTGCATTTGTAGCCGCAGGTGCCGGAGCGACGGTCGCCAAACACGGAAACCGCTCTGTCTCAAGTAAGTGTGGAAGTGCCGATGTTCTGGAGTCTTTGGGTGTCAATATCTCCATCTCACCTGATAAGATAAGAGATTGCCTGGATAAAGTAGGAATCGGCTTTCTTTTTGCAGTGTCACTTCATAAAGCAATGAAATATGCTATCGCTCCCAGAAAAGAGATTGGCGTAAGAACCATCTTCAATATTCTGGGGCCGCTGACCAATCCAGCGATGGCAACATCTCAGTTGATGGGTGTTTTTTCACCCTCGCTGACCGAAACCATGGCATTGGTTCTTAGAAACATGGGTTCCCGCAGTGCTTTCGTGGTGCATGGTCTGGATTCTCTTGATGAAATCTCGCTTTCTTCACCTACCCAGGTATCAGAGCTAAAAAACGGAACTGTAAAGACTTACACTATCCAGCCAGAAGATTTTGGGTTAAAACGAACTCCACTTTCCGAGATTAAGGGCGGTGATCCTTCAGAAAACGCGGTAATTATCAGAGATGTGCTCAATGGGAAACCTGGTCCCCAGCGGGATATAGTGATATTAAATTCTGCATTTGCTTTGGCCGCCGCAGGTCTGGTTTCCGATCCAAAAGAGGGTATTGAGCTTGCCAGCAAAACGATCGACTCTGGAGACGCCCTCAGGAAACTGGAAGAGCTGGTTAATTTTACAAACAGTTAATAAACTAACAACAATGATAATTTCGGAATCGAGAATATCCTTCTTCGGTTACTATTACCCCAGAGGTGAAACTTCAATGTATGAATCTTTTAACTCTGGGGTACAGAATGAAACCGAAAAAGGGCTACTTCTCAGGTTTTTTCAGGTCGTTAGTCGCAAGCACTGAAACTTAAAAGTAAATCGACATCCGCATCATAAAATACCAGTCATCGTTTTTAGGTACAACATCACTGTACTTTGTACTCTGAGTTGCAGGAAATGGAGTATACCAGATTTTTGGAGTATGATCACAGGCTGCCTGGGCACTAAGACGTATATGGTTTCCAAATTTTTTTGATGCATAGATCGACCATCGCAGATCATCATCTGTGATCCTCAATGAATCGTGCCAGTCTCTATTTCGGTCAGGATATGCTCTGGCTGGAAGATTTATAAAAGGGACGGGGGAACAAGCTTTCCAGATATATTCCTGATTGTTTGCATAAGGAGTACCGTAATACTCAACTTCAATTGAAAGTACATCCAGAATTTTGAATGTCGGAAAGTTAAATCCCGCCATTATTGGCATCCTTTCTTCTGGTCTTTCGTACCATCCCGGATAATTTTTCACCCCAATCAGGGCCATTTCTCCATAAATCTTTAGGTCCTCACTGCCAAATATCTTTTTACCGGAACCGAAAAATCCCTTGACATCAAACATTAACCTTCCCATGATCTTTGTGCCACGAAAAGTATATTTTATCGTATCGCCTGTAGCGGAATCTATATAACCTATTCTATTAGTTTCAATCGGTTTATTCTTATAGGTCGGATCAGTACCCGGAGTCGTTTTTCGATTGTCTAATGCAATAAGCCTGGCGAATTGAACACCAAAACCTAAATTTAAAATACTACTAAATGAAGAGTTTGTAATATAGGTGAGGTGAATATCACGATATGGAAAGACCTCCAGCTCGGTATTCATGATAAGATCCTGTTGCCAACGAACTTTTGAGCCCATAGCGTAAGAAGCATGCACTCCTGCAAGTTTTGGTTTATCAATCGAGTGTTCAAAACCCGAAATGAGCCAGCCTGGATAAGTTCCGCTTCTAAACAGATATTCGCCCAAATTGGTAGACTGTTGATTATATTTGAAAGGGAAATAACCTAACTCGACATTTAGCATATCATTATCAAGAAGCAATCCTCTCTTCTGATATTCCAGACACGCATCAAGCAATGCAGGCACGGTTTTCTTTGCTGAGCTTTCATATTCCTTCTTATCTCTGTTAGCAACAGTTGCCAAATTGACAACGACACCCAGATTCAACCTTCCTGTCAGTGATGGTGACAGTTTGTAGTTCACTTTAATCCCACCATCAATGGTCTCCAGCCATTCCTTATCAAATGGTATGTCATAGCCCGGTTCAACTGTTGATGAAACCACCTGCCCAAGTGTCATTCGAGACCAGAACCCGAATTTTAATCTTGAACTATCCTGAGCGCCAATTGCAGAAGAAATTATAATTAAACACACTGCAAAAGACTGCAGCATCATTCTGTTCATGAGTCTGTACCTCCGGAAAAAATTAAAGAGAAGAAACGAATTCAACCAGGTCTTTCAACTCCTGTTCGCTGAGTTTTGATGCACTGATTGAATGTGCCCTCAGTTGAATTATTTCTTCAATTTTATCATAACTTCCAATATGACCGTAAGGAGCCGTACGCCATGCCTCGATAAGTGATGGTGTATTCCAATTAAGAGTTGCATCATCCGGATCAAACACACCTGCATTATAAAACCCATCATCAGTGTAAAGCGGTGCCGGATGACAGTCGCTGCATCTTATCCTTTCGTATATTGCTTTACCGCGCACTGCTGAAGCGCTCAGTTTTCCTTTAACCAGATATGGACTCATAACCGGTTTCATTCTCATCAGAAAAGTATCCATCGGGACTGCAATATCTTCGGTAGGTGCAATCATAAGTTCTAAATAGATACCCATGCGCACCGAGCCCTGAGAGCCACCGGCATGATCTCGCCGACCATTCCAGTTAGTAGGAGGTGTCCACCATGAATAAAGCATGCTTTTTGCATTACGCTGGCGGGTCTGTTCATTGGCAAGCATCCAGTTAAGTGCATCAGGACGTCCAAATGGGTGACAGGAGTGGCAGGACTGCCATTTCTGAAAACAGTTATTGGCATCACAGAAGTAATATTCTCCCAGGCGCTCTCCATTCATAGGTTTCGATTCACCCAGAGAGTAAAGAGTGCCCCTGGAAGGAGAAAGCGCAGTAACGGAAATCGCATATAGTGAGTCAGAAAAACTTCCAACTATGTATGCTTTATTATCGATCATCACAATTGCTCTGGGAGATTTTAATGGGAGACTAACATTTTTTTTAATACTATAGAGTGCCGAAAAATCATGGGAGAGGTCTTTATCGCCACTGGCTGCTTTAATAAGTCCTTCATAATCGATCACTGTCATGTTTTGCGCTCCAGAATGCAGGACACAAAGATATTTCCCATCACCGGTCTGCGCCATCCCCCAGGGATTGGCGAATCCAAGCCCTGAATTGTCAAGATCGACATCATTTAACAGCTTCTTTTTTCCTATATCGATTATGGCCATGTTGTTGGTATGAACCCACCCATTCTCCAACATTGTGGCAGGAAGGGTGAATTTAGCCACCAGATGAGTAACAAATGCATATTTTCCGTCATTGGAAACACAAACACCAAACATCGAATGGGTACCAACCGGAAAAATCGGTATCACGGCATCAACCTTTTCACTTGAAGTAGACACAAGTGAAACTTTTCCGGTAAGAGTTACTGTGTCAATAGCTTTCTGATCAGGAAGAGAGTTGGCTACCACCAGTGTGGCACCATCAGGAGTTAAAGCAGCAGCATAAGGTTCCCGAACCATTTTAATGCGTTTTTTCTCCTTGCCCGCATTAAGGTCGATTACCGAGAGATCATTACCGAGCCAGTTGCAGGTGTAGAGCGTTTTTCCATCGGTAGAAAGTACTGGACTTCTTGCATAATGCCCTGCAGCTATGCGTTTGGTCACCTTTCCGGTGGATATTGGAATCACACAGACAAGTCCTGATGGCCATCGGTCCGATGCGCATGTAACATATATTGTTCCGCCATCTTTTGAAACTGCAACACCGGTAGGTTCATTGGGAACAGAAAAATATTTGACAACGCGGTTAGAAGCGCAATCAAACTGTGCGACCTGCTTCATCTGCTGCAAAGCTACATATATATACTTGCCATCAGAAGAAGCAGCGAGATCTGCAGGAGAAAGATATTTGGGATATTGACTTGTTGGAAGATCCCTGTTAAGCGCAAGCAATTGCGGAAGAAGGTTTGGCGGGATCACCTTTTCAATGGCACTCTGTGCTGCCACATTTGTCACAAATAATGATAAAAGAACAACTGGTAGAATAATCGTGCGCGACATGATAACCTCTTTCTATTTCTGCAGAAAAATTTTCTGAACAAGCACCGGAACATCATCTGTGGATACCCGCACGATATAAGCCCCACTTGCCGGTAATTCTCGTCTGGACGTGATGAATACATGATCTCCCCTGGCAACATCCTTACGAACCAGATATTTTACTCTCCTTCCGGTTGGAGTAAGCAGCTCGGCAGAAACAAACTGCCCGGAATTCAGTTTGCACTTAATCATGACTGTTCCTCTGTTCACACTCACCCTTAACAAATTAACCGGCTGTACAATCCCCGGTCTCTTTACGCCCACATCTTTGTATCCAATATTTGCATACCAGGCCAACTGTCCGTTTTGGTCGAATATTACGATACGGGAGAGCGCACCGGTAGAGTCATATTCATACTTCTCTTTACAGACCAGTGAGTTACCCTGTTTTATTTCGTAGGTGTTTTCTCCACTTTTAGTGTAGCTAAGGGCAGAACCGAACTGAGGTAAATTAAACTGATCGACTGTCGAGAACTCGGTTTTGTCTCCAGAAGAAGTGATTGTAGAAGTAAACAGGCGGTTCTCAAGATAATCTTCGCTGATCTCTTTTGCAGAGCCGCCAGTCCCACTCTGAATTTTAGAATGATATAAAAATGTACTGTCACTGGCATAAACATTCCTTCCGATACAGACATCATCGCTTGCGTACTCGAAAGTCACAAAGAGAAGATGATTATCGGATGCATCAAAAATATCCATACGGGTGGGTGATGAACCGGCAGACAGTGTTCCAATGCACCATATAATAGCTGCTGTACACCATCGAAATTTTTCCATTCTGCTACCCCTGTGAATCAATAATTCAATTTAAAAGGTGTAAATTCGTTTCAATTTCATTGCCACTTGGATTCAGCAAATCTCCAATTTTAATAAATTGATTTTTTTAATGGTATTCATAAAAAATTGAATTTCAGTGTTAATAATTTTCTAAAAGTGCAGTTGAGCAGATACCAGGCGTAGATGTGAGATAAAAGGCCTGGAGGCAATACAGGCAATATCTAAAAGCAGATAAGAAATGGGATGCCCGATGCCTTTAGCGATTAAATAAAAATGCTTATGCGCTTTACCCAATTGCACCTTTTGTGATAATATACTGCCATTTCTCTCTTTTTCCAAAAATTTATCCATCATTTTGCAACTGTATCATCATCGCAAAAAATAAATCGAACACAGGTAATGCGAATCCCTCTAACAGCAACTGTTTTCATACAAGAATAAAAATCACTCTGATTTTTTGTTTATATTAAATTGTTGAATCAGTTTGAATTGCAAGGCTCAGATACCACTTTTTTCACTGCAAAAGGTCAGTGAACAAACCCGGGCGCTTCGCAAATTTTGGGAGGAACATGAATCTTCTTTTTCATAATCAGCCTTCTTACTTTATCTTGATGTTTGTTGTGGCTTGCTTTTTTACCCGAACCACTGCACAAAATTATGATTACAGCCACAGGAAACGCGATTGTGAATTAAAAATAATCACCAGTGAAGGAGCGCCGGTTATCACATTAATTGGTATCGCTCAATTGAGCAACGATTTTGCATTCGGTGGCAAAATCAGTTCTAAAGAATTAGACACCCTCGAAGGTGAATACGAACAACAGTTTCTCAGCTATTTCGATTACGGGATTCCAAAGGAAGAGATGGAGTGGGAATATGTGACCAGGTGTCCTGAAAAATGCGATCCCGATTTCTCAAAAGCCGATTTTCTTGTGGACTGGATGCAAAAAATACAGATCCCTGTACATGGCAGCCTCTTCTCAAATGGAAAAGAGGAATGGATTCCAGAGTGGGCACGCGATCTGGAAACCACTGCATTCAAACAGGCGATGCAGGAGCACATTAATTCTACAATGGATCATTACAAAGGTAAAATCTCCCAATGGGAACTCCTTTTCGAGGGCTGCCAGAAGCAAAACGATCCATCTCCTTCCAGTGGAATACTTCAGACTAAAAGCGGTGATCCGAACATTTTTACCTGGATAATTGATAAGGCTCGGGAAACCGATCCTGGCACTGGTTTTGTTATCAACCATTGTAACATTATCACCTCAAATGATCTGACTATTGCCGATCAATTTATCAACACATTCAAGCCATTAAGTAGCAAATTTGATATAATTGGAGCCCAAGGGCATTTCGGATCTATCATGGATAAAAATTCTTATGAGCCAAAGATAAACTATCTTGCAGAGCAACTTGGAAAGCCGGTATGGTTGACTGAGATAGACTTCAGTCTGGATATCAATAAGGCACCGGACAAACTCGAGGAGTTGATGCGTACCTGTTTTGCCAATCCCAATGTGGGTGGCATTTTTATGGAGAACTGGTACAGGTCTTCCGATTCAGACAGCAATCTCACCAGTTATTTTATCGACTCCGTGGGTAACGAAACCCCTGTGGGACAGCGCTGGCGTGAAGTCCGAAACGAGTGGAAAACTGTAGAAGGTGGATACACCGATGATTCCGGTAAATATTATTTCAACGGTTTTCATGGTAAATATCGGATTCTTATAAGTTGTTTTATTGATAGTTTTTATCTCGAACCGGGTGAAGGGACTCAGACCATAGTAGTGGTATCTCATGCTGAAAGTGGAGTTGACAGAAGATCGGGCAGCCTTGGAACAACCGAATTTGTCATTAATGGGAAAACAGCAAAAATCAGCCTGCCTCACCATTACAATAAACAATTGTTCCTGACTACCTACTCGCTCTCAGGACAACAACTGTCCCGTTCCCCCATAAGCCAGAAAGGAGGCAGACTCTTGTTGACTCCTGCCTATTCTTGCTGCCGCATAATACGAATAGAGACAGTCGATCGGAAACCGCTTTACACAGGAAAGGTTATGGCAGTACACTGAAACAGTCAGATTTTTTGAGAAAGCTGAGTCTTGGTCTCTCAGCTTCTCTAATTTTCAAATAAAAACTTCCAAATCAAGGTAACCTGAAACAACGTGGTCCCTGGGGACTATATTTTTAATCTCCCGGCAGAGGCACAAATTAAAGTGAAAAAAACTTTTAAGTAAAAAACATAGTATTATATGAACAATCATCAGTCTTTAATAGACAAATTTAATGCAAACAGTTGGATAGAGGAAAAATAAAACAATAGGATTTTTTTAAACGTTTTAATAACGTAAATTTTCTTAATAATTAACCTCACGCGGGGGGGAGCATGATTAAAAATGTTTTTTTAACTCTGAAATCACCATTTCTACAGAGTATTGTACTTTCTGCTATTGTGACTGGTTTTATTCTAATATCCAGCACAGAAGCTGCAATCGATGAAACCATGCCAACTAACATTCCGAAGGAGATCCTTGATGACTGGAAAGATCAGGGCGGAACAGCAGCAGAAATAAAAGCTTCACTTCCTAAAGAATATGCAGATAAGTGCGACGGATCTTTTGAAAGTGCCTGTCACTGGCGACGGGTATACCGAATGAAGCAGTTTCCTTTCCTGAAAAAAATTCTTTTTGCCAAACATCACAATATCGGAAGTACTGCTATTGGATTCTGGGTTAATATTGGCACTTCAGATATAACTGATGCTGCTTTTAAGGCAAGAGGTGCCATCTGTCTGCTCGAGTTCGAAAATTACTATTCACAGTTTAAAGAAATCCTGACCAAGAATGATGCTTGCGTAAAGGATCCCTGTATCTCTCTAGATGGCAAAAAGGTCTGTTTTGCAGTCTCTGGTAACGGCAAAGGTACAGGATACAGGCTCTTTGAGATGGAAATCGATAATCCAAAGTCGCTTAAACAACTTACCTTCAACCCTGCAGGTGTGACTGTGTCAGACTTTGAACCATGTTATCTTCCCAATGGGGATATCATGTTCAGTTCCACACGCTGCTTCGGTGTTATCGATTGTGGATGGCAAGCTACCACCAACATGTTTATAATGGACAGCACCGGCAAATATATCCGTCAGGTAGGATTCGATCAGGTGCATACATTTTATCCGGTTCTCTGTCCGGATGGTACCGTTCTTTACGACCGATGGGAGTACAATGACCGGGACATTTCAAACGTAATGGGATTATTTTCAATGAATCCTGATGGCTCCCGCCAAACAGAAGTTTTCGGAAACCAGACTACCTGGCCCCAAAACCTGTTTCACAGCCGGCCTGTTCCTGGAAATCCTAATTTGTTTTTTGCGATTGCCGGCGGACATCACGGCAATTACTCCGGGGAGGTATGTGTAATTGATAATCATTCAGCTACCAATGGAGCAGAACATGTCAAAATGGTCAGCCCACCACGTGAGACGAAATCTCGCGACAGAGATGATTGGGCTTTCGGAGGAGTAATCAGAAATTCTGCACACCCATATCCTCTTAATGAAGAGTGGTATCTTGTTTCCTACCGTAATGAGACCCAGATAAACAGCCTGTCATATATGAATAACAGTGGCAAATTTAGCATTTACCTGAAGCATGTTGATGGTAAGAGCCGTGAACTTCTCGCCTGGGGAGATCAGTCTCTTCATACCCCTGTGGTAGTTGCACCCTGGGAAGAGATCTGGGGAACCAAACCTGTTCGGATCGCAGAACAAGCAAATTACAACGACAGCATGGGTATCTATACCATAAATGATGTCTATCATGGTGCTGGTATGAAAGGTGTCGATAAAAGCAGTGGTGTCGCAAAATCAATTCGGGTAGTTAAACTCATCTACCGAGTTTCTGGAGCTTGTGATCCAGGTTATGGTGGACAGCTCTCGGGAAGTAAACCATCCGATGTTATTTTTTCAGCACCAAATATCTGTCCGATCTCTCTTTGGGGCGCATCATGGGATGCAAAAGAGGTCTTGGGTGAAGCAAAAGTTTATGAGGATGGTTCCGCTGCTTTTAAGGTTCCGGCAAGAACACCAGTCTATTTCCAGGTGCTGGATTCTAATGGGTGCATGATTGCAGGTATGCGCAGTTGGTCAACCCTGATGCCAGGAGAAAGTTTCCCTTGTTATGGGTGTCATGAAAATAAGAAAGAAGCCCCCCCAGTACCAAAATCTTTCCTTGCCCGAGATGCAGGTGTACAGGAACTTGATAAACCACTGGGAATCGAAGGTAAACCGTTCGATTTTATAGAATTCGTCCAACCGATCTTAGATAAACACTGCGTTAGTTGTCATGGTGCTAACCATAAGTCCGGTTTTGATCTGCGTAGTGACTTGGTGTATAACTCCTCCGCAAAAAAATCCTATGCCCGTTCTTACACTTCATTAATGAAAGGAATTGGCAGTTCACGCAGCAACAAAGCCATTCATATCGCCTCTATATTCTCTCAACCTCCACAGTTGCCTCCTTACTCTCATGGTGCAGTAAAAAGTGGAATGATCCAAAATGTCCTCAAAGGCCATCAAGGTGTTAAGCTCAGCGCTAAGGAGATCAAAATCCTGGCCACCTGGATCGATCTTGAAGCACCACATGCTGGAGCCTATGACAGATATATGCAAAAAAGCGATTCCACAAAATATAAGCAACTGGAAGCAACTGCAAAGAAATGGTACGACATTGAAGCTCAAAATCTCAAGGAATTGGCTGCGTTACAAAAAACTGCAGCGAAACCTGATAACCAGGGTATAGAAAGAGCTGCTGCTATTGCCCAGCGTTTCAATATCGGATACCAACCGGCAGCACGCGCACTGGTTCTGAAAAAATCCTTTAAGGGAAAGCTGATAGTGGTAGATCTCAGAGGGAAAGTAGTTTCCAGCTTTAATCTCTCTGATTTGCAAGCCAAAAATAATGTTACTCTTCCCTTACCAGCCACACTGGGTACAGGAATTTACGTTGCCAGGCTTGAAGGTGTAAATGGTATAGAACAGGCCAGAATTACCATTACAAAATAATAATCAGTATCATGACTGCTTTTTACAACCAGACTACCATTTGGTAGTCTGGTTTGTGTTAAAGTCAATCAGTATCTTGCAGGAGATCACACCGACATCACATTCCTGTAACTTTCCTCCAGACATCTTACAAATCCCTGACAATCGCACAGGCTGGAATCAAAAATCTGCTCTCTTAAAGTGGCACGGTATTCAGAAAGTCTGTCTGTCGAACTGACCAGCTCACGAGTAATATTTATGTAATCTTCTTCAGTATCAGCTATAAATTCTGATAATCCAACCCTGGAAAGAACACTGCTTACCATACGTCCGGCAAAACGATTCCCTTTCAAAGTAATAATCGGAACTCCCATCTGAAGCGATTCACAGGCAGTTACATGACCACTCCAGGGAAAGGTATCCAATGAGACATCTATCCACTGGTAAACTTGCAGATATCCTTGCTCCGGAACCCTGTTCTGAAATGTGACCCTGTTGACATCCACTCCAAACTCAGCGAACCAGTGTTTTAAACGCTCGATAACACTGTTAGATAAAGTATTTCTGAAAATCAGAAGCCTGGAACCAGGGACAGCTTTCAATAAATCAGACCATAACCTTATTACCTGCCTGTTCAAACGCGACGGAGTATGTGTTGATCCGAAAGTTATAAATCCTGAATCTTTACAAGGTAATTTGCCAATTTGAGGAAGATCTGAAATTGGCTCATAACAGCAGAACCCATGAGATAAGCGAAGCAGTTTTTCAGTATAGCAGGACTTTTCATCCGGAGGATCGGTGATATCATCCGATATACGGTAATCCATCGATTGCAGCCCTGTAGTGTTTGGATATCCTATGCCGCTTATCTGAATCGGGGCTGCTCGGAGGGCAAAAACCCCGAGGCGATTCCCTGACATATGCCCAGTACAATCAACAAGGATATCGATTTTATCATCTCTTATCATTTCACATACTTTGCGGTCATCAAGACTTTCAACAGGTCTCCATTGATCCGCCAGTTCTTTAAGCATGGTAGTTTTCTGGTCATCGTAGATCGTCTGAGAGTATGCAAACACTTGAAATTGTTCTCGATCATGATATCTGAAAAGCGGCAAAAGGATAGTTGCCGAAGGATGTTTACAAAAATCAGAAGAGAGATAACCAATACGCAATGGTTTTTCTGTTTTTCTTTTAAAAGTGATATTAATCTCAGAACTGGAGTATCTCCCGCACAGGTTTTTGTGCATAAAAAAAAGCTGCTCATTGCTGCAGGATGGATCGTAGTTGAGGCATAATAGCAGATTATCGATAGCAATAATGTTATTAGGATCTTTTTTCAGTATTTCCTCAAAAAATTTAATTGCCAAAGCGATCTCTCCCATAGCAAGAAAGCACTCTCCGTAATTCAGCATAATCGATAGATTGCCCGGATCGAATCTTAATGCATTTTTATAACAGATCTCAGCTTCATCAAGCAAACCCCACCTTCGCATGATCATCCCCAGATGATAATGTGCTTCTACCAGATCCGGTTTTATCCTCAGTGCAGAGCAGAAGTGATCCTTGGCTGCCCCAAGATCATTTTTGAGCATGTAAATATTCCCCAGACATAGATAATTCCCTTCGAAATCCGGCTTCAGCATTCTTGCTTTATTCAAATAATCCAGAGCCTCATCGAATCGTTTCAGAATTTTAAGCGCGGCTGCCATATTGAAGTATGCAGCAAAGAAATCCGGTTTATTCTTTATTGCCTGCCTGAATGATTCGACCGCATTCTGGAAATCTCCACAAAGCCGGTATGCATTACCCAGCTCAAAATGAATCTGGGCCGAATCGGGATTAGATTTAGCAGCATTTTTCAGTGCAGTTATTCCCTTATGAAAATCGTCGTTTTTTAATTGTTCTTTTACCACATGGGTATTTTCTTGAAACGAAGTCGTCTTCATCAGAGAATCACTCTTTCTATCTATGATTTTTTGAATCAGTTGTATTTTCTTAAGTGCAGTCCATCGAAAACGGGTTGTTAAGCAGTGTAATTTAGACTTTTTAATCCGTTTGCGGTGTTCCGGCCCAATCATTTCTGAAGAGCCAGAGAGAATTTGGGAATAGAAAAATTTAGCAATATCACAAAGACTTACCCTCCCCTTCCAGACTCGCACTATCTGGTATTTTATCTTGAAGGGCAGAATCGGGTCAAGTGACACTGTTTTTTTTATTCATTTTGGATTTAGAAGTTGCTGCAATATTCAAAACATTGTGCAAAAGGTATAATAAAAAAGTATAGTAATAGAAAGCAGCTACTTTGGTAATTTGCTCAATAAGGGGACTTTATACAATGTTTACCAACTGTTTATCACATGCCACAGTTTCAAGCCATACGTTTTTTATCCTGTTTTCTATTGCAGCAATTACAGACTCTTTCTCTCAGTACCGTGATGTACCACTTAACAGCAGCATTACCTCTGTTCAACCGATGACAGGAATAGTACTGTGGACTGACAATCACAAAAACAAAAAAGATGCGATCTCACTTGAATACTCCTATATGCTTTATAACAGTGTGGTTAAAGAAAAAGGAGTTTATGACTGGTCCTCAGTAGATGCACTGCTGGAGAAAGTTGCCTCCAGAAGGCATCAGGCTATTTTGCGTTTCAGATTCGTCTACCCGGGTTATAAGACATCGGTTCCCGATTATATAAAAAGTTTAGATGACTACAATGAAACCGAAGGTGAAAGTGAAGGTGAAACGACCTGGTTTCCGGACTGGACACATAAGGAGCTGCATGGCTTTACACTGGAATTTTATTCTGAACTTGCAGAACGATACGATAAAGATCCGCGCATAGCATTTATCCAGACAGGGTTTGGACTCTGGGCTGAATATCATATTTACGATGGCCCTTTCATTCTGGGGAAAACATTTCCTTCAAAGGAGTTTCAGGCTGCTTTCTTCAAACATCTGGATACTGTATTTGTCACCACTCCATGGAACATTTCCATTGATGCCGCTGATGAAAAGTACTCCCCTTTCAAACAGCAGAGTGATCTTAAATCAATATCATTCGGGCTCTTTGATGACTCCTTCATGTGTGAGGATCATAGTGAATACAACAGCAGATGCTGGAATTTTTTTGGTCCAAAGAGATATCTATATTCTCCTGCAGGAGGAGAATTCAGCTACTACACTGATTATGATCAGAAACATGTTCTTGATCCACAGGGCATCCATGGGGTTAGCTGGGAAAATGCCTGCAAGACATTTCATATAAGCTACATGATCGGAAACGATCAGGTGGATTATCAAACAATGGACAGGATAAAAGAAGCGGGAATGGCTGCTGGATACAAATTTCGTATTACCCGGTTCTTGCTTTCAGATGATTCTGCATTGATTGAGGTGAAAAATACCGGCGTTGCACCTATTTACTATGATGCCTACGTGGCAGTTGGTGGAATTCGCGCCAGAGAATCGTTAAAACTACTCGAACCTGACTCCTCGATAATATGCAATTTTGCGATTAATAAAAATAGCTTGAACCTTACTATCGAATGTGATCATCTGGTACCCGGTCAGCAAATTGAATACGAAGCAAATCTGAAAGAAACCAGTACTGTGAGGAATACAATTACGCAAAAATCGCAGAAGTTTCCCTCTTCTGGCAGATTATCTCTTTTTCTGCCAGATGGTCGCCTGGTGTATTCCAGAAATATCAGATCTTTAAACAAGGAGATTTTCTCGATTTTACGCCAGATACACAGCGAGACTCTTGCTGAAGGCATTCTTTTCTACCGGTTCGAAAGTAGAGATCAATATCATCATGGACGGGTGCTTTTAACTTTGGACAATCTGAAAAACCGATTATCTTATGCTTATTAGTAGGAATCCTGATATAAACCCTGCAGGAGTACCAACGCAAAAGGATTTATGAGAAAGCTGGTGCAAAGTTCAAGTATATGTCCGATTCTATTATTAATAAACAGCTAATACCTGTGTTTGAGTTCGTTTTTCATTAAGAACATGATTGACTGTACCGGTAACTAAAAAACTACTTGGCATCGTGTACTGATGAGGGCCATCTGCCGCTTTTCAAGCCTGTTTGTCCCTTAATCTCAGGAGATGAGCAGGATCGTAAACCGAATTTATTTTGACTGCATAGGGATTTTTCTCTTCTATGTCCAAATCGGTTATATAGTGTACATCCAAAAGGCCCTTTTGATTATATCCGGTTTTCAAATAGTTTATTTGTGATAATGCAATACTCCACCCTTCAAGCCACAGATTTAGCTTTTCTTTCTGCTCTTCGGTTCCGTCAAAATGGATTAATAAGTCTATATCACTGTTGAGCCGTGCAGTACATGCATTGGTACTGCCAAAAAGATAGATTCCTTTTACACCGAAATATTCCATGTCCATTTGTTCTGCTATTTGCTCTGCCATAAAATAGCGCCACTTCCACCCCTGGTCATCTTCTGCATGGGTATTTTCTCCTATCTCCGGCATTTCCGTTGTCATGCTTTCAGTAGTGGTGGGATAATCAAGATAAGCAACGGCTTTCCCCAGGTCAGCATTCATTAGGACAACCAGTTCTCTCCCGTCATGATTATTATCGGTATTAATCACCTTGATCACCTTTTCAAGTTGTGAATAATCCGGCAGGACCTTTGATAGCTGGTTTTGATTCCCTGTAAAAAAATTCTCATAGAATACCACATCTTCATCTTCGGGATAAAGGGGAAGGTATTTTATATTCTCCTCGACAAGATCCTGGAAAAAATGAGTTCCAAAGGACAGTTCAGGCTGGTGTTTAGATTTTTTTTGCGCTATTTCGATAAGCATGGATGAATTATTTATCCCCGAGTATGTTACCTGTACGCCTAATTTAATGTCACCACGGCTCCCCCAACGTCCCGGCCCCATCAGAATGAAACTTCTTCTCGGCAACAACCGGTTTAATTCACGCACAGCATTAGCGACATTTACCAGGTCCTCATGCTTTTGCAGGTTACCATACTCTTTTGGGTCTACATAAACGATATGTTTTATGCCAGAAACTTTTCCATTTGAAACATATCGATTTGCAGTAAACACTATGCTCTGATCCGGGATATCCGGAGGAATTTCTGCAGGTAAATCGTTTTTACTTCTGCTTTGTGGTCGGCATTGAAGAAGATAGAGGTTCTGCCCGTCACTGGCAAATTCAATATCCACCGGATAACCCAATTGTTCCTTCAATAGCGATAACATTTGTTTTACCTGTTCAATAAAAGGGGTTTTCTTTATCAAACCATCAAAAGTGACAACAGTTTCATCGGTCTTTAAATTTACTGTGTACTTGTTGAAATCTGATACGAAATCGTCTTTCAGAACAGATAATAAATTGCTCAGATGTGGTATTTTATTGCCATACGATTGAAGCAGCCCGGTAATAGAGATAGATGAAAATCGGTTATTTTCAACATCAATGACATCCATTACCTGTGGAGAATATCTCCTCTTTTCATCAATAGTCTGATTAACAGGAAGATCAGGTTGACCAAGGGAGATCAAAACAGGGAAATCGTCGCCAACTCTGTCTACTGCACGTGTACCAAGCCCCATTACAATGCGTACGAGCCCATCTTCCCTTTTAACCCGTGGTGACCATCTCAATTCATTATTGCTGAAAGCTACACCTGCATATAGAGGGAAGTAAAATGGCCCCACTCTTGTCCCTACCACTTCCTGTACCATTACTCCCATCTGCTCGGCACAATCTAACAGATTTCTTTCTTTTCTATATTGAATGGAATCCGGGTTGAACATTGAAGCCAGGACTTCAAGTATCCCATTTACAAGACTGTTAAACCGTTCTGTCTTACTTCCTGTATTAGTTAAGAAAAGGCTTTTATATTTGCCCGAGAATGCAGAGTCAATCTGATCTTCAAGTAAACTTGAAGACCTGATTATCAGTGGTTTTCCTTCGCACTGATCGATTATCTGGTGAAGTTCGTTCATTACATAAGGGGAGAGATGCGAATTTTTAATTGTCTGCACCACCTTGGGATAGTTAATCCTGATTTCAAGTATGTCACGATATTTATATTCATTTAATTCATCAAGATTATTATCACGCATTAAATTGAGTAATTCATCAGAAGAGATATACCAGGTTTTGGGGATCTTGATGTTTCTTAGTACCGGGTTATTTTCAGTATGTTTTTTAATTATCTGGTAGGCAATAAAAAAGCCGGTTGCTTTACCGCCAACTTTTCCTGTACTATGCGGAGAACATATAAAAGTATCCAGCAATTCACAAAAATCTTCAACAGAAACAAATTCCTTTATCTTATGAATCATTTTGGGATTGTCTGTTAAAAAACGGCGTATCAGCTCTACAATCAACCATCTCTGTGTAGCAGCACTGATCATTCCATTTGCTTTAACAGCTTTCAGATACTGTGACAGAGCTTTGGATATTTCTCTGACATCTGAATCTTTTTTATCTACAAATTTTATCAACTCATAAGTTTTACCCTGGTAAATCCACAAGTTTACGTAATAAAATATCTGGGAATCTTCCAGAAATGTCCTAGCAGCCTCAAACAATGTGTTGCTCAATTTGACAACATCCACAGCGGGTAAATTTTCCAGAGGGAAATTGATCTCCCCCCTGAACTCGTATTCTGACCAGTTCATCTCTTTAAAGATGTCATCAACCAGTTTCTGGTTATTTTTAGCACAAAAGGCAAGCATCTGCTCACATACATGCAGCAGCATTGAATGATCGGTATTCTGAAGCAATTCTATGATTGTTTCCCAGTTGTTTTTTGACATCCCCAAGGCAACAAACTGTCTTTGAAAGATGTTTTGTGCAATTTTTGCTGCAATAGCATTCAATAATTTGGTTTCCTGAATCAAAAAAGCGGACTCACCCGTATAGGCAATACCACAGGGATAGGCTGCTTTTATATACCCCCTTATTTTGTCATTGACTATAATATCTGCCCTTATTTCATGACCATCATGCAACTGATTCTTTTTTGAATAAATTTTATTATCCAGGCAAACCGTTACCACGCATGCATCTACATAACGAAATCCTGAGGTGGTGACATCTGCTACCTCGAGCAACATATCCGATATAGACTCTTTTGTCAGTGCTTTATCTATCTGATAAAGGCACTCCAGTTCTTTTGCCCGTTCTGCCAGCATTTCAAAGGAAATATTCTTATACTTTCCTTCCATTTGTCACACCTCTTTTAAATTTCCAGGCTGTTTCTTATGGGGCAAGAATAAGCCTTGCCCCAACCGGGAAACAACCTTTAATGTTTATTTTATACCCATCCACGAAGTTTTACTGCTTCGGCGACACGATTGATCGCGATAACGTATGCTGCATCGCGCATATAAAGATCTTTTTCCTGAGCGATAGAATATACACCCTCAAATGCAGAAGTCATCTTGATATCAAGTTTTTCAAGAACCTCTTCTTTAGTCCAGAAATAATTCATGTTGCACTGCACCTGCTCAAAATAACTGCAGGTCACTCCACCGGCATTACATAGAAAATCCGGAACCAGAAAGATGTTGCTGGCCTTTATCAATTCATCACAATCGGGTGTTGTGGGTCCGTTTGAGCCTTCACAAATAACTTTTACCTTTTTGCTTATTTTTGCAAATGTAGCAGGAGTAAGCTGGTTTTCAAGAGCACATGGAAGCAATATGTCTACATCCTGAGCAATCCATTCGTCACCATCAAGGATTTCACATCCGAGCTCTTCAGCCTTGTTCTTATCGATAGTGCCAAAGGAATCCTTTATTGAAGCCATCTGCACGATATCAAGTCCTTCAGTTTTTCTGAAGGTATAAGATTTTTTATCTTTCTGATCCCAACACGATACAGCAATCACTTTTCCACCCATTTTAGCATAGAGACGTGCAGCATGCTCTGCAACATTTCCGAAACCCTGAATACTTGCTTTTGTGGAGCTGATCTCCATATTGAGTTTTTTCAAGGCTTCCCGAAGTGTATAGATAACCCCGTATCCGGTTGCTTCGGTACGTCCCAGGGAACCACCCATCCCAACCGGTTTTCCGGTAATTACACCAGGATAATACCCTCCACTGATTGTCTCATACTCATCCATCATCCAAAGCATATGCTGTCCGTTAGTCATAACATCCGGTGCCGGAATATCAGAAACAGGACCGATATTTTTTGCCAACTGCCTTATATATCCTCTGCACAACCGTTCCTGCTCATTTTTTGAAAGATTATGAGGATCGCATATAATCCCGCCTTTTCCTCCTCCAAGTGGGATATCAACAACAGCACATTTCCATGTCATCCACATCGATAGTGCCCTGATAGTGTCGATTGTTTCCAATGGATGAAAACGTACACCACCTTTTGCAGGTCCACGAGCATCATTATGCTGAATTCTGTACCCATTAAATATTTTTGTGGTCCCGTCATCCATCTTTACCGGAATAGTGAAATGAAATTCGCGGCTTGGCTGACGCAATAGTTCACGAACAGATGGCTCCAGATCTATTAAATCTGCAACATGATCAAACTGCTTTTGAGCTGTTTCATAAGGATTATACGATTGGTGTGACATAATAGTAAGAGATCCTCCTGTAAATAATGAAAGTGTTTTATAATAATTTTAAACCGAATCACATTCTTTTCGTGAGCCATTTAATGAAAGAGCATCATTGCTCTTTGCAGATTGTGATAAGGCCGATTATTTTCGCGTTTTTGGAATATTGGGATTTTGAAGGATTTGACATTATGGGATGTGCCCTGTGACTCCCCAGAAATAACAAATTTCCCAGAAATGGAAAGTTTCATTCTCTGTGAGAGTTTTGGCAATCCTAATTTTCTTAATGTCGTTATGCATCTTAACCGTTAATGATTCGTCTTAAACAGAATTCTGATTTTTCATGGGCAGGTCGAATCTAAAAAAGAAGTTCAGTACTCTCGCGGTCCCATTTTGGTAGCCCTTCCTGATAGGAAAAAATAACTGATGATACCATCAAAATCAATGCAGGACAAAGCAGGATTGTAGACTATAAACTAAACTGTTAAATTTCAGAACCTTGCAGTTGAAAACTCTTGAAGGGAAACTCCCCAGGGTATTTAATTCGAAAAAGGCTACCTAAAAGGTGAATAAATATCTTAGTGGAAAAAGCAACCGAAAAATCATGCAAACTACTGCACAACATACATACTGAATCTACCAACCTCCCACAAAAGCTCCAGCAAAAAACACCACATATAAAATGACTAAAACGGCTCCTGCCAAACGCGATACTCTCCTGAGCACCATGAAAAGCGATACAGCCAAAGTTGTCAATAACGTAAGTGGAAGATAAAAAACAAGGACCTGCTTCTCTACCGTAACAGGACGAACCAATACTATAATGCCGGCATTAAACAAAAAAAACGCCAGCACAGAACCAACAACATTACCAAAGCTTATTTCGGCTCTGCCCTTGAGTGCTGCCGGAAGTTCGCGGGCCAGTTCCTCAATACTGAGTAAAAGCGCCAATATGGTCATGCCAAAAACCGTATCGGATAGTCCGATTTTAGCGATTATTGATTCTGCGGCAGACACCAGTATCTCACTGCCTGTAATTATCCCGGTTATTGAAAGAATTAATAAACCAAATGCTTTCCACTTCCTGGAATTCCGGGAATAAACCCCTTTGCCCAAAGTCTCAGCAACTTCTCCCCCAGAACGTATATCCACTCCCCTTTTTCCTGCCAAGATAAGAAAAATAACCGAGAAAGCATAGCCTGTCAGCAATATCACACCATCAACACGGGAAAGTGTACTATCAATACTCAGAAAAGCAAATAGAAACACGGCCCCGGCAGGTATGGTAAGAATAGCTTTGGGTGCAGATTCAAATTTCATTGGTGCAATGAGTGCAGTGAGACCAAACGCAAGGGCGATGGCAACCATGGTTGCCCCAATAATTGATCCCAAGGCAATCCCTGAGATATTTTCGTAGGAACCAGTCGATCCCACTGCCAGGTTTTCCGGATCAAATCCGATGAAAATAACACTTATAAGAAACGTTGAAACGCCAAATCCATAAGAGGTACTAACTGTAGCTTTAACCAGCTTTTCCGCAAAAAAGATTACCAGAACAATTCCAACGATAAAAAGCACTAATGCCATTACAAAGTTCATATATGGAGTCCCTGAAATTTGCAGTAATAAGAGCAGCTTGAGATTTTGCAAATAGCAGGCCAACATTATTGATATGCACTTTAGCTTTCCATCTGTGGTATCCGCAAGCACTAATCTGCAAGTTATGGGGCAAAAAGTGTAAAAACCTGAAGATTAAGACTTTAACGAAAAAGAAGTTTTGGGGAATAACAAACTCTCACCGGCCGGTTTCAGCGTTTATCTGGCATTCTGTTAATGTGCGATATATTTTAACATTTACTACATAATGGAATTGAATTATTACCCAAATTATCAGTAGTAGAATAAAGGCGGAATAATGATGAATTTCAGAATAAGTTTCGTAGCAGCCTTCATAATTGTAGCACTAAACACCTTTACAGGGGTTTGCCAGAATTACAGTGCCGATTCGATTAATGCATATAAAGTATTATCATCAGCAGGTCATCCAAACCCAGATGTTACCAGATACACAACTCGTGATTCTGTCAGTGGAAGAATTATTGCCCTTACAATTCCTGGTGTTTATGAAAACAGAAGTCCTGTTGTGGATGAAGTGCTGTTGTATATGACCGAGTTGAGATCTTTAACTCTACATACGACCAGCGTCACAATTGGATTCAATGCACTTCCAACTGAAATTGGATACTTGACTAAACTGGAGACTCTTATTTTATATAACCAGAATATTACCGACCTGCCTGTATCTCTGGAAAGAATACATTCGTTAAAACATGTTGATATTATATCCAATAAGTTAAAATATTTGCCAAAGGTATTGGCAGACAAATGCTCTTCTTTAACTTATCTTCGATTGGACAATAACAGCATTGATTCTCTTCCGGAAATTTCAGGTTTACCTGAGACTCTTATCGTCAATAACTGTCATATTTCCTATATCCCTGAATCTTATACATCACTAAAACCTCCTTCGTATTCTGAATTCAAGGGCAATGGTTTGTGCAATCTATCACCACAATTGCAGGAGTGGCTTTCTGCTGCAAATCCAACCTGGGCTTCAGATCAACACTGTAAACCTCCAGAAATTACTTTAAATGGTCAGAATCCTTTATTTATGGTGATAAATAGGACTTACATTGAACCTGGTTATATTGTTACCGATGATTTTGACAGTATGCCTGCAGTGGTTATTGACACATCTCTTAATACTACTGTCGGGGGGACTTATACCATAACTTACAAAGCAGAAGATAGACATGGATATAGTACTTCTTGTACCAGAACGATAATTGTCATGGAAAGAGATACTACCATTCCGGTTGTGACTTTGATTGGTGCAGATACAATTACGATAGAAAGGTTTCACCCATACCAGGAACATGGAGCCAGAGTATCTGATCTCTTAGATGGAAATGTAGCTTATACCATAATCGGGAAAGCCGATACAACTACCATTGGTGCTTATGAGCTTTTATATAGCGCAACCGATTCGGCAGGGAACACCGGGGTTGCGAAGCGAATCGTTTTAGTGGTTGACGATACTACCCCACCCGTATTAACCCTGAATGGTAAATTGATCGACACCATTACGGCGAATGGATCATTTTATGAATCAGGATGGAAAGCGGTTGATAGGTGATTTTACTGCTCTTGAAAAGACTGGAACATATCATGTCTGGATACCTGTTCTTGGAAGATCCTGTTCATTTGAAATAGGAAATAATATTTATGCTGATGTACTTCGTGCCACGCTCAAAGCGTTTTATTACCAGAGAAGTTCAATTCCAATTGAAGAAAAGTATGGGGGCAAATGGAGCCGTAAAGCAGGGCACCCGGATACATCGCTGCTTATGCACAGTTCTACCGGCAAAAGTGGAAAATACTCTTCTCCGGGCGGCTGGTATGATGCTGGAGATTACGGAAAATACATTGTAAATGGTGGAATCAGTGTTAACACACTTATGTTATTGTGGGAAGTGTGTCCTGATCTGATAGATGACAATACTTTACTTATTCCTGAAACCGGAAACGAAGAAAGTGACCTTCTGGATGAGATCAAATTTGAACTCGACTGGTTTAAAACGATGCAGGATAGCGATGGCGGAACATTCTTCAAGATTGGACCAATGGCGTTTCCAGATTTCATAATGCCGGAAAAAGACACAGCTCAGAGATACGTGATTGGAAAATCCACTGCTTCAACACTTAACCTCGCGGCAGTAATGGCACAAGCCGGAAGAGTTTTTAAATTCTATGACTATGCCTATGCTGAAGATTGTATTGAGAGAGCAAAAAGAGCCTGGAAATGGGCAGAGGACAACCCTTCGGTTCCACACCCCTATGTGGGAGGAGGAACCGGTCTTTATAACGATGGCGGTTGGAGCGATGAAAAATTATGGGCTGCAACAGAATTATGGGTCACCACTGGTGATGCAATATATGGAGATTACTGTTTGCCTTTATTTGGAACCAATACTTATCCTTTTTCGACATGGGGAGATGTCAATAATCAGCATCTGTTTCCAATCATGTTTAAAAAAGACAAGTATGCAACCGATTTCGACTCAAAAGTCAAAGAATTTTTAAATTACATAAAAAATGTTAAAATGCATCAGTTCAGCGATGACTTCAATGTATTGGAATGGGCGGACTTCTGGGGTTCCAATGGTTGCCAGCTCAATACGATTATCAGTCTGCTGGCATGCTACAATTGGACAAGTGATACTACTTACATTAATGGAGCATCAAGGGCAATCGATTATATATTTGGCAGAAATGAGTATTCAAAATGTTTTGTCACCGGATTTGGTTACAATCCTCCCCGTTTCCCACACCACAGAATCTCCGGAGCTGATGGTGTCGATGATCCTGTACCAGGCTTTGTGGTCGGAGGACCAAATAATGGGCACGAGGATGATTCAGAGGTTGAATATCCTGCAGGTATTCATTATTTGGATGAGCAAAAAAGCTTTGCATCCAATGAGGTGGCAATCAACTGGAATGCACCACTGGTGTTTGTGCTGGGGTATCTGGAAAATCTTCATGCCGATATTGCTGTCAGATCAAAAAAGAACCTTAAAAACAGTATACCTGAAATCCTCTCGTTGACACCTGTTCGTAAAGGCATTTACCATGGGGTGATAATAAATGGAATACCTTCTACAGTCAATACACTGAAAGTTAAATTATTCAGCCTCAATGGCAGGTGTGTTTCCAGTCAATATCTGAATAATGTGAAAAAAAATACCATGATTTTATTTGACACAAGGGAGTTGGCCGGTCAGGTTTATCTTCTGAGCGTTGATGGAGAGGGAATCTCATTGAGACGCAGACTGATGCTATTTTAGTATTCTGTTACAAATCAGGTTACTCCATCTGTCGAAGTAATGATCGTCCCTTTAGAACCTGCCATTACAAACATGTCGTGCTCATAAAAAATATAGAGTATTTTAAAACATTGCGGGTTAGATCAGGATTATTAATTTATTATACAGAAGCCTTCTGTTAAGGTATATCTAATTCGCATCACTCAACTAACTTTTAAGGAATAGACAATGGAAACCCGGTTTTACTGGTCATTATTCGGCCTCTTTGCACTCATGCTTTCGCCTGTCATCATCTTATCACAGGAAGAAGAATCCTTTGAGAATACACCGGAAATTACCATTGATACCTGCGGAAAGTTGAACGGTAATATTATTACTTACACATCCTCTATGGAATATACTAACCATATCAAAGGGTATCAGAGTATCGATCAATCATGTTCAATTGACATGATAAAAATCGAACATTTCGAGGACTATTCCGATACTTCATTTATCCATTTACTGTCATGGAAGGGACATTCCTGGGGAATTGGGCCAAATATGCCGTACAATATTATTATTGAAATAAAGAATAATGATTTAAAAATCTTCGATTATGGCGAACTTTTAGGATGGTTCAGATACATAAACGACAGTCTACCATTGAAGCTTACCGATTTACCATTTCAGCATGCAAATTTTCGTCACCATTTTTCCGATTCTGAGAGAAATGGTCAATGTTGAAGGAGGATGGAGGACCGTGCCTAATAAATTCCAAATCATAAGTCTTAAATTCTATATGAGAATAGGCCTGACCACCTGTGGTCCTTTCGTAAAATGATTAAATTTAATTGAGGTGGGGTGGCCAAAAAAGCTATCCTGGAAACCGGAAATTATTAAATGGAGGCTGGAAATTATTAAATGAAGGCTCCGGGAACCAAAAAAGAGCCACCGGAGGCCTTTTTAGGTAGTTTGGGTGCCCAAATTTGATTTTTTCTAAGTAGCAGTCGGGAAAATCAGAACACTACATCCAATTTATTTGCAGTATTCACATTTAGTAAATTCTGGTCGATAGGAGCTATAGCTTGAAGATATTCACTACCATAAATCAGGTAATGCTCGCAACCTTCAAAATACAATCTATCATCCAAAATAAACCAAGCATATCCTTCGCGGCAACTTGTATCAATTTCTCTCATGCCATTGATAACATCATCTTCAGTAACACCAGAAGAAGACAATAGAGTTAATGCATATTGAACAAAACTATTTTTTATTAGTGGAATAATCCCTTTAATGAAATATGGTTTGAAATCAATTGGTTTACATCCATGATAAGCGCGTAAGAAATTTACATTCTCTCTCATTTTTTGCGCCATGTATTCGAATGGGTCTGACATTTTCATTCCGTAAACATCATATACAGCATCACGAAACCATGAAGAGTTGTCACTTACAAAATATTTGGGTCGATTATGCTGGAAGTACTTGATTAGCTTTTCATCAAGAATACCAGTAAGCAGTGATTCAGTTATTTTCTTTAGCGCCTTTTGGTCACGCCATGAAATTACTTCGTGCTTCAATTTTCTTCTCCTACAATTCTATTTCACTGAACAGGACAATTATTTTGAGTATTCGTCATTTAATCTACAATATTTATCTTCAAAATCTAACTTCAAATGTTTTATCAACAAATAAAAAGAGTGAGCAAAAGAAAGGATTCCTGTTGATACAAATACACAGCCGGGTTTCATCAGATTTACATCGATATTCCCAATCTGGTAAACGGACAATATATACTTTCTTGCAAAACCAATGGATTTAAAGCAAATAGAGTTATAGCATCACTCAGATAAGGAGATAAGGAAGCTACCTGTAGATAGTTTTCCCATTACAAAAGCCACAGATTCGGTTGAAAATATTTTTTTTAGGGAAATCCAAAAAAGTACTTTAAATTTCTATACCGTAATTAACTACAACCCCGAATCGATCGAACTGACTGTCAAGAGAGATATGATCGATAATTTTCCTTGAAAATGTCGTCTCTGACTATTGCAACTATATCCTTATCTCCCATGGAAACCGATGGCGGTTGGCAGTATTGGAATTTTCCGGGATCTCCGATTTTATCAGCAAGATAACGCAGAAATTCATCGAGCTCAGCAAACGTACATAGTCCTTTTTTTACAACACTCTTGCACCACATCCCGTTCAGACGAGACGGATCAACACCTTTTTCATACAAGCATAACGTATTTCGGACAAAAGTAACAAATTCTCCGTAAAGGCCAATTTCATTCATCAGTTACCATCCTTACACACTGGTTTCCACAAGACATCTGTTTCATCTAAGCATTCCAGTAATCGACTTTTTTATCTATTGTATAATTGAGCAGTACAATTCCACCCAAACCGGCCCCATCCCAGCACTCGTTTACCCGATAAAGAAAATTATTATATGATAACTAAAGAATTGTATCTGTTTACCGGAAAAAACTTTCATAGTCTTCCAGATTCTCCTTCAATAATTGCGGCACATTCAGCCTGTATGGACACCTTTCTTTACAGTTATTGCACCCGGTACAATTCCTGATTGCCTCCATCTTTTCTTTCCAGTAGCTGTTGTTAAAATTCTGAGATGGTGCCCTGCGAAGTAAAAGTGACATTCTGGCTGTCCAGGGGATATCTATTCCTGCAGTGCAGGGCATACAGTATCCGCATCCGCGGCAAAACTGTCCAGCCAGTTCCTTGCGATCATTTTCTATAATCTGCCACATTTTTTCATCCAAACATGGGGTTTGCTTTTCATAATATAAAAACTCATCGAGCTCCGTCTCTTTCTGTATTCCCCAGACAGGTATTACATTATCAAACTGCCTTAAAAAAGCAAAAGCAGACGCTGCCGTTTTGATCAATCCACCAGACATCGCTTTCATTGCTATAAGTCCGCAATCTGCATTTTTACATATTTTAATAATTTCCAGCTCCCTCTCTGAGCTAAGGATATTTAAAGGATACTGAACAGTATCATAAAGGCAAGATCGGACTGCTTCAATTGCCAATTCAAATTTATGGTTTGTTAAACCCAGATAACGCACCATTCCTTTTTTCCTGACTTCCAGAAGACCAGAATATAAGCTGTTCGGGTCTGCAGGATCAGGCAAAGTATCCGGATTATGCAGTTGAAGAATATCCACATAATCGGTTTTGAGCTTTTTGAGACTCACTGCCAGATCTTTAAGCAGATCATCTTTTGTTTTTGCTGCAGTTTTTGTAGCAATAACCACTCTCTGCCTTACCCCTGATAATGCAGTTCCAATTTTTTCCTCACTATCAGAATAGTTCCTGGCTGTATCATAGAAATCGATTCCATTATCGTAGGCTTTCCTTAAAAGCGAAACCGCTTCTTTTTCTGAAATTCTTTGAATAGGCAATGCACCAAAACCGCTTCTGCTTACAACCAGATGCGTTTTTCCGATACGAACTTTCTCCATATTAAAATTTCTGCTCCAATCCTTATAAACATTCGTTATTAATAAATTCTATAAAATCCCACAAAAAGAAGATCTTTGCTGGTCATAAAGCGATATTATCTAAAACAATCCATTCAAACTGATTGATCCAATGGCTCTTTAAGCAGTATTTTTCTTGTCAAAAAAAATATCAAATAACCTGTTAAATGTTCAAGGATGACGTAATGTTTAAAGCCATTTATTGTCTTTTCATGATTGCAATATGCAGTGTCTATACGCTATCTCAAGATATCAATACATCCAGGCTCGACAGCCTTTTCAACATTCTGTCAGAAAAAAACAAAGCTATGGGTAGTGTTGCAATCTCCAAAAACGGTAAAATTATTTATAGAAAAACTATTGGATACAGCTTTATCCAGGATAGTATCAAAAAGTTATCCACAGACAGTACCAAATACAGAGTCGGTTCCATTACAAAAACATTTACCGCAACAATGATATTTCAACTGATCGACGAGGGGAACCTGCAATTATCTACAACACTGGACAGGTTTTTCCCTTCTGTTGCAAACGCAAACAAAGTTACAATAAGGCATCTCCTCTGCCATCAAAGTGGTATACATAATTTTACTGACGATCCAAATTATGTGCAATGGATGACACAACCGAAAACCCAAGAGGAACTCATTGCCATTATATCAAAGCACAAAGCAGATTTCAAACCTGGCAAAAGGACATCCTATAGCAATTCAAATTATCTCCTTTTAGGATTTATTATCGAAAAGCTTACAGGAAAGTCGTATTCAGAGAACCTTAATGACAGAATTATTTCCAGAGCAGGTCTCCCAGACACGTATGTCGGCAGTAAAACTGATCCTGATAAAAATGAATGCTTTTCATATCAGCATGTCACTTCATGGGAGCAAATGCCCGAAACGGATATGAGTATTGTGGGAGGAGCAGGTTCAATTGTATCAACACCTGCTGATCTGGTTAACTTTATCGAAAATTTGTTTTCCCTGAAGTTATGTTCAAAAAACAGCTTTCAACAGATGACAAGCATGAAAAAGAATGTCGGAATGGGGTTGTTTCAAGTTGCTTTCTTTAATAAAAAGGGATTCGGTCATAGCGGAGCAGTCGATGGATTCGTTTCGGAACTTGGCTATTTTCCTCAGGACAGCCTTGCTGTTGCCTGTTGTTACAATGGAGTCGCATACCCAACAAATGAAATTGCGATAGGTATCTTGAACATCTGTTTCAATAAAGGATATTCAATTCCTGAATTCAGGACCATTTCTGTTAACCCAGAAGACCTGGATGCATATACTGGTGAATACACCTGCAAAAAAACACCGTTAAAAATTAAGATAACCAGGAAAGATTCCATACTTCTTGGACAGGCTACAGGGCAGCCCTCATTTCCGCTTGTGGCAAAAGGAAAAGACAAATTTGCATGCGACAGATTCGGCCTGAAACTTGAATTCAATACAGAAAAGAATGAAATGATTCTATTTCAAAGGGAAAAATTTCTTTTTAGAAAATCCAAATAATCTGATAGCTATCAGTCATTTTACCCGGAAAACCGCAAGCTATGGTACTGCGGCAGAAAACGATACACGTTGACGAATACTGCTGACTGGTTTAAATTGCACCAGGGGGACTACCTGGTGCAATAAATGCGTCATATACGCTCACTTCTTATCAACCTTGGATAATCATTGCTTCAGGCCTTAGTCTTCTAACATTATCTTTTCAAGAGTTAAAGGCTCAATATATTTACCGTCCTTATACGCCCTCATATTTCCACCAGAAATTTCATCAATCAAAACGATACTGTTATCTGGTTTAACTCGTCCAAATTCAAGTTTTATATCATAAAGCTCAAGTCCTTTTTTGGCCAGCTCCGATTTGATACTTCCGGATATGCGTTTAGTAAGTTCCTTTAGAACTTTATATTCTTCTTTAGAAAGAATTCCCAGCATCTCGAGTCCATCATCTGTAATCGGAGGATCATTTCTAGCGTCATCTTTGAGTGTAACTTCGACAAACGCATCGAGTGGATCTCCATCCTTTGCGTACATTCCATAACGGCGAATGAAACTGCCAACAGCTCTGTATCTGCAGATTACTTCGATACCCTTTCCGAATACCTCTGCAGGTTTCACTGTCATGCTGGCTTCATCAATATTAGCATCAATATAATGAGTAGGGATACCCTGATTACGCAGTGTCTCAAAGAACATTTTGGTCAATCTGAGCCCTGCTCTCCCTGCACCCTCAATGGTGAGTCCTACAGTATTTGCACCCGGATCAAATTTACCATCCTGACCGGTAACATCATCCTTGAATTTTAAAAGGTAATTCCCATCTTCAAGCTCATATACATCTTTTGTTTTGCCTTTTTTGATAAGTCTCATACCTGGAAACCCTTCTTTTAAAATGCGATATGAAAGGTCAAAAAATAATTTTGGATCTTATGGTATGCCAGTGTACAGAGTTCAGAATTCAGGGTTTTTAGCATAAATTCCTTTCATTTTTCGATTATTTAGGTGTACCAGTTGAACTGATTATAGGGATAGTTTCGGAAGAGATGCAATACCGCTTCAGATCAGGCAATAAGGTTATTATTTGAACAAAAAAGCATTCTTTGTAAAGTTCCGGAAAAAACAACTCCTGCCTGGATTTAGCTATCTTTTTAAATATCTGAAATGCACAAAAAGTTCTCTTCGTAGAAAACGTTTGAAGTTTCTGAAACTCTTCTGATGATCCCAATCTTGATTCAAACAGATTACACCCTCAAGCCATTTGGCAGTTTATTTTTCCTGCATAAACATCAAATTACCTGTCACTAACCATACGATTCTTTTAACGTACCTCTCTTCAGTCCCTTTGTTTATCAGCCCGGAAATCTTCCCACCATATCACCTGTAGATATGACTTTCTTCGTAGCAGGCTGTTAAAAAGGGTCCGTTCAAAGCGATTAGTTTATAAAAACGGTGCTATGTACCAGAAACCATAGATTTAAGAACGGACAGTGACAATCTTCCTGCAATTAGATATCAGCATAAATCTTTACTCGTTCCGCTTTTCGGAACACTTTTTCATTGGAACTGGCTAATTTTCATGCCAATTCAGTTTGCTACACCTTAGATTAAATACGAGTAAATCTATCTCTAAGGTTGTTTCAGAGAATTTGAGATCAGAAGAAACAGGTCCGGATATTAATGAGGATGATTAGAACTATACCTACTTGATAACGGCAAAACAGGTTAATATGCGTAAAAGAATTATTGTTGTTTTATGGCTGTTGCAGTCCGATAAAAAGGGTATTAAATGGTTATGAAAAAGACAGGATTATTTTTGCTGAGTGTTCTGACATTTTTTTCTACCGGTTATTTTTTCCAGGCTGAGGCATTAAATAATGGTCTGGCCAAAACGCCTCCTATGGGTTGGAACAGTTGGAACATCTTTCACGAAAATATCAATGAAACACAAATCAAGCAGATCGCAGATGCAATGGTAACCTCCGGGATGAAAGATGCCGGATACATCTATCTGAATCTTGACGATAACTGGATGGCCACATCACGTGATGCTAATGGAAAACTGAGAGCTGATCCGACCCGTTTTCCCTCAGGCATGAAGGCACTGGGAGATTATATCCACTCCAAAGGATTGAAGTTTGGTATTTACGGCGACCGTGGTTTGAGAACATGCCATCACTACCATTCAGGGCCGCAAGGTTCAGGAAGTGGAAGTTACAATAAGGAGCAACTGGATGCAAATACATTTGCAGAATGGGGTGTTGACTACTTGAAGTATGACAATTGTGATCCTGCTCCAAATTCAAATCAGCAAAGAGATTATGAAAAAATGCGTGATGCACTTGCCAATTGCGGCAGAGACATAGTTTTCAGTATCTGCGCCTGGGGATACCAGAACTGGATGCCATCAACCGGAAACCTATGGCGCACCACAGGAGATATTACTGATAAGTGGGATAATGGCAATGACTGGTTTGTTGGCATAATCAATGCAATCGACAAAAATACGGAGTACGCGTCTGTAGCCGGCCCCGGAGGCTGGAATGATCCTGACATGCTTGAGATAGGAAACGGAGGGTGTACCATTGAAGAATACCGTACACAGATGAGCATGTGGTGTATAATGGCCGCTCCGCTTATTGCCGGACACGATGTAAGAAAGATGTCTCAGGAGATAAAGGATATTCTGCTGAATAAAGAGGTGATTGCCATAAACCAGGATTCTGCAGGTATTCAGGGAACAAGAGTAAAAGCTGCCAATGGTCTTGAAGTATGGTGTAAACCGCTGGGCTCGATTAATGGCACTACAAAAGCTGTTGCACTGTTAAACAGAAATGGATCTGCAAAGGATATCACCATAAACTTTTCTGATATCGGTTTTTCGGATACAGTTACAGTACGTGATTTATGGGCTAAAGCGGATAGAGGCAGTTTCACCGGTTCTTATACAATGAGTGTTCCATCACATGGAACTGGTTTACTATTAATTTCCAGTGGCCCGGCAAAACCAATCTCTGCTTTTACAAATATTGAAGCAGAGCATTTCTCTCTAAAGTCAGGAATTCAGACCGAAACCTGTTCTGAAGGTGGCGAGGATATCGGGTATATACAAAATGGTTCGTATGCTGTTTATAAAAACATTGATTTTGAAGATGGTGCTGATAGTTTTATAGCCCGGGTTTCATGTGGCGGCACCGGAGGAAAAATTGAGATTAGAATTGACAGTATCAACGGGACTCTTGCAGGAACATGTGAAGTCACCGAGACTGGTGACTGGCAAACCTGGTCCACAATCAGTTGCAGCATAGATACTATTACAGATGCACACGATTTGTACTTAATTTTTACAGGTGATGAAGGCTATCTGTTCAATATAAACTGGTTCAGATTCGAAAGCGGAAAAGTAGAAAGCAAATACAGGATATCCGGACCAGCTTTAAACGGTAGCAGCACATTTAAAACTTCAGTTTCCAACCGCAATATATTTATTATCCCCCAAATCAACAATATAAGTTTCAGCATTTCGCTGTTTGAAATCGATGGAAGATTGGTCACCAGAAGAAACAGCCTGATAGGGACAGTTTCTGTCCCGGTTGCAGGTAAAGGTGTCTATATAGTGAATGTTAACTATAATGGAAATATAGAAAAAAAGGTGGTTTCTGTTTTTTAAGATAGCCGAACAGTAGCGTCCGGTTAATTTAACAAAAGAATATTGGAAATACCGATTGAGATTTGTTTTTCAAAACGGAAAGTACCAAATCACAATTCTTAAATTCCAAACAATTTCCAAATTACCCGCCTAGGCGGAGACGCTTCGGTGGGCGAAGACACTTCGGTGGCCTTCGATTCTTGTGTAAAAAACACGACCATAGGTATAGGCAGGAAAATTCGAATTTCGAAATCCGAAACCTGAACAGGAATAGGAAATTTCGAAAAAGGATAGGGGCCTCCGCTTCTGTTCTTTTCTTGTTTGGGTTTTGAATGTTTAGTTATTGGGATTTGTTTAGAATTTGGAGCTTGTGATTTGGAATTTATTTGCGTGCCATGCTTTTTATGCAATCTTATGTTTGTTAAATTAACCGGGCACTATAGATAGCCGAATTTTATTAAGGAAAATACCTGAGACCGGATAAACGGGATGGGGATATGACAAATGCTTTAAGATTGACACATTCTATTTACAGTAACTACTCCTCTTTGTTTCCTCCTCTCTCCCGTTATCGGCTCAGGATAATATGTCCCAGAATAAATCTATCTGCCCGTCTCATATTAAAATCAGCCCAGTTATCGCTAACAAAGTAAGTTATTCAGGTAAACATTGCAGTAAATGGAAGATAGAAAAAACATAACCACCACCTACTCAGAGCAGCATCACTCTTCCGGAATTAAAAACGGTAAACAACAACTCAGTTGAACATTGCAACAATAAATTTCCTTTGTGAACAGGCCCCATAAGCGAATGATCGTAGAGATAGTGCACATTATCCCAGGGTAAAATAAAAAGTCGCTCCCTTCCCCACTTCACTTTCCGCCCACACCCTCCCACCATGTTTCTTTATTACCCTTTCCACAATTGCCAACCCTATCCCGGTACCGGTATACTCCTTTTCCGCGTGCAGCCTCTGAAAAGGTACAAAGAGCCTATCAGCAAGTTTCATATCAAATCCAGCTCCGTTATCACTGACAAAGTAAACCGTTTTATCCCCTTCCTTCATTGTACCGACCTCTATTTGGGGGTTCTCTTTTTTGGAAGTATATTTCCATGCATTGTTAAGCAGATTTGTAAGCACTATATTAAGCATCTGTGAATCAGCGTTTGCCTTTATCCCCTGCTGGATGATTACATGAACTCTCTTTTTGGGCTGAGAATAGTGCAGATCAGAAATTATCCTCCTTGTCATTTCGCTAAGATCAATCTCCTCTCTCCTTATCTTCTGTTTCTCTATCCTTGAAAAATTGAGCAGATTATTTATAATGGAGCGCATTTTGTCTGTGCCCTGTGCAATTCTTTTCAGATAATCTCTCCCGTTGCCATCGATTGATTCCCAATAATCTTCAGAAAGGATCTGCACAAAACCGGAAATTGTGTTTAATGGATTTTTCAGATCATGTGAAACCGAATAAGAAAATGCTTCCAATTCCTTATTTGCAGCAGATAACTCTTCGGAATACCGCCTCAAAGACCCTTCAGCTTTCTTTCTCTCTGTAATATCAGTAGAGATGCCACAAATAGCATAGGGTTTTCCTGATGCATCCATAAGTGGATATTTGGTTGATATATAGGTATGAAATCCGTCCTTCAGAGGTATTATTTCCTCCAATTCTATTGGGACACCTGATTCCAGTACATTCTTATCATTTGTCCTCACGATTTCAGCCGTTTCTGAGGGAAATACATCCTCATCTTTTTTTCCAATCACTTCTTGCTTATCTATACCAAATATTTTTTCGGTCTTTCGGTTGACCAGCATATACCGTCCCTGCAAATCCTTCATATAAATCGCGGTGGGAGAATTATCCATTATCGCCTGAAGCTGCTGTCGGCTTTCCCGTAAAGCGTTTTCTTTCAGAGTCAGTTCTGTAACATCAACATGCATTAGTACTATCTGAATTATCTCGCCTTTTTTATTTTTGACCGGAAAGATATACCCTTTCACCCACCTGGGTTTCCCCGGCAGGTTGATCTCGGAAGGATCATACAGGACAATCGGTATCTCTGATGCCTCTCCAGCAAACCCCTTCCGTATATAAGGCATAATTCCCTTGGCGATAAGCTGCTTATCCTCAAGTATGTTATAATCTTTCAACATTTCCAGGGTCAGTCCCCAGAGCATTTCATACGAACGGTTGACCTCTATCGATCTTCCCTCAGGATCCAGGATCTGTATACTCAAGGTAGCCTGCTCAAAAAGTGTACGAAAACGCGCTTCAGACAATCGCAATTCTTCTTCTACCTTTTTGTGCTCAGTTATATCCGTGAATGTAGCCACTGCCCCCACTATTTCATTTTCCACAATAAGCGGATTAGACGATAGAAGAACCGGTATCTTTGTGCCATCCTTTTTCCAGAAAACATCTTCCCCCGAATGCCTCTTACCACTTTTATAGGACGCAAAATTGGGGCACTCCTTCTGTGAATACAATTGTCCATCCAGTCTGTGGTGATGCCAGATGGTATGACTTGGTTTACCAATCAGCTCATCGGTTGTGTATCCTAAAATCTGAGCACCGGACTGATTAATGAATGTCAAAATTCCCTGGGAGTCAACTCCATAAATACCTTCCCCGGCAGAATCCAAAACCATTTTGTAAGTGCGTCTGAGCCTCCTTATTTTTTCTTTAGCCTCTTTTAATTCGTTGTTAAGACCAGTAATAGATTCCCGCAATCTTTTCTGCTCTCTTTTCTGCACAAATAATTCAACAAACACCGCCACCTTCGCCCTGACCACTTCCGGAATCAAAGGCTTTACCAGATAATCCGTTGCACCACTTCTGTAACTTTTATAAATCTGTTTTACATCTATGTTCTCAGTGATCAGAAAAATAATGGGAATTATTCCAGCAGGTTCCTGCTTCTTTATAATAGATGCCAGTTCCAAGCCGCTCATCTGCGGCATAACTACATCTATCAACAGGACTGCGAATTCATCGGAATGCAATCGAGTAAGCGTTTCCTGAGCGGATTTTACCTCTTCAAGCCGATAATTGCAGGGAGCAAGAATCTCCACCAGAGCGGTACGGCTTTCCGGGTTTTCATCAACGATAAGAATTCCTGCTCTGTCAAAATCCTGATCTTGCGGGCCATTGTTGGGATGATCCATGCCAGTCTATGTTACCCCATTTATATCTGCTTGAGCCAGATTTAATTGAATTTTTAAAAGTGCAAATAACAGACCAGCTATCAGATTTGAGATTTAGATATAAGATTTTTGTGATTTCTTGAGGCAGTACTCTCCATAAATAGCAGTTCACTATTTAATAGGTTAATAGATGTTTGTAGTATACCGATTCCCCTGTTTTAACCCTTAAAATATAGAGTCCTGATGTTTTTGGTAAAAGAACCTTTCCGGCAGACCCGGATTTAGCCCAGACAAGTTCCGCTGAAAATCTTTGTCCGTTAAGTCCATAAATACCAACCTGATCAGGCATTTCAGGAGCTTTTACTTCTACGAATCGCCCCATTTGCCTGAATTTTAACCCGCACTTCGCTGCTTTATCTCTAACGTTTTTCGCTCTCACCTCTCCCTTGCTTTCCAGTAGAAGATAGTTTGAACTCCATGGCTTAACAGTAAAAATCAGAGGGGAGGTTAACGCAGAAGAATAAGGCGCAATATCATAGTAATTTTCGGGACCAAAGCCATATTCCGGTCCCCTGTTTCCATTGATCTCAATATTATTACTCTCAGGATCATCAGCATTGACTGTAAACCAGTACACCGAATCTCCAGGATCAGAATCATCCAATTCAATCGCGACCGTTTTTTCTTCAACGGTTGGATTTACGATCACCACTCCGGCTTCTCCGGTTGAAAACCGTGAAGCATATACATACAAAGAGGACTGCTCATTATATGTTCTGAGCATTACATCACCAAAGAAAGAATCGAAGTAATAATAAGCAAAAAAAGAAGGATGAGGGGTATTATCGGGTACATCGGGGTTATTTCTTGAAAGTAACCCATGATCACCTTCTGTTTCATCATACCCGTTTGCTATATCCCATATATTAACAAGACCATAGCCATGGGTGATAACCTCTCCCAGTACCATATTGATAAACAGGTTACTGACCATTGATGAATTTTTTCTTCCTGCCCGCACATTATATTCTGTTAAAGCAACAGGAAAGTGCTCCCTGTTTTTATTTGTATACTTTTCCACCATCCTCTTAAGATTATCCATACTCTTTTTAATCACAACAATACTGTCGAGCATCTGCTGTACCGTGATGGTGTTAATATCAGAAGCCCAGGTAAAATATTCGTGGATAACCAGGAAATCGGCATGATTCTGAACTTCCGGTAATACATGCGCAGACCAATTGTCATGGTCTTTTTCATCAGATAGCATTACTGCCCCAATTTTAATTGATGGATCTGCCGCCCGCATAGAATCTGCAAAAATCCTGAAATCTTTTCCATATTCGGTTCCGCTTATTACACCCAACCCTGAAACATCATACCCGGCTTGCCATGATCCATAGTGCTCATTTCCAACTTCCCAATATTTTGCCCCTTTTTGTTTCTTAATGTTCAAGTCACGAACCCAGGCCGCAGCATAAGATGCAGCCCTTTGCACTCTGTCGTCTCCCATAAGAAAGCGGGCAAGAGCATAGTTGACGCATGGCTGAGGCCTTGCATTCAAAGAGTCAGCCAGAGCTATCATGTTATCCGTTGTCATAGTCCAGGACTGGTTTGGCAGTCCCTTTAAAAGCTCATCATAGCCATCACGAAC
>JAAYPC010000149.1 GCA_012519985.1 Fibrobacter sp.
CCCAATTCCCGCATTCCCTGTAGGGGAATCATAATTAATCCGGTGGGTTTTACACAAGCGGCTCCCACAACAATTCATAATCAGGTGTATACTTACTGTTAAAAATCCTTGCTTCCATATTAAGAATATTTTTATGCCGATCCTTGTAAAGAATGATTGAATATATACCTGCCAGTGCTTTAAAATTTTTGACAGCACTATTGCCAAAGACATCTTTACCGTATTTGTTTACTGCTTCGAAGATCGCGGATTCAATCACTGCAGCAGCATCATTGTCTTTTGCAAAAGAAACCAGATCCGATTGAAGGAAGATAATTTGAAAGACTATTTTTGCCTGAATATATTCCTTGCTGGTTTCAAAACCCTGAACGATCACCTGTGATTCTCCAGGTATGGGTAGATAAATTTCCCCACCTGCTTCTTTATAATCGATGCTCAGTGCTTTTGGTTCAAGTCTGAATATCTTATCGACTTCATAATCAACGCATTTTACAATGCTGTTAAGGTCTCTTTTTCGGGCCACCCTCAAACTGTTGAATGAAAAGTTATAGCCTCTTGACAGGAAATCAGAATCGGTATCAAATATTTCAATTAAATCATCATGATGAAGAAGCTCATGTTTAAAATCCTGTTCTATCGAACATTTGATCCCCTTTATATCCAGGTGTTTTTGCGGTCGTACTATGAAAAAAACGGCAAATGGCTCACCAGGTGAAGCATTCTCATACAGCTTTGACTTCTCGATGAAATGGACCTGAAGATCTGCAAAGAATATTGCTGATGGCGGAGTAGGAGGATCCAGTGGGATGGTGAAAATCAATTTACCATTTGAAACATATTCAAGAGCGAAGGAAACCGCTTGAAAGTTATTATTGTAGAACTGTCCGGCTCGCAGAAGTTTATTGACTTTCGCGCTTCCACTGACGCTTACAAGAGTCAGATAGTCACTGGCAAAGCTCATTTTGGCCTCTCCTATATGAGTGTTTGATGATGTGTAATTATTTATTAGGTAAGTTCCTCTTATAATTGGTTGAAAAAATCGCCAAAGAAACAGCTAAACAAAGAATAGAAACTCAGGCTTATCGGTTTAGATTTTTTTTCCGATTAAATATTTGACTCAAGAGCTGAAAACTTTTACAGGTATGAAACCTGGTATTCCCGTGTCTTAACCGAAAAATCGAAACTGAGCAAAATTGAAAGAAATTACAGATCAAAAAAGGAACGGATTTGAGCCACAGGGTGCTTATATATTTGATAATATCAGTTATGCACCTTTGCCAGTATGCATAAATTTTGAAGAAATTGATAATTTTGCAACTATTCAGCGATTTCCGAAATGTGATTGTTACACTGATGCCAGTAGGGCATTCATTCATATAGAAAAACCCCCCCAATTCCTGCATTCCCTATAGGGAATCATTTTAAATATTATGGATGATTTTACGGCCATAGCCTGATGCCTGCCATATCGAGGGTTCTGTCTTTAAAGCCGAAGGCAATGCCGCTCGCATTCTGAATTTCTATCGGTATGCCACAAAAGTTACCAATAAAGGGCGCATGCCTTACCAGAAAATCATAAGATTCCTTTTCAATGGAATCTTTTTCAGTAAACCAAATCATGACTTTTCAAATATTGCGAAAAGTATAATCTTGAATTATATTACCAAAC
>JAAYPC010000020.1 GCA_012519985.1 Fibrobacter sp.
TAGTTAAAGTTTAAGGGGGAAAAGTTATTTCTTAGGATACTATTTAAATATAGCTTTGTGTGATTAAAAAGATAAGAGTGTGGGAGAAGGGGAGAATAATGGTGCGAAGGTAATAGTTACTTAATTGAAAATGATATAAAAGCGGGATTAATAAACCAGGTTGAAGATTCGGGTGCTAAGTTGTGACATTTTGACTCCTTTAATTAAAGGAGTTATTGGAGATCAGCAGTGTCAGCCTTATTTAAACAAACCTAATAATTGCATATTAAAGTAGATCATGCAAATAATTTCCAAATCACAAGTACCAAAATCTATACAAGAAAAGAACAGGAATGGAGATCCCTATTATGTTTCGAATTTTCCATTCCTACTCCTTGTTTAGAATTTGATTTATTGGAATTTGCTTAGAATTTAAGATTTATGATTTGGTGCTTTCAGGTCTGAAACGACAAATTGAAGGCTGTTTTTAGAGTAATCTTTGGTTAAATTAACCAGACACTGCCGACTGGAGATAACTCGCAAGTATGTCCCTGTTACGATCTGGTAATTATCCTTCAGAAATCGCGACCTTCCCCTTTTCTGTCAACCGATACTTCTGAAGACGACTGTTAGGTCTGTCTGGGATAGTCATTTCTATAAGTCCAGCTTCCAATGCCGGTTTAAGGTACACTTCTGAAAAGGATTTTCTATCCTTAAGTTGCATTAAATCCTGTAGCTCCTCACGTGTCATTTCTGAAGGGAGCATAATCAGCAATTTCTCGATTTGAGGGGTGACTTGGGGAGTGACTTGGTCCCTGTTTAATTTTTCAGACTCCAACAACAGTGTACTATCTGTTTTTTTCATCTCAGTATAGGGGAACACCAACCTGAAAAAATTCTGACTGATCTGAATACACTCATTGCCGTATGCTCTGATAATCCTGAGAATCCCTGAACCAAGCTGTTTTTCCTGATAATCCAGTTTTACTTTTAGATACCTCTTAATACAACACTGTGCCTTTACATTTTGAATCAAGCACCAAAATCATATCCTGAATTCTGAATACTATATTGGTGATGTTTTTGATTTCATCATATTCATCCTCAGATAATTTAATGTAAAATATTAAATCCTGAACATCAGATATACAAACAGAAGCATCATCAAATATTTTTTTCCTTATTTCTTTTTTTCCACCTTCAATTATTAATGTGTCGAGTTTTAATTCGTAGTTATATTTATCCACAAAATGAAACAGTAACATTCTTTCGAACGCATTACCATTCATATATTTATACGTTTTTAACGTTTTAATCGGGCCTCCATAATTTGGTGTTAAATAGATAGCTTTAGATATTTCCGGATTATATCTTCTGACAACTTTATCGATTTCCGATATGTTCTTTGATTGATCTTCGGATAGTTCACAGGAGTTGCTGATATCACTACGGTGAAGTGGTTTGATTGATATGCAGGAGCTACAGGTTATTGCAAGCACTGATAAAAATATTTTTACCCAAATCATGTTCTGTCTTATAAAAAATTCATAATAATAGTATTTTGGCGGTTCTCCTATCTCTTTCATTTCAAATTTACCCGCTTTTTTCGTATCCATATAAGCTTTCTCCTCAAGTTAGATGTTTGAAAGGCTGCGAATGCGATCTTCTGCGAACAGTTTTCGGATGTATATAAAAAGAAAAGAGAACATTAATGATATGATGAAAAAAACCTTTTATCCCTGGCCCACACGATTACCGCAAA
>JAAYPC010000150.1 GCA_012519985.1 Fibrobacter sp.
AAAAAAGCCCAGCAAGTAGTTGAAAATCAAATAAAACCGGGAAATATTATGATTTCGCCTCCAGACCCTCCCGAAATCGGCACTATAAGGCCTCTTAATACATCCGGGTGAACCTGATTCCTGATCAGAATAATACCCGTCTCTGTCTACCTCTTTATTTCTGTTTACTGTCTTCATAAAATTGCCGCCAGGAAAACGGCAAGCAGGCCACTACTATCCTTTCTTCACAACACAAAAGAACAAATAAGGACCTTAAGGAATAAAAATCCATAATTAGCTGTCATTTTTAACTGCTCCACCGTGAAAAAACAGAAAATTACTGCTGCAATTTTGCAGATATCAAGATTTTTAACCGGCTGAAATAAAATTTATTCGGTTGAAAAAGAAGAAATAATCGGCTGAAATCAAAGAAATTTTGGTAGAAGCTAAGTTTTGATCGTATAAATAATTAGAAAAATCGTATAAATTCATTAATTTTCTGGATTAAAATGAAATTTAACCTCGATTAAAATGTGAAAAAACGGTTTAATAACAAAAATTTGCCACAAAAAAGAATATTAACCCGGATGAAAGCAGGAAAATTAACGGCAGATTTCTATGTTTTTTTTACCAGGGCTCCAATTAGATATTTGATTGGCGATCTATGACATATTAAATTAAAAATCCGAAATCCGAAATTCGAAATTCGAAACAGGATAGAGAGCTCCATCTCGGTTTTTTTCTGGTTTGTATTTTGAGTAATAGGTTATTGGGATTTGTTTAGGATTTGTTGCTTGAGATTTGGAATTGATTATATGCTTTCAGTAGTGTCCGGTTAAATTAACAAATGAACACTTTAAAAAAGAGAGTTTTAAACACGAAGAGGCTCTTAAAACGCGAAGCGTTTACCTTCTGCAGTAGTCTGCTACCCGTCCTCCGAAGTGTCTACGGAGGGTGGACGGAAGGCGGGCGCACTTCGCGTTCTGCGTTTTGTTCTCTTCCTCTTGAATGAGAAGAGGATTTTATCGCAGAGGAAAATAGAATCAGGAATTTAACGCAAAGTCCGCAAAGTGCGCCGAGTTAAAACACTTCTTGTTTTTGGGAAAAATAGCTTTTTAGCTTATTTAAACTTTTTTCGATGTTTTTCGATTCGTCGCATGTCTATTTACACAATCTTTCAAAAATTAAAATTACAACCATATTGGAAGCTTTTTGCTGGATTCTGATAAACTTTTAGTAATTTTATCCAGACACTACTGATATGGCCTCTCAAAAAAACAACCAGTAATTTTCTTCCGAGTTCTACATTCTGCACCCTCATGATTGCTTCTTTCGTGAGTCGATGCAAGACATCGAAATAGCTCCGGATTCTTGCTTTTTTAAATTTTACAAATTTTAAAAGGTGTGATCTTACTTAACTATTACAGATATGGTATCACTCTTACTGTTATTAAGGTTGTCTGTCAAAGTTGCCCAAATCAAATGATTCCCTTTAATTGTTTTACCTGGATCGAAAGGTACGGCATAGATGTTAGTTTTATTATCTGAAATTGTTTCAGTAGTACCAATCAACTGGTCATCTATATAAAGCTGGACCGACTTTACACCATGAATCCCGAACGCACAGACACTTACATCTACCTTTTTAACAATTTCCTGACTATCCAAAGGAGAAATAATGACTGCAAATGGAGGTGTAGTATCAGCACCAGGTACGGATGTTCTATATGTATCCCACATGGAAGCAATAAAAGCGCTTCTGTACTGACCACCATCTTTAGCATTTCCATGTCTATTTGCAAATCTGCCTGCACCACGGATTCCATCACCAGTATTTTTGTCGGGTCCGTAAGTTATACCGTAATTTTCTTTGATACCATCAAAAGGTGCATACGGATCAGGTAATGTCCAAACTCCATGAAGTACCCATCTGTCAGTGTAGTTCTGTACTATTTTCCATTCAGTTGGATTCCATGCTTCCTTGAGTACCGGCATCAGGTGGGTAGCCAGAATTTCTCCTTTGTGTGATTGAGATGTAATTAACTGGTAAGCTTCACCAGCTATTCCACCATCGATTAATTCGTAGGGGTCTTTCTGAGATCGACTCCCCTTCTCATCGGTGATATAACTCCAATAACCATTTTCGGATGATTTTTCACCCCATAATGTTAAGCTATGTTTTCCTACATAAAAAAAGTAACTTCCATGAAAAAAGGCAGCCTCTCTAAGTATCTTTTTTGCTTCTTCAATATCAAGCATCACCGCTGTAAAGGCAATCACGATCAGATGTCCTGGCTGATGTCCTCCACCTGCAGGCCATCTTTGACCTAGAAACATCGTATGTACGTGATCTATACCAAATTGCAGGAAATTGGTAAGAGCTGGTTTTTTCTGTTCATAAGGGTCGTTGAGCATGAACCTTATCGCCGCTTCATTTTGATGTGCTGTATTTGCCGGCTGGTAATCATTCATACTGAATTTTGGACGCAATGAACGACCAAGTACACCTGGTTTGTGATCCATTCTGAATTTTGAAAAATTATTCCTTACAGAATTTAATGTGGGTGTGTTATTAACGGGTTGATAATTCGGTAATAAATCTTTCTTTATACTATCTACGTAATAGTAGGGTTTTTGGTCGCCAACATAAGGGGGGCGAAAGACTGCAGCCCCGTTTTCTGGTGGGATTTCACTAACCACAGTCAAAACTGCTGCAGTATTTATACATGGTCTGTTACCTCCGGAGGAGGTGGTTTTTACGATAGATAATCTTTTATCCGGATATTTGTCAGGATCAGCAGTGAATGGTAGTTTTGGTACAAGAGCAGGATCGAAATTGCCACCAGAGCATCCATCCTGAAATCCTTGGCCACCTTCCACTACAGGGTTTACCTCCCATCCATTGTTTGTTCCATCAAAGCTTGGAGTAATACTATCGATAACCACAGGTCCCTTTACCCAGTAATCACCGTTTGCGAAAACACCCGTAGTGCAATCTTTATTAAAATACCAGGTAATATCTTCAGTTTTTATCGATTTTTGCAGTCTGATTATGTCTTGCTGGCCACGTATACTGGTGATGTGCAGGTTAAAAATTTCGCAGTTCTGTGCTGATATTTTAATATTAAGTGAAAAGATGCAGAAAACGACGCTATGAAAAAGGGTATATGACCAGGAGTGCTTTGGACAAATTTTGCAGGAGGTGTTTTTTATATCCAACATAAAACTTTCTCTGGGAGTTGAAATTGATAGTTTGAGTATTATATAGCTTTACGGTTTAAATAAAGAATGTTAAATTTAAAGAATTATTTCCAGAATAAGACCCACCCATTAACCGAGTCACCATCTGCAGTTAGCTGCGTTTCAGATGATTTTACCAGAGCTGAAGTATCGAAGTCTTTGGTAACCGATCGCAAGGCAATTTCAAAAACACTATCCATTGAGGCAAGCTGATCTCTTTTTAAAGTAAAACAGTTGTCTGATGTTGTAATTTTCCCAATAATATTCCAGGGCAGGTCAGAGTTGAAGGTTTTATAGAAAACCTCATAAAATTCGATGTTATTTGAACATGCCTCGGGTAGGTTCCAATTCAACAATATGGAATCGGATTCGATAATTTGCATAATTGGAGCTTTTGGTGCATAGCTGATAACAGAATTGGAATCTTGGGTATTTAAGCAGGATAAGAAAAATGCAGAGGTGTAAACCATAATGAATAATGGGTGAAGTGTTTTGTACATATCTCTAGCCTCAAATGATTAAGCTTTAATTTTAAAATTACATCATAAAGGTATAAGAAATTATGTTATTTCAATTTAATGTACTGTGGTTTACTGGTAATTATCGTATAATAATCCTGATAAAAATACAATATTTTTAGTGTCTGCTAAGATATCTGACAGGCATAAAGAATACGGTCGATTGGTTCATGCCTTTGCGGATGGCGAGGTATATGTTTGAATTTTGCGATGAATTACGTAGAAAAAGATAAGAAGTTCAGATGTCCGCGAGTGTTGGTGGGAATCCCCCGCTGGAAGCGCCCCCTTAATAAGGAGCCCTTGAACTTAATCCATTATGTTAATGTTCTCATATTTTTCAAAAAAAATTTCCGTAATTAATGAGGTCTTTTCGACTATAGCCTCATTGGCGATAGAGGGATCTTATCTATAAATCGAAGGCAATACCGCTCGCATTCTGACCTGCTCACTTTATGTCACAAAAGCAACCAATAAAGGGCGCATGCCTTACCAGAAAATCCTAAAATGTTTATTTCGTTTGGGACCAATAGATGGTTTATAAACTATAAAAACTAAACCGGCTTTCGAGTACCTGACAGGTACACGAAAGCCGGAAAAGCTGAGGTCGTCAAGAGATAGACTCTATTCGTTCATAAGGCTATTCTGCTTTACTTCCACACGATTGTCCCTACAGAATGTGCAGTTCGGGCCGTAGAAAAATTTACGGTTCTCAGTGTCGTTCATCAGATGAACTCTGAACCAGGCTGCAGCCGCGCTAAGAGAGACACCATTTGGTCCCTGGTACACCCAGCTTCCGTGGTCCGCATTCTTCTCGTTAATGAAAATGGCAGGATGATCTTTGACCGAATCAAAAACATCTTCGACACCTTTGCATTTAACAGTATTGTCATTCCCACCACAGAAGAACAATATTGGAGTATGAAGACCGGAAATCGCACTGGTGCCGCAAATGGTGGCGAGGGCCTTGTACCGAGGATCGGAAGCGGTCTTGCAAGTTGACATTCCGCCAAAAGAGTGGCCAAGCTGACCAATATTGGATATATCAAGGCGGTGATAGAAATGGCTGCTTGGATCCTCATTCTGCTCGATTATCCAGTCCATTCCCACGAGAGTAGGATAGGGTTCATTGCCTGTGGCAGTGCTTAGTGAAGCTACTACGACAAAGCCGTGAGAGGCAAGATGATTCATCATGGGCAAATACTGTCCACACCATTTATTTTGGCCTGCATCGGTGATACATTTTGGAGGATTTTGTTCTGGGTTATCTGTGTACCCATTGGCCCAAATAAGAATGGGATGCAAGTATCCGCTGTTGGCAATATTCTCGGGATAGTACACATTAAAGCGTTGCTGATCGTTTCCGTAGATTGGATCCGGAAGATATCCAGCCTTGGGTCCTACATTCTTGTCAGCCTTTACCCTGAAAGGACCTGCAGCAGTGGGATTGGCGGTGGGCCATGGCTTACCTGTGTCATTTTTTTCTAGGGTAATATTCTGTTGTTGATTTTCCAGGGTTTCAATCGGAACGGATTTTGTCTTGTAGCCGGTTGCAGTGACAATTATAGTATCAACAACTGATGCTATAGCGCTCACGCTGCTGTTTTTGGAATTTACAGATTTGGTATTGATGGGAGTAATAGAATACTGTCCACCCTTTAAAGACATGTAGCGAAACGATAATTCAGAATTTTCAATTGAAGCTCTGACAACAAGGACTTTTGCTGCCTGGCAATTTTTTGAAATATCGAATTGGTACATCCCTGCTGTTGCATTCATGTTTACATCTTGCCTGAGAAGATTTCCCTTTAAGTCAAAAATTTCAACCTTTATAGGTGACTGAGTGCTCAGGGAAAATTGTATTAGATTGTTTTTTAATGAAATATTGTTTTGATGTGGAATTGCTGGCATCTTTTTCACAGATGTAGAGATAAAAGAAAATTTTCCTTCGGCATTGGTGGTATCTTTCAAATTGTTAACTACCAGTGACACAATAGCACCAGAAATTGGTTTTCCATCGGTGTCGGATACCACACCCTGCAAGTTAATAGTTTGAGCGTTTAATGAAAAAATCATAACCGCGATAAAGAAGTATTTCTTTAACATGCATCTCCCTAGTTTAAAGAATTTTGTTGATTACTCAAATGAATTGTCAATACTCCGAAAATGATTCTGGCTGCAAAAGCCAGGCTAAAAACTACTTCGAAAAGTTTTTTATTAATATATAAAAGTATTCTATTAATATATATAGAAATCAGGTTAGATGAACCAGATTTTAGTGTTTTTGTTTTACTTATACTTGAACTGGCAGGTAATTGTTTTTTCCAGGTTCAGACATGAATTTACGGTACATTGTTTGTCATATATAATTACTGATTACCAGACCGGCCCTTCACCAATCGCCTGAGAAAGCCAAATTTATTTACAATAATTAATTAAAACAGGGTTTGTATTATCATTGTTATTTTAATCAGGGACTTGGAAAATCTTGTAGTTGCACGAGTTCAGATAATTCATTCAAAACCAGGAAGGTTTCCCCTGCAGGGAAAAGAAAACATTGCTAAAAATCTACTACTATCAGGTGATTCTATCAATTTACGAAAATGGTGATTGTTATAAAGATGCTATTTGGACATCCATTATTTTAGAAAACCGGCAAGCCCCTAATTGCATAGGGAGTATATAGGTAATAGGGTATTTTTTAAATTCATTAATTGTTGTAACAGAAAGCTATTTATGAAATCACCTCAGGAGAGAATCGAAGAACTTCGAGCCCTTATCCGCACCTATGACGCTGCTTATTATGGGCGAGGAGAATCGCTTATCTCAGATCAGCAATACGATTCCCTTTATCGTGAGCTGGTTGATCTTGAAAATGCTTATCCACAACTGAAAAGTGCTGATTCTCCGACTCAAAGAGTGGGAAGTGATCTGGTAAAAGAATTTCCAAAAGTTGCCCATCGCATTCCGATGATGAGTATAGATAATACCTATTCCGAAGAGGAACTTCGTGAATGGGTGGAGAGGATAACACGATCACTGCCCAATGAGAAGCTTTGCTTTGTTGGGGAGTTGAAGGTGGATGGTGTGGCTATCTCTTTGATTTATGAAAATAAAAAGCTGGTCCGAGGCGTCACCAGGGGCAACGGAACCATTGGCGATGAAGTAACTGCTAATGTCCGCACTATCCGGGCTATCCCTTTATCGGTGAATTTTGAGTTACCATTTGAGGTTAGAGGAGAAGTGTATATGACTTATGATGCATTCTCAGCTCTTAACCAGAGTATTATTGAAAGCGGTCATAAGCCCATGCAAAATCCCAGAAATACCACAGCAGGAACCCTGAAGCTTCAAGATTCAAAAGAAGTTGCTCGCCGCAATCTCAGTTTTGCCGCTTATTCGCTAATATCAGACACTTATAAGACCAGTCATCACAATAATCTTAAATTTCTAAGCGAAAAAGGATTTCCTACGGTAATACACTCACCAGTATTAAATTCGATCGATCAACTTATTGATTTTTGTCATTATTGGGAGAAAAAACGCCATGAGCTTCCTTTTCCGGTTGATGGTGTAGTAATAAAGGTCAATTCTTTTTCACATCAGCAAGACCTTGGCACTACAGCCAAATCTCCCCGTTGGGTCATTGCATTTAAATATCAGCCGGAAAAAGCAATAACCCAGGTGGAAAAAATCGATGAAAATGTGGGACGTACCGGAGTGGTTACTCCCATAGCCCGTCTTACTCCAGTCTTTCTTGCAGGAACAACAATAAAAAATGCCACACTCCATAATTACGATGAAATCAAACGCTTAGGCCTACAAACGCTTGATTATGTCGAAATCGAAAAAGGTGGTGAGATTATACCAAAAGTGGTGAAAGTTCTTTTAGAAAAACGGCCTGCCGAAAGCAAACCTTTTTCACCTCCAACCCATTGTCCTTCTTGTGGTTCTATTTTGGGGAGGTTAGAAGGGGAAGTCGCTCTTCGCTGTTTCAACAGTTCATGTCCTGCTCAGATACAGGCTGCCCTGGAGCACTTTGTTTCACGTAACGCTATGGATATCAGGCATGTAGGACCTGCACTCATACAAAATTTGCTGGAACATGGGCTGATAAAATCAGTATCAGATCTCTACACTCTAACTCCAGAAAAATTAATGACTTTGGCCAGAATTGGAGAAAAAACTGCTCACAATGTCTGCGACTCTATAAAAAAATCGAAATATAATTCACTGGATAAATTGATCCATGGTTTAGGGATTCGAATGATAGGTGCTCAAACGGCGAAGATTTTAGCCAGTAATATCAACGATATCAGTGACTTATTTAACATGAGTACCGAGGAATTATCCCATATTGAAACAATCGGACCGACTATGGCGCAAAGTATCCGCTTATACTTCGATCGAAAAGAAAATCAACATCTTATAGATCAGCTAAAATCCAGTGGAGTGAATACTAAGGGTATTAAAAAGACCTCAACGGAAGGACCGCTTTCCGGAAAGACCTTTGTATTAACAGGAACACTAAGCAGTTACACCCGCGAAGAGGCTTCAGAAAAGATAGAATCATTGGGTGGAAAAGTAAGCTCAAGTGTTAGTAAAAAAACCGATTATGTGGTAGCAGGCGATGAAGCTGGTTCCAAGCTTGCAAAGGCCGAAAAACTGGGAGTAATGGTTATCGATGAGTCGGCTTTTCTCGATCTTTTGAAAAACCTTACTGCCTAAGAAAGTGTTTGAATTTTAAAAAAATCAGATTGGATGAAATGAAAATCACTAATCTACGGGAGAAGTAGCAAGGAGCTTCTATATCGTGTTCTGGCTAGCATTTTATTCCTACCAGAAAAGATAGATCCTTATTACTTACATAATGTGGATAACTTGTTGAAAGAGGCCCTTTGTTGTGGATAAAATGGTAATTTACCTTTTGTTTATTGTTAAAATAATAGGATTTTGATAAATTTTTACATTCTATTTAACAGCTATTTAGAAAATTGAATATGTTGATAACTTTTTCTCTAATTTTGTCGCTGCTTTTTTGCCTCTTTTCCTCCTGTATCGATACCAGCCTTCCGGAGAAAACTCCTGTTGTAAGAATTGAGCAATGGAGACTGACTGAACCTGGTACAGAAAACAATGTTGATATAACGATCAATACTCATCAGGACGGCTTAATAACCTGTGAGGGACGATGGCAGTATTTTTATACTGGAATCGAAGTAACCAGTAATGATTTAAGTGGTTCAGTTTATAAGGATACCACCTATATATCGATATCCTGCACAGGAACTGCTCACCTGCCAGAAGATTATTCGGAGTCGCTTTCTTTATATAATCTTACCTTTAAAGGCCAGATAATGAATGGGTCATATTCTGGAATCTGGGAAATTTCCTTTAAAGAACCCCAGTGGGATAAAAAAGCACCACGAAGAGGGAAATTTAGCGGAATATTAACATACGAAAAGATCATGTCACAGTAGCATGCATCTCAACTTACATAATTACAGATTGTTATCGGAGATATGGAGAATCCTTGCAGGCAGTGCCTTAAACATAAAAACCGCATAAGATAGACGCGAAAAACACGTTCCATTAATACGGGATCACTCCGTTCTTCTATGATTAGATTTCCAGTACTTTGTACTGTACTTTATTATAGCTTTTTGCATGGCCAAAACTTTCTGCATCAATATCTTATCCCGATATATTAATTCGGGATTTTTCATCGTCACCTGCTGCTGTGGTTAACAGGTTAAAGCCTGTATCAGTAACTCTTCAAGCTACTCCCTATTGATCTCTCTTTGACTTAGAGCATCCTTCAATTTTCTTGCTTTCGCCTCAGAGAAACCATTTATTTCAGCAATTTCCTCGATAGATGCATTTTTCAGCCTTTCCAGAGATCCAAACTTTTTAAGCAGCAGTTGTGCACTTTTCTTTCCAATTCCCTCTACATCTTCAAGAATCGATCTGCCGAACTGCTTTCCCCGAATCTTTCGATGATAGGTGATCGCATAACGATGCACTTCATCCCTGATACGCTCTACCAGCCGTCGTGCTGGATGCGTGGGGGGAAGACGAATCGGTTCTGAAACACAGGGTGAGTAGAGTATCTCCTCCCGTTTTGCCAATGATGCTACAAGCGGAGGATTTTGAAATTGTTTAATGGCATCCAGGGCAGAAGAGAGCTGTCCGGGTCCACCGTCAATCAGAAGAAGGTCCGGAAAGGGTTTGTTCTCTTCCTGAAGCCTGCAAAGTCTGCGACTTACCACCTCCATCATCATGGCAAAGTCGTTTTGCCCATCAACCGTCTTGATTTTATACCTCCGATACCCGGATTTATTGGGCATTCCATCCTTGAACTGTACCATTCCTGCAACAGTAAACGATTCTCCAAGGTTGGAAATATCAAATGCTTCGATCACTTCTGGAATTTTTGGCAAACAAAGAACCTTCTGCAAATCGATAATATCGTCGATTGCGCTGACTGGTGCTTTTTGAGCCATATATAATGAAGCATTCTTTTCGGCCATCCCTACAAGGATCTTCTTTGTACCCTTTTGGGGGATCAGGATTGTTGTTTTGCTGGAAAACTGTTGATTAAACCAGTTTTGCAGGATTTCCTGCTCAAAACCGCCATTTTCCGGCAAGAGGATTTCGGGTGGAGGATTATCCTGCTGCTCCTGATAAAATTGCAGTAAGATATTATCATGATTGGTATTAGAAAATTCCCAGGTGGTGCGCTTGAAAAGATAATTTCTGCTGGAAATCAACAGACCATCGCGAAAATGTAAAACCGCAAGGCTTACTGTGCGATCTCCTTCGGCAATACCAAAAACATCACAATCTGTATCAGCCAGTTTAAGATCAACCTGTTGAAGTCTTGATGCATCTTTAATAAGCTGGATTTGATCTCTTAAAACTGCGGCATCCTCAAAGCGATACTCCTCAGATGCTTTCTCCATCGATTGGGTAAGATCTCGTATCAGATCGTTTCGTTTTCCTGAAAGGAATCTTATAAGATCAGATACATTATTTCGATAGTTTTCCTGGGACACTTTGCCATCGCAAGGTCCCGAGCATCGTTTCATGGAGTAATTAATGCAAGGTCTTACTGGTTTTGACAGCGGCAGTTGTTTGCTGCAATCTCTCAGCCTGAAAATTTTTTTTGCAAAAGCAGCCAATCTTCGCATGGAACGGACATCGGTATAAGGCCCAAAATACCTGGCACCATCTTTTTCAACTTTACGTACCACCAGCAGTCTTGGAAAAGGTTCATTTACCGTTACCTTCAGATATGGGAAATGGGAGTCATCTCTCAATTTTACGTTGTAATTGGGCTGATGCGTTCTTATAAGATTTGCTTCGAGGATAAGAGCTTCGGTTTCGTTGTTGGTAGCGATCCAGTCGATATGGTCGAGCTTTTGAAGCATGACTGGAATATGTGCTCTATCTTCGTGAGAATCAGAGAAATAGGATCGGACCCGGTTTCGCAGATTGATTGCTTTTCCTATGTAGAGCACCTTATCTGTTTCATCCTTCATTATGTATACCCCCGGACTCTCCGGGAACCGGTTCAATTGATCGAAGATGCTCTGATCCAGTTTTTTTCTGATAGTATTTGAATAATCCATAAATTTTTCTTACATATTCTGAAATAAAAAGTTGATCTTTTTTCCAGGCAGAAAAACTTTTATTAGTGAAATTGAGTCATAAGAGAGTGAAAAATAACTTTTTATAGAATAATTCGCAGGGGAATTGGGAAAATTGTTCAGGTTTCGTGGTTTAGGGTTCGACTTCAGAGGAAGTCTGACAGTGTGCTCCCATACTGGAAATGCCTATATAGTAAGTGGAGACAAATGGAGATTATAGTGCAATGAGCATCAGTTTATTGTATTGTCAAAGTGTGTAAATTCAATTAATTTAATAGAACATTCTACTGCACATTTCATTTTATAAGAAACTCCTTTTTTATAAACTTTATCGATTGGGGTCTATATGCATTTAAAAATGCGTTTCATGCTCTTTACTTCAATAGCCATAACAGTTTGCCTTTTATCATCCTGTTTGCCTCCGCCCAAATATATCGATTTAACTCAGAAAAGCAAGATAGCAGTTATCGGGTTTTCTCTGGATAAAACCATAGCTGCTGAAAACAAAAAAGAGGTTGATCAGGGTCCCGGCTTACTTCAGAAAATGGTTAAGGGCAAGGAGAAAGCCGAAGACGAACATTTTCAATATCATAAACAGGCACTTGATGGAATATGGACGCAATTTAAGGAAAATATTCAGGATGCTTTACTGGGCATTCCTCTGGTCAGTTTTGATGAAATCGTAAACAATGAAAGTCTGTTGGGTTTAACAAAGCCCAAAGAGAGCAAGTTCAGCATATCATCCATGAAGCTTAATCCGGAAGGACTCAATTATGTGAGCGCCTACAACTCTAGCCTAATGGATAGTATCTGTGGTATTCTGGGATGTGATTTGTTACTGGTAGTCGATAATAAAGCTGATTTTGATTCTGTCCCTCCACCCATAAGATCCGAGGGTTCCACAATAGTGATTAAACCTACAGCCAGAGCACACATCAATCTGAAGACAACCTTATATATTCATGAAAAAGGAAATGGTCTGATGGCTATAGAAGAATTTACCACTAAAAGCGATGATAAAATGCTGGTAGTCTGGACAAATTCAAGCCCTGAGGAATATCCGAAACTCCTGATGCAGGCTAATGCAAAAGTGTACAGCAAAATAAAGGAAGAATTTCTTTTCCACAAAAAGAAAGCTGCTGAACAGAATCAGATACAGAAATAGGTAAAAATCGCCCTGAAAAGACGGCTTCTGCCGTCCAGGGCTGCAAACGGTGTTGGAAGACCTATCTCTGCATCTGAGAATCAGATCGAACTTCTTTTGTTTGAACCGAAGGCCGCTTTAAATCTCCCTGAACCGCTGCACCTGATTGTGGAGCAATTGGCCGGGCTGGTGCAGGTTGTCTTCTGAAACTCTGCAGGTATTTTCTGTTAATATCCTCTATAACTTTCACACTAATCAGTTTCAGCGTGTCAAAAACGCCAGTTCCTTTTTTTGCAACTGCTTCTGTCCATTTATAATCCAGTTTATTGATACGCTTTTGCAGGGTTTCGATGGGAACTGCATTTGCAATGTCTCTCTTGTTATACTGGATTACAAGAGGGATGTTTTCCAGTTTGTATTTGTATGCCACCAGATTCTCTTCAAGATTAATGAAACTTTCCACATTCTCTTCGATCTTATCGGGACTGCTGTCTGCCACGAATACTATACCATCCACCCCGCGAAGCACCAATTTGCGTGTGGCATTGTAGTAGACCTGACCAGGGACCGTATAAAGTTGAAGCTTAACCTTGAGTCCTTTAATTTTTCCCAGATCCAAAGGAAGAAAATCGAAAAAAAGAGTTCTCTCATTCTCTGTGGCGATTGAAACCATTTTACTTCTATGTTCCGGTAGTACGGAATCGTGGATGTACTGAAGATTACTGGTCTTTCCGCTCATTCCCGGACCATAATAAACGATTTTTACACTGATTTC
>JAAYPC010000151.1 GCA_012519985.1 Fibrobacter sp.
GCTTATGGATTAATGCAGTTTAATGATATGAGCAAGATCAGTAAAGTAGTTGATAATTCGATGGTGGAGCGGACAGCACAATGGCTTATGAGCAGACGTGATGGTAAAGGTGGTTTCCTCCGGAATCCCCAGGCATTGGATTCCTATGGAAGAGCGGATCAGGATATCACCAATGCTTACATAGTATATGCGCTTGCTGAAGCCGGCAGAAGAGATATTCAGAAAGAATTAGATGAAGCTGCAAAAAGTGCTTTGGAATCCAATGATCCTTATGTTCAGGCACTGGTAGCAAATGCACTCTACTGTTTTCAGGATTTTAATCGTGGTGATGAACTTCTTAAAAAGTTTCTTGGTAAACAGGATGCCAGTGGATTCTGGTGTGGTACCCGTCATTCCATAACCCGCTCTGAAGGAATCTCATTGAAACTGGAAACCACTTCGCTTGTCTGTATGGCGATTATGAAAAGTAAGAAACCTGATTTGAATGCTTTAACAAAGGGTATTAAATTCATTGTTGCATCCAGATCCGGAAATGGTGGATTCGGTGCTACTCAATCCACAATTCTTTGCCTGAAAGCACTGACGCAATATTCCCAGTTTGCCCGCAGAACCGAATCGCCCGGAACCATTGTAATATCAGTAAACGGTAAAGTTGTAGCCAGAAAAAAATATGAGGCTGGAGAGCGCGAAGTCATTGTAATTGATTCTTTGGAAAGATTTCTCAAAGATGGAGCCAGTGAGATAGGCGTTGCTTTTGAGGACACTAAAAATGCTCTTCCATATTCGCTCTCAGTTTCATACAATACCTGGCAACCATCAACTTCAGAACTGTGTAAAGTGAAACTGGAAACTGCCATTTCTGTAGAAAAGGCTAAAGTCGGACAGACAGTACGAATTTCCACAGTTTTAACCAATAAAACAAACACTGGTCTACCGATGACCATAGCAGTACTGGGTCTTCCTGCAGGTGTCAGTGCGCAACCCTGGCAATTGAAGGAGTTGCAGGAGAAGAAAATTGTGGACTTTTACGAAGTAACTCCATCTACGGTTATATTTTATTTCCGCCAGATGAAACCTGAGGAGATACGGACAATTAATCTTGATTGCAAAGCAGAAGTTCCAGGATTTTACACCGCTCCTTCATCCCGGGCATATTTGTACTATACAAATGAGTATAAAGCCTGGACCAGTATCAAACCGGTGAAGGTTGAAATGTAATTAGGAAGAAAAATACGAAACCCGAAATACGAAACAGGATGGAGACTTCAATAACAGGTTTTTTTTCTTGTTTGAAATTTGGTGCTTGGGATTTAGAATTTCAGACTGGAAAGCACCAAATCACAATTCTTAAATTCCAAGCAAATTATAAATTAGAATACCCAAATTCTAAACGGGAGCAGGGATAGGAAAATACGAAATACGAAACAGGAACAGGAGTAAGGAAAATTCGAAGTTCGAACAGGATAGAGAGCTCTATTCCTGTTCTTTTCTTGTTAATTAGCTAATCGTTATTCTTTTTTCTATTATTTTATTTTGTTAACCACGGTTGCTTCATTCCCCGCTCTTCTTATCACATAGTACCCGGAAGAATTGTGTGAAGGTATCATTGGGAACATCGGTGATGTTTTCTCATTAATATAAAACGATCCGGTTTTCTGTCCCTGAAGATTAAAAATTTCCATAAAACCGCGATTATTGTTCTGCCTTACTGCGTTCTGGGTGATTGGTGTAAGGGGTGCTTTTTTTATACTTACACGATTTAACAGTTCTGGAAAATCGTTAGGTGGATTAGGGTTGTTTTTTACATAGTCAATTAACCATGTAAGTGCAGGACGTTCGGTACCATTATCGTGCTTTAAACCTGTACCATTTCTCCAGGTTCTGCCAACAATGTAGCCCCAATAGGTTATTCCCACGATCTTCGGATGATTCCAGAACATGGTAAACTGTTCTTCCATAATCCTCTTTTGATTAGCATCGTTGGACTCGCCAATGTCGTATTCGGTGATAAAGATAGGGAGCCCGGTAGCAGCCAGCTTATTAATGTTGTTTTTTACTGTGTTGGTATTAATTTTCCAGGCATCATGAGCCTGACACCCAATGGCATCGATAGGCGCATTGGCTTTTTTCATTGCATTAACCAGATTGACAGTCCAGTTTACTTCACCATCATATTCGATGTTATTGTAGTCATTATAAATAAGTATTGCATTTGGCCATCTGTCCCGCGCCATCTCAAAAGATTTGATAATCCAATCGAAACCAGAAGCACCATCACCGCCAAGAGCGTTTTTCCATGGTGCAGGAGCATGGCTGGGATAGGCTTCATTTACCACATCGATCATTAGAACGTCGGGATAACGAGCTGCCACTGAATCATACCATTCGGTGATTTCCTTGAGTTGTTCGTCTGAAGAGAGATTATTCAACCAGTTTGGGTATTGGCTGCCCCATATAAGGGTGTGAAATTTCCA
>JAAYPC010000152.1 GCA_012519985.1 Fibrobacter sp.
AAAAAACTTTTGGTGCCTTCGAAAAAACTTTTGGTGCCTTCGAAAAAACTTTTGATGCCTTCGAAAAAACTTTTGATGCCTTCGAAAAAACTTTTGATGCCTTCGAAAAAACTTTTGGGACCTTCAAAAAAACAGACGGGATCTTCAAAAAAAGATGACACTTTTGAAAATGCAGAATACATCTTCAGAAATACAGCCAATTCAAAACCCACAAAGGGGCAGGAGAATAATTATGGTCGATGGCCCAGCCCGCTCTTATAGATTTACAAAAACGATATTGTCTAATGGATAATTTGAGTTAAATTGGTTTTCTGCAAAATACTATAGCTATCATTCCGAAAAGATATTTCCTTGTTGCAACCGATTCGAAACCGGCATCTATCATCAGAGTCTCCAGCATCTTTTCATCAGGGAACACTTTCAGGCTTTCTGCTATATACCCGTAAACCTGTGGATTTCTGTGAAGAAGAAGTCCCCAGAATCCACCCCAGATCCATAGAAGAACATATTGAATCTGATGCAACAGAGAATTGGAATATTTTGAAAAATCAAGAAATGCTGCCTGCCCGCCGGGTTTGAGAACGTTATAAACCGAAAAGAGGAACCCTTTTAGATCAGGGGCATTGCGTAAAACATAGCCACCGGTAACCAGATCACAACAGCTATGAGGAACTGGCATATTGCACACATCCGCTAAAACCACCGATACCGCATGAAAGGGTTTGAGCCTGTGAACTAATCTCTTTAGCATTTTGTGGCTCAGATCTATGGCTAATATTTTAGAAGTACTGAATTTAGTCGAAAGCATAATCGAAAGATCACCTGTTCCACAGGCACAATCCAGAATTACCACTGGTTCCAAAACCGATAGATTTTTTATCAGATCCTGCTTCCAGTAACGATCCATCCCAAATGATAATATCTGGCTTATCGAGCCATACTCAGCAGCAATGAGTGAGAAAAGCCACTGATTATAAATGCGTTTTTTATCAGGGGAATAAAAATGCTCCACCTTCAGTTTCATTAAGAAACACTATATATCATTATGGTGATAAAAAAGAAGCACCTGAGCTGATCAGATGCCTAAAAATCAGATGTCATAAAAGTGGGGCAAAACAGATGCCAGAGATACTAAGTACCGGGGTGAATATTACTGTTCTTCATCCAGTTCTTTTAAAAAGGCTTTTCTGCGATTTCTGGAAACGATAACCAAAGCTACCATTGCACCACCGGCAACAATTACGATAATAGTAATAATTAACACTGCCGCAGGATTCCCTTTTTTGTCCTTTGGAGCACTGGCTACCTTATCTTTCGCAGTGTCGCTTTTTTGAATTACCGGAGCCGTCTGAACATCTGTGTCAGATACAATCTTTGAAGTATCCTTAACGGCTACAGAGAAACCTTTTTTTTCAGGAATATAGCGAACTGAAATCCTGTTTATTCCAGGAACGGTCAACCGTTCCTCTTTATAGGTGAAATCATTATTCCATTTATGAGAAAAAAGGCTGAGGTTGTTAAGACGAACCAGAAAGGGGTAGTAAACCGAATTGGAGAACTCATAGAAACTATCCCAGAGGTCAATTTTGGCAGTAACCGTGCCAACAAAATTATTGTTTTTAATGACTGGTTTACTCCAGATAAGATAATAGCGGCCCCTGTCATCATCTCTGATAATAGAGTAATAAGGTTCTTTGGTTTTTTTTACAGTTTGAAACCATTTTTCTCTTACCACATCGGTATTTGGACGTTCGACTTTTTTTCCTCTGACCGCTTCAGAAATTACTTTCCCTTTTGAGTTGGTGCGGATAAGAGTATAATATGCCCGGTTTTTTTTCATTTCTCTCACAAAGAGTTTTTCTGCACCAGAAAGGCTGGTACTTTTCAAGGCAGTTGATCTGGCAATACGGGAGAAGGATTCATCCATTTTTTCATAATATTTGTTCATCTCTATATGTATAGATAAAGAATCAGCATTGGTTAATATCCAGAAACCTGCGATTAACAAAACTGATACTCTTAACGGGATATTCAAAGTCAAAATGTTCCTCCTCAATAGGATACTGAAGAAAATAATTATACCAGGAAATTTAGTAACCACTCAGCTATTAAAAGCATTAAAACACCTAATCGGAAAAAATCAGAACCAAATAACAAAACACTTTATATCTGAAGTAATCGGCATACAAAAAATTTAAACGAAGAACCGAAATACCCGAAAACTAACTAGCTCTGAACTGTTTCTTTCTGATCGATACTCTTTTCAACCAAAAATTTTATTACTGATGCAGAGCTGTTTGGTTACGATATTTATATAATATATCCCGATATATCAGCAAATTCCAGTTTTTTTTATCCTCGCAAAGTGTCCAGGGCAAAACCTATGGCCTGTCTGGTGTCGAAAGCCTCTTTGAAGAGAGCGCTATCAACTTTTCCAATTTTTTTAAGATCCCATGCACCAGGAAGATAAACCACTGTTTTTCTACTGGCTAAAGCCAAGGCTATTTCACTTAAAGTGCCATAGGAACCTGGAAAAGCGATAAGGACATCGGCAGTATGTACGACCAATACGTTTCTTGAGATACCTGCCGCAGTTGGTATAGCAATAGAAACATAGGGATTCGCATCGGCTTTGCTATCTCCAGGAAGTATACCGATCACCAGGCCGCCATTTTCCGCAGCCCCTTTGCTGCAAGCTTCCATGATTCCACCCAGACCACCACAGACCAGAATCGCTCCCCGGTTGGCTATATGGCCACCAAGTTCGTAAGCGAGCTGATACTGTTCTTCCGTAGTCTCAGATGCACCGATCACTCCGATTACCGGTTTTCTTTTTTGCAAAACACCTCCAGAATTGAAAAGCAGTTCACTCTCCAATGATTTTAATCAGTACTTTTTTAGGCCGGCGTCCATCAAATTCGCCGTAAAAGATCTGTTCCCAAGGTCCGAAATCCAATCTTCCATTAGTGACCGCTACCACCACCTCTCTTCCCATGACCTGACGCTTTAGATGAGCATCACCATTGTCCTCGGCTCCATTATGCCGATACCTGGAGAGTGGTTCGTGTGGAGCTAGCTCTTCAAGCCAGTCATCAAAATCCCTGATTAACCCCTGTTCATTGTCATTGATAAACACGCTGGCAGTGATATGCATTGCGTTTACCAGACACAATCCTTCGGTGATACCGCTGTCCTTCAGTGCAGATTCCACCTGCGCCGTGATATTTATATAATCACGGCGGTGAGGAGTATTAAAGGTTAAAACTTTTCTGAATGATTTCATAGTTGCATATCTTTGGTTTGTGAGGATAGTTCTTCACTACGTTTCTCAAAGCCTTTCTTTCCCAGAAGTGCAAACATGTTTTTTTTGTACTCCTCTACTCCAGGCTGGTCGAAAGGATTAACTCTTAAAATGTATCCGGAAAGTGCGATTGCTTTTTCAAAAAAGTAGAAGAGCTGGCCCAGAGTTCTTTCAGTACGGTCCTGCAGAACCAATGTACTGCATGGCACTCCGCCATCAAAATGGGCCAGAAGAGTACCTTTATAGGCATTTTGATTGATTTCTTCAAAAGTCTTACCGGCCAGATAGTTCAATTCATCACTGTCATCCTGAAATAGCGGTACGGTCACGCTTTTCAGGGTATTCTTTACAATAACAAAGGTTTCGAAAATATTACGCAAACCATCCTGCATGTACTGTCCCAGAGAATGCAGATCTGTAGTATAATCGAGAGCCGAAGGGAAAATTCCAGTTCCATTTTTGCCTTCACTTTCTCCGGCAAGCTGCTTCCACCATTCACTGATAAAGTGAAGCTGAGGTTGAAACGACGCAAGCACTTCGGTGGTATAGCCTTTTCTAAAAAGAATGTTACGGGCAGCAGCATAATGTCCGGCCAGATTTTTATCCCAGGAACTGCCGCTGCAGAAATCAAAAGCTTCGGCTGCACCTTCGATCAGTTCTGCAATATCAAGACCTGCAACCGCAATCGGAAAAAGGCCTACCGGTGTGAGCACCGAGAACCTTCCTCCCACATCCGAAGGGATGTCAAATGTGGTATAACCTTCTTCTGTAGCAAGCTTACGCAAAGCTCCTCTGGTGGGATCTGTAGTGGCAATGATTCTGGAGGCTGCTTCTTTTCTTCCATATCTGGCTTCCATCCATTGTCTTATCACTCTGAAAGCGATTCCGGGTTCGGTAGTTGTGCCACTTTTCGAAATCACATTAACCGCAACATTTTTTTCCTTAACCAACTCAAGTAAATCGAAGAGATAATCGGAATTTATGGAATGCCCTGCAAAGATGACTCTTGGTTTCCTCATATCTTCAAAAGAAACCGAAGAGTATTCGATCGCAGCACGTGCACCTAGATAAGATCCTCCAATACCTACGCATATCAGTACATCCGCTTTTTCGCGTATCTGTGTTGCCTTCTCCTGAATGGCCTGTATGATGGATTTGTTCATTATTTTCGGAAGATCAAGCCAGCCAAGAAAATCATTGCCCGGACCATTACGATCGGAAAGCAACTTTTCTGCTGAAGCAATAGACTGGTTGTAGGACTCCATTTCATGAGCAGTAATTGCATTCTTTAAAAAAGAGTCATTGTAGCTGATTCTGGCGTTGGACATGTGCCATTCCCTTCTTTATAGTACATTGCTGTAAACCTGACTTATACACCTGAATAAGAAATAAGCAGTCATGAGGACTGGATACCCGGATTTTGGCTTCCTGCTCAAGTGCAAAGGTTAGTTTAAAATAGTAGAAGTGATAAAATAATATGTTTGCCGAAAGTTTTTGAGTAAAAAGAGGACTTCCAGCTTTTACAGGTATCGTTGAATCAGAGTTTTTTCCCTGATCACCGGCCTGGCTATAGACATCATTACCACACCATTTTTAAAAATGGTTACTGTACCGGTAGACTCTGAGATAGTTATGGCTAAAGCGTTTGTACAAGCGGAGATCCCGGCAGCAGCAGCATGGCGTGCACCAAATCCTCCTGGCAACGCCGGCAATTCCTCAGTCAGTTGCGGTCTCAAATAACTTCCTGCAGACAGGATAATTCCATCACCGGTAATAACAAAAGCCCCATCGATACTGGCAAACTCCTTTATAGTTTCCACCAGCCCAGGGTCCAGTACATTTCTCTCCGCTTCACTATAGCCCCTGAAGGGGTTAATAATTAGCTGTCTGACATAGGCATTGACAGAATTGGTATCACCCAAGACAAAGATTGTACCTACCGGCTTACCCTCCCTGCCCTCAACTGCAATCTCCTGAGCCAATCCTATTATTCTTTCCAGAACTTCTGGCTTAACATCAGATGGTACAATAGCCTGTGCAGAGGAAAAGAAAAATTCGTACTCCATAGCTACATCGATAACAACTATCGTATCAAAAATACCGTTAGATGAGTTTCCCGAAAGGCAGATCACTTTTGATTCTCTGTCAATAAGATTACGGGAGAGAGCTAGCAGAATACCGATTTTTATCTGCCCGGTGCGAGATGCAGGAATGGAAGGCACCTGAATAAGCGCTGCTATTTTTCGGTTTCTGGCAAGTTCGAAACGAGCTTTATTACTGGTGACAACAATCAGTTTGGGCTTCATTCTGAACTGATCTATAAAATCGTTTTCCCGTACTGTATCAGCAAAGATCATTATAGCATTGGCTTTGGTTTCCCTGGCCAGGGTAACAGCAGCAGAGATGATTGGAGTGACAATTTTCTTGGCAGCAATCTTTGTAGCTTTGTCTTCCACAGAAGGATGCTTTAGCGATTCGATGATTTTTATCAGATCGACAGGAGATTCAAAAGCCAGTATCTGCTCCTTTACAGCATCAGTTTTAAAAAAAGTAGCCAGTTCGGATAAGATCTGAATTTGCTTATTGTTGTCAGCCTCTTCCCGAGCAATTAACAGTACAATAACATGAACAAGAGCGCCACGTGCTGCATCATATTTTATACCACCCAGACTTCTTCCTACTGCTATTACAAACTCCTCCTTTATTGGTCCATGAGCCTGCGGCATAGCCAGCCCCTGTCCTATAAAAGTCGAAGAAGCTTCCTCCCTTTTCAATATCTCCTCTATTATAGCCTTCTGTTTGCGAACATCGAGTGCCTTGAAAAGTACAAGCGATAATTCTTTTAAAGCCTCTACCTTATCCTCCGATTTAAGATCTATAACGGTAGGAATAGCAAGATACTGCTCGAATGTCACACTCACCCCCAGCTATACAGCAGCACTGTAGTAATCGATGATAAATTGCTTTCTAATTACAATTTCTTTTTTTATAGAGATTGCATTCTGCTTTAATAAAATATCCAGCCCCTGCTTAACTATTTCAGCCGGCTCGAGTTTACTCACCAGTTCTGTGTTACGATTATTTTCTCTGAGTTTTTCAATCAGAGGTTCCGTTTGGGTCTCCATTTTCCCCGCTGTGTCATTACCCCTTTTAAGTAAGAAGGAAACCAGATGGACCGGTAAGATACGATACAGACAGAAGAACTCCTTTTGCAGGTATGAACTAACCTGTTGCATGGAAAACCGGTGGGCGGAAAAATCATCCCTGGCATTTTCATTTCGGTTTTTCTGGACATCTACAATCGAGCGAACCGAAATCGGGGCTTTATAATCAATATATACATTTCCGAATTTCTTTTTACGTGCCTTATTCAAAAAAAGAGGGAGATAAGCAAATAGATCAGCCCCGAAGTAAAACAGAGAACCCATTATCCGCTTAACAAAGGGGTTATTCTTCTTCTTTAGTTGTTTCCCCTTCAGAAGCAGATCAAAATAAGGAAGGTCCGGAATCAATTCATATGAAACCGCAACAGGCACCAGGAAAACATCTCGATCTGGATCTTTTGCCTGGGCAAGCACGGCTGCACCCAAAATTCCATTTTTCAAATCCAACATGGCACCTGAATAACTTCTGCCTCCTTCAGGAAAGACAATTATCGGCTCACCTCTATCCAACATGGAAATAACGCTATCACAAAGCTTGCGAACATAATTTCTTTCAAAGCCATTATCTCTAGAGACAGCAAAGGCACCAAACGAAGTAAATCTGGGTCCCACATAAGGAAGTCTGGTCAGGTTATCCCCTGCAGCGAAACGCATGTTCTTAAAACCTTTTTTATGCAGTTCATAACCAACCAATATATAGTCGATGTGACTGCGATGAGTGCAGGCAAACATCAATGGATATTGTTGATAATGAGTTGCATCTAGTTCTGGACCGCAAAGGTTTATTGAAGAATAGTATTTTTCGAAAAAAAGATCTATCTTACCACTAACATCACAAACAGCCTGATGGAATGAACTCATGAAAACAATCCTGAAATGACAAGTAATACGGTAGACTATAAAAATAGGATTTGAGGCCAGCAAAGCCAAGTCAATTGTGATTGCCAAAAAAAAGAGGAAGAGAACTGATCTCCTCCTCAGTACAGATAGGGTTGTGTAACTTCTTAAGCTACATCATCTATTACATCAACATCGGCACTTTCTTCTTCCACATTTTCCGCGTTGCGATCCAGCTCGAAACTTTCACCTTCATTTTTCATCTGTTCAATAAGATCATCTCTTCCGATCAACTGAAGGTGACGAATCCGTTTATACTCATTTCTGTGCTCAGGACAATATTTCGGATAAATAAACTGCCTGGGGTAGATTTTTACTTCAAACTGATGAGTACAGCCCTCTAAAGCACAATCCATAACCATAGTGACTACTTCTGTGTAGGTATGTTTGAAAGTCTGGTTCTTAATGTTCACATCTTCCGGCTTGGTTCGTTTTCTTATACGATATCTGTCCTGACGATGTTCGGGACAATATTTGGAAATATGAATGCCAAAAAAAATCTTGCCGCACCCAGGATATTGACATTTTTTCTCCCGGAGCTTCTGACGTCGCCGTGATTTAGGTAATTGCATAAAGAAAATCCTCCACCTCGGAATGGGGAACTAAAGAAGATGTGAATATCAAATCTGAAAAAACTCTTGCTCAAAGAGTGACTATAATATATAGATAATTGGCGCAAAAAGCAAACTTTTTATAGGTTGTCCTGCGAAACCAATTTACATAGTTTAGCAGTCCGATTGTTTTAACCACTTGGTTTTAGCTCTGTTACCAACACTATTGACACCAGCCTACCACAAACGTATTTTCCTCGCACAATCTTTACAAATATAACAGCCTGGTTAAGTACAAACCTTCCCTGGTCCCCAGCGCATAAGCTGATAACACAGTGAATTACTTGTGTATTGCACCAACCCAGAAACCATATTTATAATATGCTTGCTGGTGAAGAGAGTAATAATACGCTTTCCCTTTCTTTTTATTGGTATTCAGATCTTCAGGTTTTTTCATGAACAACCGGTCTAAAAGCTCCTGTCCCCCAAATAACACAATAATCTTCCCTGAAACCCTGGATCGGTTCTGGATAGAAAAATCCAATCTTCTCAATCAAAAACCGGATAAAACTCTCATTATCGATCTCGCTAAGACCACACGAATCGATTCTGCAGGTTATTGCTTTATCCGCCTTCTGCACACTATGTATGAAGAAAATGGAAATAAACTGATAATTAGAAATCTTGAACCTGAATTCGAACAAATCCTTAACAGTTGGTCTACATCAGACAATGAGCCGGTTACTTCACAGAAAAACGAAAACTTTTTTGTCCGTTGTGGTGACACTCTGCTTACCCTCAGGGGAAATGTGCTCAATGCTTTGTCTGTGCTCACTGAGATGCTTTATTGGGGAACTTTGGGATTGTTTAAGAAAAGAGATTTCAAAAGAGGAGCTCTTGGAGAACAGATGTACCTCTTAGGGAATAAAGCTTTCGGTATAGTAGGTCTGCTCTCCTTTTTAATTGGAATAATACTGGCCCTGCAAACCGCAATTCAATTACAGAATTTTGGAGCAGGAATTTTTCTGGCTCCACTTCTCGGAATCACCATGGTAAGGGAATTAGGCCCACTGCTAACCGCAATAATTCTTGCAGGAAGAACAGGGAGTGCAACAACTGCAGAAATTGCTACAATGGTAGTTGGCGAGGAGCTGGATGCCCTGCAGACCATGGGAATTAATCCTGTGCAATACGTGGTGGTACCTAAATTCTGGGCAATCAGCCTCACCATGCCAATGCTTTCCATAATGGCAACCGCAGCAGGTATCCTTGGCGGTTTCTTTGTTGCTATTTTCTACCTCGATCTTTCTACCTCTCTTTTTTGGAATGAACTGATTAAAAGCATCCATTTTAGAGATTTCTGGGCTGGTTTTGTGAAATCGTTGATTTTTTCCTGGCTTATAATATGGATTGGTTCCTATTATGGATTCAGAGTCCGGGGTGGCGCAGAAGCAGTAGGAAAAGAGACTACTGCCAGTGTCGTAACCGGAATATTTATAATTATACTGGCCGATGCGTTGTTTTCCTTTGTCTTGTAGGTGATTCGTGCAAAAAGACTCTCAACCAGTTGTGGAAATAGATAATCTGGTAGTTCAATATGGTGATCGTACAGTATTGAACAATATCTCAAGCCGAGTTTACCCCTCTGAGATAAGAGTCATTTTAGGAACTTCAGGATGTGGCAAGACTACTCTTTTAAAATCAACTATCGGTCTTCTAAAACGCACATCTGGAAATATTAGAATTTTTGGCACTCCTATTAATGATCAAGATGAGCCCCAAACGGTAGAGGTATTAAAAAAGGTGGGAGTCTTATTTCAGAACGGAGCGCTTTTAGGTTCGCTAACCGTTATGGAAAATGTAGCTCTTCCTCTTCAGATGCATACCAACCTGCCAGAGAAAATTATCAGAGAAATAGTACGATTAAAGCTGGAGCAGGTAGATCTTCCGCATGCAGCCAATCTATATCCGGGAGAGCTCTCTGGAGGTATGAGAAAACGAGCAGCCCTGGCAAGAGCCCTGGCTCTTGACCCCCCACTTCTGTTCTGCGACGAACCTTCAGCAGGTCTCGATCCGGTCACCTCTGCAGGATTAGACGATCTACTGCTGAAATTACGTACTATGCTGGGAATAACTGTTGTAGTTGTTACGCACGAACTGTATTCTATTGAAAAGATAGCAGACAGTATCATTTTTTTACACAAAGGATCTCTTCTTTTTGAAGGCTCCTACAAAGAAGCGGTAAAAATTGATCAGGGGCCAATTAATGATTTTTTCAAGCGGCACGAGCCAAATCGTAACCAAAACAACTGCTGCAGACTCAATTTCAATCTGGAGAGCAAAAAATGAGTATTTCAAGGGCTCAACGCGCCCGGCTGGGTGTATTCCTTATCATTGGAACCGTTCTGCTGATTCTTTTTGCAGTAGTCCCTCTGGGACTTAAACTCAGCGATAAGTATAATGAATACGTGGCCTATTTTCAGGGCGAGTCGCTAAGCGGCCTCGAACAGGGTGCAGTGGTAAAATATAGCGGTGTACCTATAGGAAAAGTGGAAAGAATTACCTATCTCCCCAATGATTTAAGCAAAGTACGAGTAATCATGAAACTTCAGGCGGATTTCCCTATGAAAGTGGATATGGTGGCAACTACCGGAGCAATGGGTATCACCGGACTCAAATACGTCGAAATCACCGGAGGAACTAATGAATCGGAACTTGTTAAACCCGGTTCCGAAATCCCCACCAAACAATCCATGATTTCGACAATCACCGGAAAAGCAGAGGTAATCGTTGGGAAGGTTGAACTTCTGCTTAATCATCTGACCCAGATAACTAACCCCGACAGTCTTGCCTCTGCAAAAAAAATACTGGACAATGTGGCTATAATTACCGAAGATGTTAAAAATTTTGTCAGTGAATTCCGTCCAAAGATTGACTCTATAACGTTTGCTTCAAACAGCATTATTAACAGAATCGATGGTATCGCCGCAGATGTAAAAGAATTCACCGGTAATTTCAAAAATGCTGTTAAAGGAGAACAGATCGCCTCCACATTTACCTCCATCGATTCAACCGCGCAGGCTCTAAAGGATCTGACCGAGAATCTTTCCCTGATGGTTCGTCAAAGCAGGGAAGATTTCACCGTAGGCCTTCAAAATATTCGGGAAGCTACCGAAAATGCAAATCAACTTACAAAGGTGCTTTCAGAAAATCCATCCCTGTTATTAAGAAGTGAAACACAGAGAGAAAGGGATATCCGATGAAAAAGCGGATAATTTACCTGGTGCTGATCGCTGTTTCGTGCGCAGGACTTATCGGGTGCGGTAAAGTGCCTGTAAAACAATACTACATTTTGAACTACCTGCCATCCGCAAACCGGGATCGGCTCTACCCTAACCCCTACCCCTTTACCATCAGGTTAAGAGAACTGGATATTGAAGAAGCCTATAACCGGCCACAGATCGTTTATCGCCAGAGCCCCTTTCAACTCAGATATTACGTTTACCAGGTCTGGGCTGTCAAACCTACCCGCATGATTACCGACCTCCTGAATAAGCATCTGGTAACAGCTAATCTGGTCAGCAGCGTCATCAGAAGATTTGATGAGGGCCCCAGACCCGATTATGAACTTAATGGAACCATCGAAGCTCTTGAAGAATATGATAGCGAAGAACTCTGGTTTGCTCACATGTGTATAAGACTCAATCTGGTGCGATTAAGAGACGGAAAGACTATTTACACCCGCCGCTTCGATCATAGAAAAAAAGTCTTCCAGCATGAACCAGAATATGTAATCCGGGAAATGTCTGCACTTATGGAATATATAGTCAATCAGGCGATCCATGACATTGATGTTAAATTGGCAAACGAGATGGGTATCAAAATGCCTCAAAATTCCACTGAAGACTCCACCACTGCCCTGTCAGGAGATTCCACAATTACCGGAGAGTAAACAATGATTGAAAAAACAATGGCTTTAGCTCTGCTGGTATTGAACATCCTGTTCGCAGAGCTTCCATCAGATTTGCCTGGTGAAGAGATCTCCAATGAATATCTGAATTATTCGATTAAGAAAGACAGCACACTGATAAAATCAGTACCTATGGAGGCACGTGACAGTGCCGATTGGTTTACCAATGTGCAGAAAACCTGGGATGCTCCTCCTTTAGTAGAACAAATGGCTTCAGTTAAATCAAATGTTCCGCTGGGTAAAGGAGGAATTTTCATACCACGGTTAACCATCAGAGGGAATGAACCGGATTTTGAAATAGTAGATGCAGAAGGGCACATGCATGCTTCCGGGGAACCAGGAGAGACCCAGACTGTTGAACCTGGTGTTTACTTTATAATTCTTGGAAGTGGTTCACAACGTCAGAAAATTGTAAAAAAGGTCGAGATAGAGGAATCTAAAACAATTCCATTGATACCAACCTGGTCCGGCCTGATGATTGAAACTATTGATACGAATTCCACCCCTTTCAGAGGGGAATATGAATTGGTAAATATCACTGATTTTGATCCATATGGAAGAGGCTTTGGAGCAGATCCTGATAGAGGAGATATGATAAATACCTGGATATTAAAGCCGGGTACCTATAAGATTCTTGGCAGAGGCGAAAGCTTCAATACACTGGTCAATTTCATTACCGTTCGATTGCTCCCGGGAGAACTCACCAAAGTACTTCTTATCCAAAACCCCGATAATATGAAAATCATCAGTGGTGGGACGGTGGATATTACACCCGGAAAAGCAATCACTTCGAACTGGAAATATGGTGCAAATATCGGTATGACTCTTCAGTTCAATGGGGAAACTAACCGCCTGGAAACTCATAAAAACACAATCTCCTCCTTTTTAAGTACTCGTATCAATTTCTGGCTGCGTTTCAACAAAAATCCTTTGGAATGGGAATCAACCATTCGTTTGGATGAAGGCTTTAACCTCTCAGACCTGAGCCTGGCCAGGCTTACTACCGGCCCCGATGAATTAAGAGTACATTCAATTTTTATATGGCGTTTTATCCCTTGGTTTGGCCCCTACAGCAGAGCAGAACTCCGCACAAATCTTCTACCACGGCGTATCACCCTGGACAAAGCAATTTATAATCAATTCTGTCTGGTAGATGATAACAACTCCTTTAACTCATTTGATTCGGTAAACCAGGCAATTAAGCTCAGTTCACCATTTTCTCCGCTTACCTTTGATTTTGGTGCAGGAGCAAATTTTGATGCCCTGAACTCACGTTTCTTTGAATTAAAAGTACAACTGGGTGCCGGAAGCTCTTTCAACCGCTTCCCGGACAGATATATCAGCATCAATGCCCATGAGGTGGACACTACCAGCATCGATCTTGAAAAACGATCCCTGCTTGATAATAGCCTGGTTTTAAGAAGAGAAAAAAAGACCAGATTGTTTGAATTTGGCCCTCAAACATCGTTTATTGGAAATATCCAGCTTGGGCGAATCGGTACCGCCGGAGCAGAACTACAGATATTTGCACCCATTGCTCCCGAAATGCGCTTTACCAGTCCGGATTTTGATTTCTCTGCAACCCTGAGTTGGCGGCTTACCCGAGCCGTTACTCTTGATTATGAATACGACTGGCTGCTCAAACAACCAGAAAACATGGATGCCCGTATAGATAAAAGCACCCACAATATCTGGTTGAGATTTTCTTTTTCCAGCAAATAGCTTTTTTTGTTACTCAGCGATGCAACTGCAGCATCTCATGCTTCTGGTGCAAATAGCTGCTTAACCACTGTTTCAATGTTTCAAATTTAATATTTTCGGGAATAACGGTAAGCAATGCCCCATCAGCATAAGCGTCCTTTACTCCTGCCAGAGAACTGATATCAAGCAGCATTTCCTGTGTAACGGGGATTTGAACTATAAACTGCCATTCGTCGGGCATACAACCACACTCTCCGGTTATGTTGCACATCTGTTCCTAAGAGCAATGATATTAAAAACCGCAGCAGATAACAGTGGATAAAACGAAAATCTGCTGCGGCTTGTGGGATAATATAATATTCTCTAATGATCCTGCTAAAAATAATCTTAAAGAAGGTGATACTGGCATCTGGAAAGCTTTAAATAAATAACGTAATAATATCAAATCGGAAAAGAATAGGGAATAATATCAAACAATATCTAATCAGAAGTAATCTGAATAGAATATCTAAACGAAGAACCGGAAATGTTGCTTAAAAAGGGCTTATCTGCCTTAAGTTTTCAATGCCTGAGTAGTTATAAATAGGTACCATATTTTTCTATAATTCTTCCCTGATTCTTTCTGTTTCTATGATTATCACGTCCTTCTCTCCATCACGTCCGTAGCTGATCTGAACAGTAGAAGCAGCTTTATTATCGATATAGATGGTCACCCCTTCTGAAGTCTTCAGTTTTCTCCTCTTGCCAACATTTGCGGCTGCCTGCTTGTCCAGAAAGAATTGCTCATTCTCCAGCTCCCCTTTTTTCAAACAGGAACGATAGGTATTTAGAATTGATTCGTTTGCATAAGGCCCAAAGACCTGATCATAAAATTCAGTATCATTAAAATATTCCTGTTTCTTCAGAAACTGATCGGTCCGCTGTTGCACCTCTTTGCCAAAATCAGGCGGTAACTCATCTATATGCTTTCTGGATGTGTTTTTTACTACTTCCCACAAACTCTCGGTCATCTCCTTCTCACTCTTTTTTCTGCGAACATTTAAGAAGCCCTGGAAGAATCCGGATATTCCCGCGCGTACATTTCTATCCACCACCATCACCACCGGATTTTCCTCAGACATATCTATCAGAGCCGCTTTCTGCATGGCATCAGCAGAATTTGTGAAAGTATCTGTGACACTCTCAAGAATCACTCTTGACCCATTATTTGTATATCTCAACACCTCTTCGTGCTCATATTTGATTATAGCAAAAAGCTCCTTCTCCAGCGTCGAGAGCATCATCAGGATCATAACCCCCTTCTTGATCCTTTTATCATCCAGTCCATGGGCATGGAAATCTACAGCCAACTGCCTCGACAGCTCCAAAAACTGAGAAGAATCATCCTGAATCGCCTCCAAAAGGGTACAAACCCTTGCCTGGGGATTAAATTCGAATGCAGTCCCTTTCAGAATACTTTTTACCCGCTCAAGAAAGAATGGCTCAAATTCTCCGACATCAATTTCATCCAAAAAAAATGGTTCAGACTCACCATGATGAACCACATGAAATACGAATCTGGTAATACGTAAAGCTGCAAGCTGTTCCTTACTTAGTTTTATCACGACAAACCCCGAAAAGATTTTAGATTTTAGATTTCTGATTTTAAGAATATAAGAATATAAGATTTTTGGAATTTAAGAATATATGATTTGAGAGCGTTACTTATCTGGAAATGTTTTATGCAGTTTGGATCGAATATCTTGTAGATTTCTTTTTAAAGCAGGGATTTTTAAGCACCCTGCCTCAAAAAGAATTTTAATTAGATTTCATTCCCTACTCAGTATCTGGAAACCCGGAAGGCTCTGCTGTTAATTCCATCATTGATTCTGAAAAGATACAATCCTGAAGGTACCTCTTTTAATGAGAGCGGCCCGTTTTTAGATACAGTTTTAATCACCCTTCCATTGAGATCAAGCAGATCTGCTGTTGCCTGATTGGAAACAGCACTCCAGCAAATCAAGTATCCCACCTGATTAAATGATGTTGTCCGGTTAATCGATCTGTGATGTTTTCTCACTGAATTTGTTTTTACCACCATAGAAACATTTTCTATATAGACCGGTTCTGTAGAAGCTCCTGCATTAAACTGAAGAACTCCTGCGGTAGTGCTGGAATCAGGTGTAATTTCTATTTCATATTTCTTTTTACTATCTAGCAATTCGACTTCTGCACCCCCCTGAAAATGCCAGGTTCCTTGAGTGGAAAGCCCTACAAAAAGAGGCCTCCGTTTTGAAGTCCATGCTTCAAAGGTAACCAGATAAGTTACTCCAGAATCCAAGGCAATGTTCCCTTGGGTAAGCTGAATATTGTAATTTAAAGTATCTGCTTTGGTAATAACAATTTTAGCTTGCCCCTCGCTGAAAGTAATTGTAGCTTCATTACCTTCATTCTCGTTAACCCAGGTTCCCCACATGGTCAGGTCCGAAAAATCTCCAGCCCTTATCAGGTTTGTACCCGCATCAGGTACAAAATTGGCATGAATAGACCAATCCTTTTCCACACTTTTAATTACAAGCACCGGATTGGTTGCGGTAGTATCTCCACTCCAGCCTTCAAATGAATATCCTTTGGCTGCAACAGCAGTCAAAGTATCAGATTTACCAGACTCGACTCTTCCGACTGCACTTCTTTTTACAGTACCACCATTGCTTGCTGATACAGAAATCGCAAAGGTATTGCTGGAGAGCCCATCCAGTTTTATGGAATTGCTGTCTTCACGATATAATTCCATCATTGAGTGACTGAAAGTCTCAAAACCCTTCATCCATGGATCACCAGCATCAGGCTGATACTGCCATCCCAAGCCGCCAGCATACCCGGCCTGATTAAGATAGGTCAACATGGTATCAACTTTGCCAGCATCCTGCATCGGACTACTGGAACTGGTGGACTGGCTCCAGTCTGTGGAAGCATACTCACCTATAACCAGCGGTTTATCCAGGTTCCAGTGAGAATAGGATTTGGTAAATGGTGAATTGCTGGTCCCATTCCATCCATAATAGTGCGCCATGTAAAAATCCAGAGTCCCGTTCTCTTTCCCCCCAGCACTTCTAAGCACATCATCTTTATACCAGGAAAGATGCCCAATAGTTGCAGCTCCATTAGAGACCAGCACCTCTGGAACAGCTTCTTTAATGGCAGAAGCGATCCAGTTCACAGACCTTTTTACTTCCGCTTCAGTTATCGTGTTTGCAGGTGAAGACCATCCCATCACCATCCCTTCAGGTTCATTATATATCTCCCAGCAGATAAGATTTGGGTCATTGCCTATTTCAGTCACTACAGGTTTCAAATAATTATCTATGTAGGCCTTCAGCCCTTCTTCAGTCTTGAGCATCTTCTTGTTATTTTCCAGGATAGTTGAATTGATGCTATTTTGCACCCAGTTATGGGTCAGAAGAACTGGCATCAACAGTATATTGTGCTTTTTAGCCAACTTTAGCATCTTCTTAATATTGGGTATAGTTTGAGACCCTGGCCCACTTACCAATCCCTGGGAATTGTACTTCGGATCATTAGTCCCATTGGTAGAGAGCCATACCCGAATGCAATTGCCTCCGGAATCAGCAACATCTTTCATCGCTTTATCAAAGTAAGCGGTATCCAGTGGAGTGTCTCCTACATCATTAGCGAAGTTTTTCCAGGCCAGATTCATTCCAGACACAAAAATCTTTTTCCCGTTGGGCAATGTGATACGTGAACCGGCAGGCATAGCCTGCAATGTTACTGCTCCAAGTATCACCAAGCCAAGCAGTCTGATTTTTTTTGATATCATTTGACCCCTCCCCCACATGTGAAATGATTTCTTTCAGATCCTGTTCAACAGCGATCTTCTTAATCACTCTTAAGTTCTTGATTCTAAAATCAGTTTGAATTTTCAGTATTATTCAGTTATTCAATATAATGTATATGAAATCACTGTCAACTTTTTTATAAGCAGCTATCGGCGATGTTCGAGTCTGAGTCGGTTTCCCAACAGTTGAATACCCATTGTGGATATCATTTTACCTCAGGACTGATGGATGAATCAACACCCCACCCGGCACAAACCCTATTGTGATTAATAAAACATACAGACCAGACAATAAGAAGCTGCATTTGCAATAGTGTTTAGCTCCTATTAAAAGAATAAATGACAAGCTATTTTCAATTAAAGTATAAAAATCAAGATCAATAATCCCATGGTTATATTTTTTTAATAAATATATGAATAATTGTTCATGTGATCACGTATTTTCTATATCCGATAACTTCAGAAAGGGCCTTTATTCATGTCTGAACACCACAACAATAATCAATCGATCTGCTCCTGCACTATCATCCATGAAGATGTTATTAATAACGTCAGAGAACAGCTTCCATCCAGCGAGGCCATTTTAGAGCTGGCCGACTTTTTTAAGATCCTGGCAGACAGTACCAGAATCCGTATCCTTTCTGCGCTCTCACATGCAGAGATGTGTGTTTGTGATATCAGTGCACTGCTCAATATGACCCAGTCCGCAGTATCTCATCAATTGCGTCTTCTCAAACAGTCCAGACTCGTCAAGAATCGCAAAAATGGAAAGATTGTCTATTACAGCCTTGATGATAAACATATAAAGGATGTTCTGTCGGTGGGTTTTGATCATCTGGGGGAAATAAAGTAAATGAAAACCAGATTTCGTCTTACCAATTTAGACTGTGCCAACTGTGCAGTGAAAATTGAGCAGCACCTCAGAAGTCTGCCAGGACTGCAGGACTCCACTGTAAATTTTGCCACCATGTGCCTGACTACCGACACCGATGATCTGAAAAGGTTGCGCAGAGAGATAAAATCAATAGAACCGGATGTAGATATAAAGCCCTGGAGAACCGCTCAGTTTACGGCTGCGTCAGAACAGACTCTCAACCCTCTTCAGAACATTTCGATCATTTCGGTTTCCATACTGCTATTGACTATTCTGCTTCTTTTTGAGAACCGGTTACATGAAGCACATCTGGGAACTCTGGAATATGTCATTGCCGGGGTTGCTTATCTGTTAAGTGGATGGAACGTTCTTAAGAGTGCATTTAGAACAATCATGGACAGGCAATGGTTCAATGAACATGTACTGATGACAATTGCCACTATGGGCGCATTTGCCATTCATGCTCTGGAAGAGGCAGTGGGAGTAATGGTTTTCTATCAGATCGGAGAATTGCTTCAGAATATGGCGGTGTCAAAATCCAGAACTTCAATAAGTGCGCTTCTGGAGATCAGGCCGGATTATGCCAATTTACGAACCGGTTCAGAAACAAAGCGTGTCTCACCCGAATCAGTAAATGCAGGTGATATAATCGTTATCAGAGCCGGTGAAAAAATCCCGCTTGACGGAGAAGTTATCGACGGCACATCCCAGATCAATACATCAGTACTCACCGGAGAATCGGTTCCACAGGTGGTCAGGTCCGGAGATAAAGTGCTTGCCGGTGAACTGGCTATGACCGGCATGTTAACGGTAAAGGTAACCAGATCTTTTTCAGAATCATCTGTTACCAAGATTCTGGACCTGGTGGAGAATGCAGCCGGTAAAAAGGCTAAAACAGAGCAGTTTATGACCCGGTTTTCCCGCTATTACACGCCAGCAGTAGTTATTCTGGCATCGATTATTGCAGTCGTTCCACCACTTCTGATTCCTGATCAATCCTTTACCGTATGGGTCTACAGAGCCCTGGTATTACTGGTGATCTCCTGTCCATGCGCACTTATTGTTTCAATACCTTTAGGATATTTCGGGGGTATTGGGGGAGCTTCACGACAAGGGATACTGGTGAAAGGATCCAACTTTCTGGATGCGCTTTCCAGAATCAAGAGTGTTGTCTTTGACAAAACAGGTACTCTGACCAAAGGAGTATTTAAGGTCAGAAACATTGTGCCTTCAGAAAACTACGATGAAAATGAAGTCCTCAGGTGCGCAGCGATTGCCGAGTACAATTCCAATCATCCCATAGCCAAATCGATTGTCCAGGCATTTACAGAAAGAGGCGGATCATTCGATGATTTCAGGATTTCCGAGCATCATGAGATTTCCGGGTATGGGGTCAAGTCGGTATGTGGTAATCAGACCTTTACTGCCGGAAACGATGCATTACTGCATATGCAGAACATCGCTCATCCGGTGTGTGAAACGGAAGGTTCGGTAGTACATGTAAGCAATAACGGAAATTACATGGGTTATATTTACATCGGTGATGAACTGAAGGAAGATGCTTTGTTGACCATCAAGTCGCTACGCGATGCCGGAATAAAGGATATATCCATGCTGACCGGAGATAATTTCAAAGCAGCATCCGAGGTTGCTTCAAAACTTACTTTGGATCGTTTTTTTTCATCCCTGCTTCCTGAGCAAAAAGTTTCTCAATTCGAGAAAATTCTTAATGAGAAAGATCATGATGGGTTAGTTGCTTTTGTGGGTGATGGAATAAATGATGCACCGGTAATTGCCCGTGCAGATGTAGGAATCGCGATGGGGGCTTTGGGTTCAGATGCAGCAATCGAAACCGCAGATGTTGTACTTATGACCGATGATCCTTCAAAAATAGTGCAGGCGGTACATATTGGAAAACATACCAGATCCATTATTCTTCAGAATATTATTATGGCCTTAGGAATAAAGCTGATTTTTGTAGGGCTTGGAAGTATGGGTCTGGCAGGTATGTGGGAAGCGGTTTTTGCAGATATGGGAGTGGCAGTTCTGGCTGTACTTAACTCATCGAGAGCATTGAATGTGAGCAGATTATAGTTTAACTACCCAGCCAGCCATCCAACCTGATTGCCGTTGCATCTGTTATCTCTTTTTTTCCTAATCTCACCTGTTCAGACTACATTAAGGCAATTCCCACCCGAACACCATTGCTCCTCTCCTTATAATAAAGAAGACTCTCTGCACTTCCATTAAAATACTCGACCATAAAAGATGGAACCCATTTCAGTTTCCTTCCCACCAGTGGATTATAATAGATTGAAAATGCAACACTGTTAATATCCGGACTATCCGATGAAAACCGCATGTCTATACTTGTACCTTTTGCAGCCCTGTCACCTGCTAAGCACCAGTATCCTATTTTTATCTGCGCATTACCTGTATATTTTCTGATATCAAAGTTGTTAGATGAAACATTGAATGCTTTCGATAAACTAAATACACAGTGATATTCAGTCTTGCCAAATTCTCCGATTTCCAGTATGCCGCTTATCTTATCCCATCCACGATAGTTTGCACCTGATTCCCAGTTTGATTCCCTTGAAACAGAGGCCTTTATTTTAGGAATGTAGAAGCTTTCGTTTCCGGTAAACCATTTCAGCATGTCCAGGCAGGCAGAGAGCTCGGGTCGATAGTTGTTATCCATAAAGGGCTTTCGAGGATCCTTCTCTTTCCAGAACGAATTCTGATTATAGACCAGATAGAGCCCGCTGCGGTCATCCTTGAGGGAAAATATCCGATAATAAAAACCGATGCGAAGTTTCAGGCGGCTTTTTCCATTGTAAGAAAGCGGAACATAACGATCTGAACTGCTGAAAACACACAACAGATAATTGGGTTCGCTGAAACCAAAACCAGGTTCATTCTGCTCTGAAAAACCCAAAGTTGACAACAAAGCCATTATCCAGAGTAACGTTTTTTTTGCACTCACAATAATCCTCCTGCCATTTTCCACCTGGCTAAGAGCCTGTCATCAGACACGTTGCGCAATTGTTATGCCGGCAGTCATTTTCGAAGAGACTTGTCCTATAATGAATCGTTTGATCGATCAACATTTTATCTGCTATTATGAAATACGACATCACCAAAGGTAGCATATAATGCATACCACAGAATGCTTGATTTGAGTGTGGTTCTGAATCAGAACAGATCCGGCAATGATGCAGGCTTTTTTACCGTATATGGTTAAACACAGGGAGAAAGAAGAAGGTGAATTTTTCTTCGGCTTGTTGTAAAAATCTCTATTATTTAGATAGCATCAGCGGGCTAAAGCAGAGGGTCGAACCTTATTAAAGGTCCGACCTTAACTTGCAGTATATCACTTTTCTTCAGGAACGAAAAAGAAGATACCACTGGCATTTTTCTGAGTATTATTTAACAGTACAGAATGTCCGTTTTGGACATTTATTCTTTCGGGAATCAGACTTATTTTCTTTCCAAGAGCATTGTATAGCCCCCGTTGGCTCTGTATCCGAAATACCGAACTGCCAGTCCTGTCAAATCGGGGATTTTGCAAAACATTTGTATATTCGTCCTCGGTAGTCATTACAACATGAACATCCGCTCTCCCGCCAGGACTCTGATATGCCTCAACATTGAACGATACTTCATAAAAACTACCGATTTGCATACCAGCTTTTTCCCAGGCTTTAAAGTGGTTTCCGCAGAAAATAACCCCCTCGGTTCGTTTGCTTTGCCTTACACTCCAATACTGCTGGAATGTGGTGTTACCTCTAATAGAAGGACCGGTTCTGGAGTTTTGATAGATGTCGTAGGTTCCACCGTCCGTCTCGACAGTACCCTTTTTGCCAAAATTCCCGGGTGGTCTCCAAGTTCCCCAGCATTCTATTATGTAATATTCCACCAGTGGATTTTCAAACCATCCATAAATGCTGAGGTAAGAGTTACCCTGTGGTTGGTAATCAGCAGTATAGACTACCACCTGCTGCTTGGAACCGGGACGGATCCCCTTTCGAAACAGGATATTGTTGACCTGTCCCCACTGACAGCTAAAATCGCCCCCCTCCTTGAGAGTCATGGTACCAGTTCCGTTATCCTTCCAGTATTCGACATGATATTCTCCCTGTCTTCCGGTCTGGTTTCCACTGATAACCGTACCAACTTGCAGTTGCCCTCCCCCCCATTGAGCGGTGGCAGTAAACAAGTGTGCCAGTACCACCAATAGCACTAAACTTAATCGCATAAACCCCCCTATATCAGTTATTATCTGGCTGTTCTGTTCAAGACTAATTCAGAAAAACAGGACATCTCTGTTTATTAATTCTGATTAATTCTTAAATAACACCATTAATAATGCCGAATTTACTGATATTTCTGATAATATATTAACTCAACAGTGAAAATTCCACCTTAAATTGAAATATTATCTGAAAATCTCCAAAAGTTCTACCAAGACTTCTACTACAAGCTTACCTTTTTTAGGTTATCTGGTCTGTGAAATGGTTCAATTGAAATCCACTACAAATATACCTAACCTGTTTTCAGGCTTCCAGTTTTTTGCTAAACCTACACCCGTCACCTCTTACCGCCTTTGTGCTCTTTTTGATCACCCATTCCAAAGCCGATTCCCCGGTCACAATCAATTATCAGATTATTCTCAACAATTATGTTTTCGCAACTGTTCCAGAAGTGTATTGCGTGTTCTGCGACTGAGCCGCCAGGGCTTCGAATGTTTTT
>JAAYPC010000021.1 GCA_012519985.1 Fibrobacter sp.
CCCAATGCTGTGCGTGCTCAAATCATTACCGCTGTTAATTCCTATCGTAAGTTCCTTGATAGAGATCCGGCAGGTATCTGGTTACCGGAGTGTGGCTTTTATCCCGGTCTGGAAATGATACTTTCCGAAGCAAAAATCCGTTACTTCTTTGCAGAAACACACGGGATTCTTTTTGCAGATCCCAAACCTCAATTTGGAGTTTTCGCACCTGTATATTGCAAAGGAGCACCAGTGGCAGCTTTCGGTCGCGATGCAGAATCTTCGCGACAGGTTTGGAGTTCGCAGGAAGGTTATCCCGGGGATCCCGCATACAGAGATTTCTACAGGGATATAGGATTCGATCTGGATATGGATTACATCGCTCCCTATATAGATCCCATTGGAATTCGTATCAATACTGGAATAAAGTATTACCGGATAACCAATAAAAGCGCTGACAAGTTACCTTATAACAGAGATGATGCGATGCGGGTTGCTGCAATGCATGCAGGCAATTTCATGTTCAATCGGGAAAAACAGGCCGAATACCTTTATTCAATAATGGACCGTCCCCCTATAATTGTCGCCCCTTACGATGCAGAGCTTTTTGGCCACTGGTGGTATGAAGGGCCGGAATGGTTAAATTTTCTGATAAGAAAAATTGAATTCGAACAGAACAATATCCAGATGATCACTCCTTCCGATTACCTCTCTTTGTATCCTTCAAACCAGGTTGCAGAGCCATCCTTTTCCAGTTGGGGTGAAGGTGGTTACTCTGATGTCTGGTTGCATAAAAACAATGACTGGATCTACAGACACCTTCACCGAATGGAAGAGAGAATGGTTGAGCTGGCCAGGTCAAAACCACTGGCTGAGGGGATTATCAAACGTGCACTTAACCAGATGGCCCGCGAGCTTCTTCTGGCAGAATCGAGCGACTGGGCTTTTATTATGAAAAATGGGACCATGGTTCAATATGCAGTGAGGAGAACAAAAGAACACATTGCCAATTTCCTCAGGCTTTATGAAGATATTTGTTCAGATAGAGTGGATGAAAATTTTGTTTCTCTGTTGGAATCACACAACAACATTTTCCCTGAAATCGACTATAATGTCTACCGCTGACTGAACTCTCTTTGAAAGGACTGAATATGAGAGTAAAGAATGTTTTCTGGTTGTTAGTTTTGTCCGCGTTTGTTGCAGCACAGAATAATGAAACGCTTAATGTCTTTGGGTCTGTGGGTTTTGGATTTCCAAGTGGTGGCAAACTGTTTTCATCATTTAAAACCGATTTTGCCCCTGGCGGAGTCGACACCACCGAAGAGAAAGACTCCTATTTCAATTTTGGGCGTGGGTTAAAACTGGATCTGGGTGTACAGTATTTTCTGATGCCTAACATTGCACTGCAGGCAGGCATTGGAATTTCGGGCAATGTTCCAAGACTCAAAACATTTCAGGAGACTCCAATCAGGGAAATAAACACCACTTTCAGGTCCAGTCTGTGGGGATTAAAGGCATTGATTGTACCGCACTTTGAAGTTCTGGAACTGATAACCATGTATACAGGTGTAGGTATAGGTTTTTTCTGGAACTCATGGAAATATGAACAGAAATCCACCACTCAAATTGACAATGTGTCTGTTACCGAAACGATTGAAGGGAAAATTAAAACCACTCCTAAACTGGGATTTTTAGGTTTGGCAGGAGCGAATTTCCCCCTTTCCGATCTATTGACTTTGTATGGTGAGCTGGCATTTGAGCAACTGAGTTTTACAACCAAAAAAAATGTCCAGGGTAATAACACTGTGGTTTACGAAAAGAATTCCAATTTACCTGCACCGGAACGGATTCCTGGCTCCAACTGGCAGCTTCGGTTCGGGGTAAAGATGAGTGTCTTGTGATTTTGGATCAGGGGAAGGCATTCTTCTTACAAGCTCTGAAGAAATTGGAAAGACGGAAATATCATTCCGAGCGTGAGATTAAATCTGAACGCATTTGAGATATTACTCCGAGCGCATGTAAAATATCATTCCGAACGTACGTGAGGAATCTTCTGGTAAGGCATGCGCCCTTTATTAGTTCAGCTAGCCTCCTACAGATGTACGTCAGAATGCGAACGCTTCCGTTATATTTATGAAAGCGTCTCACTAACATCCCACAGGATTTTGAAATTTCCCCTATGCCCCTAAATTTTCCGCCCCCTAAATCCCCCGATGGGGGACTTAAGAACCGGAGTGAGACTAAGACTCCGTCCAATCTTTGAACCTTCGCGGCTTTGCGTGAGACAATCTTATTCCTCCAAATTTCGGATAGGTTCACGCAAAGATGCAGAGCTTTCCAAACCAAACACTATTTCAGAAGATATATTCTGTAATTTCGATGACTTAGGCCATAATTTCGATGACATAGTCTGTAATTTCGATGACATAGTCTGTAATTTTGAAGATACACTTCTGATTTCTGATTTCGGATTTCGGATTGTGGTCTGAAATTCTCATCCTGCAATTGCCGTAAGCCTCAATCCCTCATTGAGAGTTTCGGTTGCCCTCCGTATACTGGATGTCGCTATTATGGTTTCCCGATACTCCTTTTTTAAGAGCACACTCACCAACTGACGATAAATCTGAAGTTGAGTATCTGCCTGATCAAAAGGGGTTACTATCAAAAAGATCAGTTTTGCAGGAAGCCCATCAGGAGTGTTCCATTCGATACCTTTCTTGGATCGACCGAAAATTACCGCTGATTTCTTCAAATCGGTGATGCGGGCATGAGGAATTGCAATACACTTTTCCATGCCGGTACTCATTCCCTCTTCCCGATTTTTAGCACGCTGGTAAATAGCATCAGCACTGATACCAACTATTTTTGCTGCAGATTCGCTGAGGCTCTTAATCGCTTCCAATTTGCTCTTATCGGTTATCTCCAGAACCGCTTCAGGTGGAATCTGAACTGTCTTTGAAGGAACTATCCGTTTTATCATAAGTGAAAGCGCCGGTCCCAGAGTCAGAGTGGATACTATTGCCGAAACTATTATTGCCACGAAAACCATCTCATTTATTAACTGTAGATCCAGGGCAATGGTCCCTACCACTATATGCATCTCACCCCCTGGAGTGTGCAAAGCAGATATTGGCCAATGTTGAGCTTTAGGAATTCTGGCTATTTTAACTCCTATATAAGCCCCCAGAAAACGTGCAGTAATTCCCATTACGACAAACAAAATCACCAGAAAAAAATCAAAGCTTTTAAACAGATCGATTTTTAAACCGATATTGGCAAAAAATATGGGAATAAAAACAGAGCTGACAAATTGATCTATGGTGAATCGGGTTTTCTCAGGTAAATCAACAGCTTCACCAGCCACCAGTCCTGCAACAAAGAATCCAAACAGGCCATGAATTCCGATTTGCTGGGTTATGGTTCCAAAGAGCAAGCCCGCCGATAACACCACCGACAGGGCAGGGCCGGAAGCTTCTATGGATTTCCTCTGAATTAACGATAGAATTTTGCCGATAAGTTTTTTCCCTGCTGTGGTCGCCAGAAACAAGAAAATAGCGGTAGAGATCACCAGCCATAGCACAAAAGACAAGTCCGGGCTACCATGTGCAAACATCCCCAATATGATAGTGAAAACGATCCATCCGGCAATATCATTGATTGACAATGCTGAGATGGTGAGAAAACCCAAATCAGTCCGGAGAAGCTTGAGATCGTGCATTACTCTGATAGACACCGGCATGGCAGAGATAGTCATTATGGTACTGATAAAGAAAACAAAAAGGAATCTCTGCTCTGGATTGATTAAATAACGCGAAGGCAGAAAAAAAAGTATGATAGCTGAAAATAGGATTGGAATCACAATATCAGATATGGCGATCCAGGCTGCTTTCCCCCGATGTTTCCACACACGGGAAAAATTAACCTCAAGCCCGGTTACTAAAAGCAGGAAGAATATTCCAATCCATGCGACCGTATCCAGCATAGCAACCTGCAAAGGATCCGAAGGGAATATTTTCTGATAAACCGATGGCCAGAAACGGCCCAGAATGCTTGGGCCCAGAATCACCCCCACTAATACATCGCCGGTAACAGTGGGTTGGCGGATTTTGGTAAAAAGCAAATCCATCAACCGGGAAAAGACTAAAAGAAGGAAAAACTGAAGAAGGAAAAGAAGGATATAGTTTTCTGCCAGCGCTTCGGGCATCTTTTCCATAGGTAATTATGACTCTTTCTGCCTATTCGTATTTTATTCGCTTAGAAAAAGATATCAAAATTTGTTCCTGGAATTTTTTTTTAAACAGAGATTGTGATTTGAATTTTCGATAACTGATTAGTTAGCCAAGGCTGGTATCAAAAATTCTAAACCCACTGAAGAGGCTGTGGAAAAAACAACTACTTCAAATTGGAGGAGTTATCATCATTTCCACCCTATAATCAGCCAGTTTCTTATAGTAAATTGACAAATATTTTGTATGATATCTGTTTTTTCACTGAAGAGTAAGCCCACAAAAGTTTGATAGTCATTCATCAGCTAAAACGGCACCTAACAAAAAATTTGGTACCAATTCATTCGCTTGAATGTAATCAAATTTTTTGCATGGTAACAAAAAAGCTGATTTGTGACCAGTCTGCAAAATATTTGGACCCTATCTGGCAGATAAACTCAGGGCAAAAAAAATATTAGGTATGTATTCAGGTACCTGAAGGGTAGGTAATTTCTTGTTTGGTAACAATTGCGGGGATTAATCGATATCATGCAACTTTTTGGCTTACTCTCAAGCCCATGAATAGGTATCATGCAACTTTTTAGCTTACTCTCAAACCGATGAATCGGCAATCATGCAACTTATCGAACTGCTCTCAATTTGCTGTGACATTTTCGTATTGATACCACTAGATTTTATTTTACTGGTCTTCGACTATGATTTTCCTGCTGGTTACACTTTCTGGTGTCTTACATGAATCTCAACCGTTTTTCTACATTAATTGCATAAAGTATTACCGGCAATTTATTTTAATACCCCTGATAAATAATGTTTGGCGAAAAGCTATGAAGCAATTTAAACTTGTTTTTGCATTTATCCTCCCATTACCTACCAAAAAGGCAGATCTCTGGATAATAGGACACCGCAGCTTTTTTCGCCGTTAAATCCGTAAGGGTAACACACATTTAAACCCGAATTTAAAAATTATGTCTCTAATATTAATTTGCACCGCAATGGTTTTTGCAGTGATAAGTGGACTTCCCACAATCCTTCTTCCCAATTCTTCCAGATGGGGACAGAAGATCGCTTCAGGATTCATGTGCTGCAGCACACTTTTGGGTCTTGTGGGCAGTGGGTTAGCCTTTATGTCCACAGAAAATCCGACTCTGAAGTTTCCCTGGCCTTCAATGGGCAACAGCACAATCGGAATAGATGGCCTTAGTGCTTTTTTCCTGGTACCGGTATTTCTCATTGGCGGACTCGGTTCTCTTTATGGATTGGGATATTGGCCCCAAAACCGGCATCCATCGAATTCCAAAAAACTGATTCTGTTCTGGGGATTGATGGTTGGAGGGATGGCACTACTGCTTATCAGCAGACACGCGATGGCTTTTCTGCTAGGATGGGAACTGATGGCGCTTTCGGCCTTTTTCCTGGTTACTACAGAAGATAATCATTTGGAAAATCGAAAAGCTGGATGGATCTATCTGATTTCAACTCATTTGGGAACGTTGTCACTTCTGGCCCTTTTCTCATTATGGCGCTGGAAAAGTGGCTCTTTTGCTTTACAGCCCATTTCCGCAAACACTCTCAGTCTTACAATGACGAATGTTTTCTTCTTCCTTGCAATCCTGGGGTTTGGCCTAAAAGCCGGAATAATGCCTTTTCATTTCTGGTTACCAGCCGCACATGCAACTGCTCCCAGTCATGTATCAGCTATACTTTCGGGCGTTGTACTCAAAATGGGTATTTATGGTCTTGTAAGATGGCTCTCCTTATTTCCAGAGATCCCTCGTGCGTGGGGAAGCATAATAATTGTGCTGGGTCTTATTAGCGGGCTGGCCGGTGTTCTTTTTGCTATCGGACAACATGATCTCAAGCGGCTTCTTGCTTATCACAGTATAGAGAATATCGGCATCATTCTTATGGGTCTGGGGATAGCCTTAGTGGGAAAGTCCTATGATAAACCGGTTTTAGTCGTATTAGGGATGTCCGGTTGTTTATTACATGTATGGAACCACTGTTTTTTCAAGTCACTTCTTTTCCTGTGTGCAGGTTCTGTTGTTCACAGTACCCAAACCCGTCAGATTGATCTGCTGGGAGGACTTGCCAAATCGATGCCCCTTACAGCAGCAATGTTTCTGATCGGTGCTGTCGCCATCTGCGGTTTGCCGCCCCTTAACGGCTTCATAAGTGAACTGTTTATTTACCTGGGGTTCTTCCGTATAGTGGCAAATGGTCCTGAGGGGTTGGCAGTTGCATTCGGTGCTCCTGTGCTGGCAGCTATCGGTGCTCTTGCAACAGCCTGTTTTGTGAAGGTATATGGAGCTGTATTTCTGGGTTCACCCCGATCAAACTGTTCTGATGCCTGCCATGAATCTCCTTTCTTCATGACAGTACCTAAGTTTATTCTTGCAGGGCTTTGCATTCTTATTGGAATAGCACCAATGCTTTTCACTGACACTATTTCAAAAGCAGTTGCTATCTGGAATCCGGCCATGCAATTAGGAAGCATCAGTCCCGATTCGGTCGCTCCTTTACTTAAAATCAGTATCCTTTCGATTGCCCTGATTGCTGGTGTTCTGATAATCAGTCTGGTTATTCTTTGCGGTAAAAAGAAAGTACAGAGTGCAGGCACCTGGGATTGCGGTTATGCAAAACCGGATAGCAGAATGCAGTACACGGCTTCATCATTTGCTCAATCGATTGTCATGCTTTTCAGTTGGATTCTTCGTCCTCACGAGCACAACCCTCAGTTGAAAGAATACTTCCCGAAAGCTCAGAAAATGGAAAGTCATATCGACGAAATAGTTCTTGATAGATTACTTGTTCCGGTAAGCAATATGTTCAGACGGTTCTGCGGGTGGTTTCATCGGTTTCAGCACGGACTGATACAGCATTACATACTGTACATATTAATTACCCTGTTTCTGATGATCTGCATTCAGATGCCATTTAAAGAGCTGATTTATCACTGGTTTAAACATTGATACGCAGGAATCCGGGAGATATTAATTGATTATATTTCATCTGCTTCTATTGATTCTTATGCCACCGCTTCTCTTCGGTGTTATCAATAAGACCAAAGCCTGGTTTGGTGGCCGCTCGGGAATGCCTTTACTGCAGCCATACTATGACATAATTAAACTGTTGCGTAAAGGGATGGTTTTCAGCACCACTACCACCTGGATCTTTCGTATCGGTCCAATAGTTACGTTGACAACCATGTTCATTGCCGGTTTGCTGGTTCCCATGGGACGGTTCAATGCACCGGTTTCCTTTACCGGTGATCTGATCCTTTTCGCATATCTGTTTGGGCTTTCCCGTTTTTTCACCACTGCAGCAGCTCTGGATACCGGTTCATCATTTGAAGGAATGGGGTCAGCCAGGGAAGTTACATTTGCCATACTTTCCGAGCCTGCTCTTTTTTTCGCTTTTTCGGTACTGGTTAAAATGTCAAGTTCTTTTTCTTTAACCACCATGCTTCACAGCCCCTTCAACGAGTTGTCAGTTGATATCGCTGCACCGCTGGTTCTGATAGCAATCGGACTGTTTATTGTCATGCTGGCTGAAAGCTGCAGAATACCGGTGGATGATCCCACTACGCATCTTGAACTCACTATGATTCATGAAGCAATGGTACTGGATCACAGCGGCCCGCTCTTTGGTATAATAAGCTATGCTTCTGCACTCAAGCTGTTCATCCTTGGCACAGTTCTTTTACATATAATTTTCCCATTTCAGATTGGAACAGCGTGGATAAACTGGCCTCTGTTTATATGTGAGATGCTGGGATTGGCTTTTGTAATAGGTGTCATAGAATCGATAATGGCCAGACTGCAGATGAACCATGTGCCTTATCTGTTAATAAGTGCACTGCTTTTCTGTGCTTTTGGATTTGTTCTTTTATTCAGGTGATAATCATGACCAACATAATAAATACACTTCTGGTATTGATACTGGTTCTCAATTTCTTTTCTCTTGGATCAAGCCGTATACAATCAATAATTCACACGGTTGCCATTCAGGGAGTACTGCTGGGTTTTCTTCCTTTATTGGTGCACTCTCATCTGAATATTTGGCTTCTGTTGGCATCCTTGACCGCAATTGTGATAAAAGGCATTCTAATACCAAACATGATGTCTCGTGCATTACGTAATGTCCAGATTAAAAAAGAAGTAGAGCCGCTGATAGGCATAATGCCATCGCTGATCCTGGGAGCAATCGCCACCACCTTTGCACTTCTTTTTAC
>JAAYPC010000022.1 GCA_012519985.1 Fibrobacter sp.
CAGCATCAACCTGATTACTTTTGATCGCTTCGATCACAGCAGGAGGATTTTTGAGTTCAAACAGTGTAATATCTTTTTTCCAGTCGATCCCATTTGCGTCAAGTGCACCCCGTAAAACAGCATCACCGGTTGCCAGACGAACCGTAGCAATTGTTTTCCCTTTTAAATTCGCTACAGATTTAATTTTAGCAGCATTTTCTGCAGTTGTAATGATGGCGGCATCTTCTCCCATTATTCCGCCAATTATAGAAAGTTCTGCTCCCTTGGAAATATGTACCAGCGGTGCAGTGGTCCCAAACGCTCCGACATCCAGCTTGCCAGCACGAAGCGCAGAAAGACCATCAGCAGAGTTGGCAAACTCTACTAAAGTTACATCCAAGCCCTCACTCTTAAAGTAACCTTCTTCCTTGGCAATAAATATCTTGGCATGTCCTGTTACCGGAAGATATCCGAAAGTGATTTTTTGCGCCTGGACAGAGTGAAATGTGTTTAATGACAAAATGCCTGTGATCATGGTGCAGTGCAGAATTTTTTTTGTTTGATTGAGCATAAAGCATCTCCTTAAAATATTGGTTCTTCTATTTCCGTTCTGGAAACAGACGTTTATAATAAAAATTACTTGTATATAGCGCAGCAGCAGGATTATGGCCTAAAACCCTGTCCTTTGTTATCAGTGTAGTCACTGGGGCTTCAGAATGTCTGTTGAAGAGCGCGTCGTGTCCAACGCAAAGCCCTACAATGACATTCAAGTCACACTTCTGATGGTTCAAAATGGAAGCCTGGAGTACAGGGTTGCATATCGATTCCCATGAACCTTTCTGTACTTTTAATTCTTCGGGTATGCCAATCGATGTTTTATCGACAGAACCTACTTTGCAAATAACACTGAAGTATTTAAGATTGTGTGCACGAAGTATCGATGCAAATGTTTTGGCTTCTGCTATCAGCCCAATGCAGGTAGCAATGCCAATTTTTTTTGCTCCAATAGCAAGTGCAAACTGAATAATTTCCTCTACACGGGTCAATTTGCCGTAGAATTTCCCTTCGATTTCCGCAGCCGCAATTGCCAGTGGCTTGTCGATACCATCTTCGGTATAATATTTCTGCGCTTTGTCTTTCATTCGCTTTGATGCAACTATTGAAAGGCATTTCGAAGGGAAAGGCTTGTTGCGACGATAGCAGCTCTGGATAGAGCAATCAGTGCAGGAAAATCGTTCAGTTGTCATTCTAATACTCCAAAAGAAATGTTCTTGATAAATTCATCCTGAAAATCCTTTTTCCTGGACAGATCAATACTGGCAATCTGTTTAACTGCCGACTGTAATTCAATGCGAAGTGATCGGTTCAGCAAAAAAGCAGTTCCTCCAGAAAGAGAAGTATTTCCAATAAATTGGATTTTTCCGCGAAAATCGGTTGGAATTAGTCCTGTATGAAATAATGAATCTTCACTAAGATGATATCCGAATGATCCGGCTATAAACACTGAATCAATCTGCGATAATTGTACTTCAAGATGACGCAACAGAAGATTGATACCAGTGCGAATGGCAGCCTTTGCAAGCTGCACCTGACGGATATCTTTTTGGGATAAAAACACCTGGTCTGAAAGCCGAAAGAAGGTTTTCTTCTCGATCTGTTCCAACCGGTCGACAAGTATTTTTTGGCCATTGAAGCTTGAGGAATTAGTAAAACGACCTGAAGGTTCAATGATACCGGTCCGGACTAGCTCGGCTACAGCATCTAAGAGTCCACTTCCACAAACTCCCTCAGGTTCTACATTTCCAATCACTGTTAAGGTTAACTCACCACGCTCATTGATTGCGACACGTTCTATTGCGCCTGCCTGGGCACGCATTCCGGAAGTGATATTCATGCACTCAAAGGCAGGTCCTGCTGCAGTGGATGTAGCTGCCAATTGCCCGTTTTTTGCCAGTACCATTTCACCATTTGTTCCTATATCAATGAAAAGTATGCACTCTTTACTATTTTGCAAATCGGTGGCAAGTATACCAGATGTAATATCAGCTCCGACAAATGCGGAGATGGTGGGTGGCAGATAAACAAACCCTTTAGGATTAATATTAAGTCCTATCTGCTTTGCCCATAAACGATGGATTTCCTCCATTGCATTTGTAAATGGATAGAAACCAAGTGAATAAGGATTGGTTTTAGTAGCCAGATGGAGCATGCAAGTGTTGCTGCTTATTACCACCTCATAGATCCGATCAACCGAGACAGCTTTTTCTTCGGCTATTACACCGATGAGACGATTAAGTTCATCAATAAGCAGATTGTGCAGCATCGTCAGGCCATGCTCTTCAGATGCAATGCTGATCCTGGTAAGCACATCATGCGAATGAAGGCTCTGCGGATTCAATGATGATGCTTTTGCAACAGTCTTACCATTGCGTATGTCACAAAGAGATACAACCAGTGTCGTAGTTCCAATATCGATAACTACACCGTATATTTCTTTTGTAGTGTCCTTTTCTTCTTCGGTGAGAAGCTCTGTACCAGAAAATACGGTTGTTTTGTTTGTTTCATCATTAAAAATCTTTCGGATATCCGGTTCAAGAGATATCGGTCTGCAAAAACCGGTGTCAATGATAGTAAGAGTCTCTTTACCACCTTTAGTGGAAAGTTCCACTGTAACATCATCTGTAATAAATGTCTGGCATGCCAATACCTCATTGATCTTCTTTAGTGAATATGAAAGAGGAGATCGATCAGAATGCATATTTTTAGTCTGGCTATTCGAATTCTGTATACGAACAGTGCACTTCCCGCAGGTACCATTTCCATTGCAGGGCATTTCAAAAGAAATACCCGCAGAACGAATTATATCTGAAAGCTTTTCTCCTTGTTTTACACTATTAGTGACGTTATATGGAAGAATAGTGACATTTACCATTATCTGTATCCTTTTACGGTATCAGTAAGTGCACGTATATTTGACAATGGTGTCGAGGTGCTCAAACCACAAGCAGGAGATAATATGTTGATCCCCTCATTAATAAGTCTGTAAGTAATATTTTTAATCTTTTCCTCATTATTGTTTTCAAGAGCATAAGTGCTTACATTTCCCATAGTGATCAGTCCAGGGAATTCTCTTTTAAGAGATGCAAGATTAACCATCGCATCGGTACTGATTGCTTGAGGATGTATTAATTGCAATAGATGACGTACGGGGTTCAGGTCACCGCAGATGTGTATAATTACAGGAACTCTCGATTGATTGACAGAGTCTATCAGCCTGTTGATATATGGAATTACATACTCTTCAAAAAGTTTTGGCCCCAGAATTTCGCCTGTAGCTGAAGGGTCTCCGACAGAAATCACTGAAACTCCGTTTTTAACCAACGCTAAGGCATAAGCAATAAGAAAATCGGTTATCTGAGAGAGTACCCGGTGTGCAATATCGGGAAACTTTCTAAGTTCCTTATAAAAAGTTACAGGGTCAATCACAGAAGCTGCTGTGCTGATCGGACCAGTCAGGTTCCCGATAACAGGTATTGATGGATAACGTTCAGAGAGCAATTTTGCTGCTTCACAAATCTGTGGAATGCGACCTTTGGTTATCAGGACTGATGCATTAGGAAACTGTGCATCCTTTATTGAACCAAATCGTTCTTTTGCAATCTTCGGTTCACATTCCAGAGTACCAAAATCAATATCGCTGCCTAATACTTCAGCTTCGACGGTCATGCAGAAAGGAATGCCGATATTTTCAAATCCGGTAGAACGGTGGACTTCATAGGCAAGTTCTGACATTAATAGACTGTCAAAATGAGCTTGTGGTAACGCGTACCTGGTGCATCTCATAATATCGACAATGGCCGTATTCATCATGCCTCCTGTGCATATAACCGGCGGACGATCCACCGATTCTTTTTGGAGCACAGATAACAGACGTTTTTTTTCGCTGCTGATCATGATATATACAATCTTTCTAACTTATCAATTGTAACAGGATATCCAATTTTTCTTACAATGTTCATCATGGCATGGATGTTTTCTGCCGGTGTTGCTGTCGGAAGACTGCATCCTGATGCGACGATATAGCCATAAGGTGAATCGAAACCATCTCTTACACAATTAATTACAGCTTTTCGAATCATAGAGGAGCTTCCATTCAACATTATTTCGGTTGGGTTTACATTACCCATTATTTTGATCCGGTGGCCCACAAGCTGCTTAGCTTCAGCAATACTGAGATCGGTGTCTATACTAAGGCAATCGGCTCCGGTGTCAGCCATACGTGAAAGAATGGATTTGGTTTTTCCGCAAATATGTAACGTAACTTTTTTATCCATCTGATGAATGTCTTCAATAAGCCGTTTGAGATAGGGAAATGAGAAAATCTCAAAATGATGCGGACTGATTACTGAAGATGACGACATTGCATCAGTTATACTTGGTGTTCCACCAACGGAAATTATTGCCCTGCAATAGCGAATGGCAGTTTCAAGCGAAATCTCACAGAGAGCATGTACCGTTTGCGGTTCTCTTGTGATTTTTCGGGCAAGTTCTTCTGCACCGAGTAAAAAAGAGGTGTTTGTAAATGGACCCACAACCGCACCTGTTACAGGGACTTCATTTCCAACTCTATCAACAGTGATCTTAATTGCCTCAAGAAATTCAGGAAGATTACCATCATGCCATGGATCTGCAGGAACGATATCTGATACCGATTTAATTTTCTGGAGAGCTGGAGTTTTGAGATATGCGGTTTCATCCTCCGGATAGAAAACTTCAGCACCCATAGCTTCGGCCTGCTGATAGAGATCGGTAAATATTCGGATATTGTCGTATCCAAAGGTGCGATAAGCAGCAATATGCGCTTCAGCAATCAGTTTACCATTCCCTCTGAATTCAGAAACCCTGGCATTTATTAGTCTGGCAGCGCTATTTCCGACAATAGGAATGCATGGAAGCCGATCTATTGCAGCACCAGCACTAAGAGCTTTCGAACGTTCTAAAGGTGTCATCAAGTCTTGCGTATTCATACCTGCTTCTCTGTTAAGAGATTTTGTACAAGAGATATGGCGTTGTTTGCATTTGCAGAATATCCATCTGCTCCGATCGAATCTGCAAAACTTTTTGAAATCGGGCCGCCACCTACAATGACCTTAAATTGTTCACGAATGTTTCTCTCTTTTAGAATATTTATTACCTGAGCCATGCGGGGCATGGTTGTTGTCATCAGGGTAGAAATAGCTATTATATCTACGTTATATTCAAGTGCTTTATCGACAAATACAGCAGGCGGAATATCGCGACCCAAATCGTAAATTTCACAACCAGATACTTCAAGCATGATCTTTACCAAATTTTTACCTATATCATGGGTATCCCCCTCGATTACACCTATTACCACCTTTGCTTTGGCGGCATCAGGGTTTCCACGTAGATGTGGTTTTATTACCTCAAGGCCTGCATACATCGCATCGGCACATAGTAAAAGCTCAGGTACGAAATACACTTCTTCTTCGAAAAGTATTCCTGCTTTTTTCATTCCTACAGAAAGCCCTTTTTCAATAAGGTCGTATCCGTCGAATCCATTTGCGAGTGCCTCGGAAACTAATTTAACCGTTCCGGGTTCATCCATGTCAACCACTGACTGGCAAAGTGCGTCATATGTTCCTGATATTTCATCTTCCACGTTCTTATCTCCTGAAAATTATTCGATAAAGTAGATTAACCTGAACTGCACATAAGAATGTAGCTGTTAAATTAACAGCTACATTTCAATGACTCAGTTGACCTGTGGAAACTACAGACCGGTTTTTGTCATATTTTTTAACTTCAAAATATTCTACTTTTTCTTTAGGAACTTTATAACCTCTTAAGTCAACTATTCGCTTTGCCTTATGGGTAGCACGCGGTAATTCACCTGAATTGAGTACTTTTACCTGTCTTGGTTTTACTCCAAGCCGAGTTTTGGTTAAATGTGAAATTTGATTAACAAGGTATTCATCAGATACGTTTGCATGTACAGATCGCTCTGCTTCTATGTCAAATTTGGTCATATGATTCTCTTCTACTACAGTAATGCGATATTCACCGGTTAAAGAAGGAATATTCCTTACTACATACTCTATGTCACTTGGGAAAACATTAACACCAGAAACAATGATCATGTCATCGATTCTTCCGGTAACAGAAATTCTGGCATGTGTTCTGCCACATTCACATTGTTCCCGGTTAACCAAACCAATATCACCAGTTCTGAACCGAATCAGAGGACGAGCTCTCTTTCGCAATGTAGTAAAAACCAGCTCGCCCTTTTGACCATCAGGTACTGGCTCAAGTGTTCCCGGATCGATTACTTCGACATAGATATGGTCTTCTGCCAGATGAAGACCATCTTTTTTATCACACATACCTGCACATGCGCCAAAGATATCAGATATTCCGAAAAAGTCATATAGATCGGCATTCCAAAGTTCCTCAATGGCTTTTCGAGTTGCAGGGATTGAACCCCCTGGTTCTCCTGCGACGATGATTTTTCTTATGGAAAGATCTGTATGAAGATTGATTCCCTGCTTTTGTGCTGTTTCACCAAGATACCAGGCATATGAAGGTGTGGTCCAGATGATAGTTGGCTGGAACTCTTTTAGAATAAAAAGAAGCCGTTCCGATGGTATTGTTCCTACCCATAAGCAAAGTGCACCAAGGTTCTGTGCACCGATAACATCTGGTCCGCCAACAAAAAGTGTGAAGTTGAGCGCATGTACATAGCGGTCGGTAGGACGCATACCTGCTGCCCAGAAAAGCCGCGATTCAACATCCTGAAATTCATAAAAGTCCTCTTTTGTAAAAGGACTCAATGTCGGAATACCAGTTGATCCGCTCGATGCTGAAACAAATACCACATCCTTCTCTTCAACAGCAACCAGATCACCCAATAACGGAGACGCGACCTGACGGTCACGCTCAACTTTTTTGTCAATGAATGGAAACCTATAAAGATCTTCAAGACTTTTAAGGTCACTGGGCAGAACACCATGTTTTCTGAAACTTGCACCGTAATATGGTGAGTGTTGATATGCAAATTCCAGGTGTTCCTGTAACGATTTTAACTGAAGTTTTCGCAAATTATTTAAAGGTAAGGTTTCTATTTCCTCGTTCCAGTATTTCTTTGTCATAATAACAGATCCTCAAAGTAAATTAATAAAACCGTTTAATATTTTCCCTGACTTAGAACTTTGCCTGAAAGATCAGCTCTGGCCATATCCACGTTCTTGAATCAAGGGCATATGAATTGCCATATTGTGTAATAAAAAATCTTACACGAGGGATGATATCAAAATTTTTGGTAGGGCTCCAATTGTATTTCGCATCGATATAGGGATAAATAATCCGTGAGCCTTGAACAACCGAATTCTCATCCGAGCTGATTGCAATGTCTAAAAGGGCAATACCTGGACCTGCAGGGA
>JAAYPC010000153.1 GCA_012519985.1 Fibrobacter sp.
ACGGATAACGGAATAACGGAATAACGGAATAACGGATAACGGAATAACGGAATAACGGAATAACGGATAACGGAATAACGGAATAACGGAATAACGGATAACGGAATAACGGAATAACGGAATAACGGATAACGGATAACGGATAACGGATAACGGATAACAAAGTAATAGAATAGGAAAAGGGATGGACGGTAGTGTTACCTTTAAAAAGGAAAACCTGCCTGAAACCCAGTTAACTTTCATTGACCTCTCTTTTAATCAGTTCAGTTTTCTCATTACTCAACCCTCCAATTTTTCGGATCAATTGCAAGGGGCCCAGAGATATCTCAAATCCTATTTCTTATCTTTTCCTAAATCAAAAAACATAAATCTAAAATTTTTTTGGTTGGCCTCAATTTCCCATTACAATTTTAAAGCTGGATTTTTTAAAAATAAAATCAATGAATCTGCTTTTATTCAAAAATTAACGAGATTTTTACCCTACATAGCCGCATATTATATACAGTGTAGGTTAATATAAATATATTCAGCTAAAGAGGTAATTTATGAGTATCGTTTTCCATATTTTGAAAGAGGAATACGATAGGCTTATCCAGGCAGAAAACATTTATAAAAAAGCCATTGCTGCAGAAGTTAGAGGATCACCAAAAGTTAAGCAGATTGGTAATAACGAGTATCTTTATCTGCAGCGACGTATCGGTAAAAGAGTTGTCCAGGAATATATCGGCTGCCTTCATAGCAAAAAGGCCGCTTCAGTATTAGACTCGATTGATAAACGTAAAAAAAATGAGGAATCATTAAAAAAAGTTCTTAATGACATGAACGAAATTAAAAAGGTGCTTCGTGGTAAAATTTGATTTACTGTACTCTGTTTTTAAGAGCTTTTATGAAGAAGGTCTACTCGATGAATTTGTCTTAATTGGTAGCTGGTGTCAAGATTTATACCGTGAACGTTTTAGCAATCCCTATCAGATCCGGCTGTTACCACAACAGATGCCAGAATCTGCTGCCTAAGGTTTTAAAGAAAACGACAGTTTTCCTAAATCGCAACGGATTTGGATCAACCATTTTCATTCTTTTCAATGCTTTTTTCCAGCTCAACTATTTTTTCAAAAGGCAAGCCGGTTATCTCCAGAATAAGCTCCTTACTCATTCCTTTCTGAAGCATGCGTTGAGCATCTTCTAACTTACCTTCTATCTTACCCTCTATCTTACCTTCTTTCTTACCCTTTGTCTCACCCTCCTCCATACCTTTTCGCCAACCTTCATCCCTTATGCTTTGGAAAACCCTTGAAACTTCAGGCATATTTTTTCTCCTTTCCCAACTTTTAATCTTTTTTACCGATTGCTCTATAAGATTTTTAGGTGCAGCATTTTGAACATAAAGCGAAAATGTGTCAAAAAAGTTTTTTACGTCTACCTTCTTGGACATTTCCTTAAAAAGTACGCAAATTTCATCCAGTTTATTCAGTATCTGCGGAGAATGAACATATTTCATGGCAAAGAAAACTATTCTCAGGAATGCAGAGCCTCTGATCTGGTTATCCGGTATATGGGAAACATCAAAAAACTCACAGTTTAAGCTCTCTTCATATTTTGAATCGATGCGGACATTTAATTCACTGTATGAAGACAGGTAAGTGGAAAAATCACAGATTCTTTCACCATTGTATATAATTATGGGGATAACAAAGAAGACATTACCTGAATGAGATTTGATCAAATTCTCTATTAGCATGTGTCTGTATTTTTCCATCTGTATACCTATTTGCGAATCAGGATAACTCTTGTGTTCAAACAACAGGTATACAGGAATCTTTTCTGGAATAATTTCAGTTTTATAGACAATGTCCGAAAAGGATTCTTTTAAGGAGCTGTCGACCGAATCGTTCTGAAACAACTGAAGTTCATCCAGGTTAATCTGAAAATTGATACGGGGCTGAAGATATGTTTTGATAAAACTTTTTACCAACTCAATATGGCTGAATGCCTCCTTGAAAAATTTATCATGAGGATTGTTTATAATAGGTTGATTCATTATTCCTGGCCATTCCTTAGGTGGTACATTTATTGCCTTTACTCTATTCAATCATGCCACTTTTATATTTATACCAGGAGTATCTATGAAAAGAATTCTTTTAGCAGATGATGAAGAAAGTCTGCTTTTAGCATACCAAAAGCTGCTTCATGCACCTGGAGTTACCATAGACTCTATCCAAAGCGTGGCCGATGCCCAAAAGATGCTGGAAGAAAACTTCTATGATGCGGTCATCGTAGACTTAAGATTAACCGGGACTATGGAAATGGATGGTATCCAGATCATATCCGGTACGAAAAAACGCTACCCTCAAAGCAAAATAATCGCCTTATCCGCCTATTGTGACAACCAAATAAAGCAAAAAGTCATTAAAGCCGGAGCATCATATCTTTTTGAGAAACCGGTTTCTGTACTGTTAATCAAAGAATTGCTTGAAAAACTGGGCATCTATTCAGAAATACCCCAACTCTCTACCGGTAACTAGTCTTGAACAAAACAGGAAATACAGAATTTTCCTTTGAAAATACAGAAAGTACTTTTGAAAAAACATATGGTACCTTAAAAATTACGTGAATATACTACTTTTCAGGGGAATACATTCTGTGTGTTTCAGAAGATATAATCCATAATTTCGAAGCCATCATCCATAATTTCGAAGCCATCATCCATAATTTCGAAGGCATAGTCCGTAATTGCGAAGGCATAGTCCGTAATTTTTAAGGCATAGTCCGTAATTGCGAAGGCATAGTCCGTAATTGCGAAGGCATAGTCCGTAATTTTTAAGGCATAGTCCGTAATTTTTAAGGCATAGTCCGTAATTTTTAAGGCATAGTCCGTAATTGCGAAGGCATAGTCCGTAATTTTTAAGGCATAGTCCGTAATTGCGATGACATCATCCGTAATTTCGAAGGCATCATCCGTAATTTCGAAGGCCTTGTCTGTAATTTTGAGATAAGGTATCCATACCTTAATGGCAGTTTTTTTTAACGAAGGACTGGCCTCAATCATCCGAATCAACTAAAAAAGGTTGGGGATTGCTAACCGATCCAGAAACAGAATGGTTCGCCTTTACCTGTGCGAATCTCCAGATCAAGGTAGCCACTGTCTACAACCGGTTTCTCGATAGTAACTCTTTTCCACTCATTTTGTAAAAAAAGCGGATAACGAGCACTTTTTGATCTCTTCAGTGTGTTTAAATCCAGATATTGCCACTCTTCATCACTGCAACGGCTCCTTAAACTGATCCGGCCCAAACCCTGTATATTGAAAGAAAATCCCTGAGGTGAAATCCTGGATGTATTAACCTTAAGCTTTGCAACACAGCCATTTCTTTTTCTGGCTCCTCCACGTATACACAAGCTGGACTTCCCTGTACATAACTTTGTGCTATCTATAAATATATCCGTCTCAGAATTGCACAACATCCATCCCCTCTTGAAAATCTCAGAAAAACCAGTAACAAATTCAGTACTTTCAGCCATTTCTCACCGCTGCACTCCAGACTTCAAATCCGATTTCCTGTCTTTTCCTAAATCAAAAATCATAAATCTCAATTCTCAAATTATTTTTGCCGCCACACTTTCAGCACAATCTGTGCCAGAATTAATGGTTAAGAAACAAAATCGATAATTTGCTCGCGGTGGGCAAGGCAGCTTATAGATCTGAGAACAGGGTAACACATTCAGAAAGGTTTCTACGAAATGGTGGATTTCTTCGGAGGCGACGAACTGATTCGTTTTACCAGCCCTTACAGGCCTGCTATCTCTCCAACGATTCCAGCGGTACTAGTAATTCCAACCTTCTGGGCGGGATTGATTTCAGCGTGCTCGTATCCATCAAACGTTAATTAACCGTTTTTACAACTGTTTTCCTCATTGACCAACACCCCACTCTGACCCTATAATTTCAAATTAAAATGGCTATCTGAATAATATTCAGAAAAGAAACCGCTATCTTAGCACCTGGCTTCCACAGTAGTCCGCAATAGAAGGAAGAGACGGAGAAGAGATTGAAAGTATTAAAAAAATGGCACAGTCGGTCCGATAAGCAAAGTGGCTACACTACAAAAGATAACTCGGAAGATGATTCTTTTTAGCTTTGAACTTTTACCTTCCGGGAAAGATATGGATAAGCCTTTTTAAACCGGCAAAAAGTAAACTTCAGGAAAATCACACTATCATGAACTATTAATCTGCCAGGGTGAACAATGCCGCTTTATGATCATTCTTCGACATACAGAGAAAAGAAGCTGAAAAATATACCGCATATAATTCGCTTAAAGCAGATAATGAAAATAGTGGCTGCTTTCAAGATAAAAGAACCATACCTCGATGTAGGTTGCAGTAATGGTTTTGTTACCAATAAAATTGTATCGAAATACGGCATATCAGATGCAACCGGTTTTGATCATAATAGAGATCATCTGAAAATTGCCAGCGAAAGATACCCTAATATTGCATTCAACTTTATTGACTTGAATGTAGTGAATACCATAGAAAAGAAATTCAAACTCGTTACCTGTTTCGAAACTCTGGAGCATGTAGGGAATCTGGAGAACGCTATAACTAATCTGATTAATTTAACAGACATCGATGGGGTACTTCTGATATCCGTTCCTGTGGAGACCGGTTTAATAGGCCTTTGTAAGTTTCTCATTAAAACGATCTTTTATTCCTTTGATCTAAAAGAGCTGGAAAATGGAAAGCCTGTTTATTTTAAGTACCTGTTTACATTGTTATCTGGAAAAAGCATATCGCGATTCCGATGTGATTGCAGCGGATATGTAACACATTTTGGTTTCGATCATAACCGTATCGACAGCATTCTTCGCAATTCTAATGTCGCTTTCAAAAAATTTGCGGTAAGTACATCCTTTTTTTATCTGATCTGCAAATAACAGTAAAAGAAATATCAAATCAAATCCGAAACAGGAACTGGAATAGGAAAATCCGAAATCCGAAACAGGATATGGGTCTTTGTCTGCTTCTTTCTTGTTTGGATTTTCAATAATTGGTTATTGGAATTTTTTCAGGATTTGGTGCTTGTGATTTGGAACCTGGCCCGGGGAGAGAAAATAAAAAAGCCTGCAAAATCACAGGCTTTTGGTCAATTCAATAGAAAATGGAAGGAATAACCTGTTTTAACTCCGGGTTATTGTCTGACAAAAGGTGTAATGATACTTTTACCGTTTTCCAGCTTTCTTGAAACTAGAAAAACCCCTTTAGCTTTCACCGAAGCCATGGCATTCTGGACACTTGTTTTTTTAAAAGAATGCAGAAGATGCCCATCGAGGGTGTAGATATGCACTACTCCTTCAGTAGAGTTCATTATCTTTTGATATTTTTCTATACTGGGATAAATAACTCTGGTGCTGTCTATTCTTCTGGGAACCAGGATGGTATCTGCAAGTCTTAAAAACTCCATAGCATAACGTCTGCCAAATTCACGGACACCATCACAGGCGAAATGAAGTCTCCAGGTATCTCCAGGTCTGAGTTTAAACCCTTGTGAGGAAGCTACACCACAGTTAGGGATCTCGTTTGGAAGTTTATTTACATAAGGGTTGAGTTGTTTCGCACCTTGATCTGCTGCAGGATCTTGAATGAGTTCTCCAGCAATAAATGGAATATCACCCAAGCTGAGATCATTTTTCAGATCCGCCACGATGCTTTTGACTTTGTTAACCCAGGCATCTTTTTCACCGGAATTGGCTTCACCCTGATGTAGCAGAATCCCCTTGATGACACCGGATTGTTGGGCAATTTTAGCTCGCTTAACCATCCATTCATACCCACCACTGCTGATTTTGGTTCCACCATTGGTAGGGCGGGTATGATCATCTATAGGAGCATTCATTCCTTTCATAAATACTTCAATTTTTTGACCGGATAGGGCACAAGGAACAAAACCGATTGTAATATCCTGTCTGATGGAATCCAGAAGCGTCTTTCCAAAGTAATCGGCTGGCCCTATCCCTTCATGGCAGTTATGGTAAGGGGGGAATGCAGTATACCACTGATCGTATCTCCTGTTTAATTGAAATCCGCAGGGGTAAGAGGTTGCATTACAATCACCCCATGCAAGGACTTTTATCCTGCTGGTGGTGTCACAATCGGCAGGTTGGGGATCCCTGGCTTGGGCCGTTGCATTCTGGTTATTACATGGACCAGCCATATTAGATTGCCCGAAAAGCAGATAAATGTGGAAATTGGGATCAGGTTCAGCAAAAATGGTAGATACACACAACCCGGCAATGAAGGAAAAAACGAGTGTCTTTTTAAAGATAGACATAATAACCACCTTCAGTTTTTATATGAGTTATGCAATAAAATATAAAGAGCGGAAGAGGAAAAGACTGCTATTGATATATGTTTCGTGTACAAAGTGTGTACAGTGATGGTGATTACAGGAACATTTTCAACATCTGCGCTTTTTTCCTAAAGAGTGTCAGAACTTCAAAATTTATCGCAGACAATGATGCAACATGTTACCTCGGACTGTG
>JAAYPC010000023.1 GCA_012519985.1 Fibrobacter sp.
ACAATTAAAGGAAAAAGTTACCGTTTAAATAATAAATCAAGAAAGGAGGAGTAAACCCAGATTATTTTCATAAAGTGGCTGGTTTTGAAGTGCCCATATGTGGCCTGTTTTAAAGTGCCCGCCGACAGCTTTTCTAATACAATACGTGTTTAAATAATTAAAAACTATTAATTTGAAATAAAATAACACGAACTATTTTATAAGACGGTACTTTAAAACATTTATAAAAATCTTATAATAATTATATGGCTACGATCGCTCAAATAAAGGCACTCTTCGAAAGCTACATCTCCAAAGATGATGAACGCTTTATCACTTATGGTTTGCAGATTGCTGCTCATGAAGCAAAACTTGGACATGGGAAGATTGCAGAGGAGCTTCGGCGATTAATTGATATTGCCAGAAAAAAAAGGGACTCTGCCGAATCTGGCAATACTGTTCCGCTCGTTCAGCCACAGGGTGAGCTTGCACGGCTTTTATCTGCTTCCTATCCAAATACCCGTCTTTCAGAGATGATTCTTTCAAAAGAGATAGCATCACGGTTAGACAGGATAATACAGGAGCAGCGACATATTGAGGAGATTACTGCATATGGGCTGCAACCTCGGAGGAAATTTTTACTTATTGGGCCTCCAGGTACAGGCAAAACCATGACCGCTTTTGCTTTGGCAGGAGAACTTCATTTACCTCTTTTTATAATCCGACTCGAGTCAATTATTACTAAATATATGGGAGAAACCTCAGCTAAACTAAGAATGGTTTTCGACTCTCTTCAAAAACATCGGGGTGTTTACCTCTTTGATGAATTCGATTCTATCGGTGCAATGAGAGCTCTGAATAATGATGTAGGTGAGATAAGGCGGGTACTAAATAGCTTTCTTCAATTCATTGATCACGATTGCTCAAACAGCATGATTCTGGCTGCAACAAATCACCCAAAAATGTTAGATTATGCACTGTTTCGAAGATTTGATGATGTGATTGAGTACTCGCTTCCAGATAATTTGCAAATTTCTGAACTACTAAAGAATAAATTGGCTGGTTTTGTGGCAGAAAATATCGATTATTCGGCTTTAGCAAAAAACGCCAAAGATCTTAGTTTCGCAGAAATAACACGAGCCTGCGAAGATTCAATAAAAGAGATGATTATTGCAAGAAAAAAATGTGTAACAGAACAGATAATTAATCAGATGCTTCAGGAAAGAATCCGATATCATTCCAAAATATTGAATAATTATAACAAATAATATGAAGTGAGTTTCCTTATGCCGGTACCTGAGAGATTCAAATACCGCAATCTTCAACTTCCTTCCAAATTCACTACAACGGAAGAGTATAAAAGCGCACCGGGTCGTGGACCAAAATTTAAAGAAGTCTCACGTAACAAGCAGGAACATTATTACTATCTTTATCAAAAGTTTCAGGCACTCAAAGATGAGCAGACTTTACTTGACAAAAAGAGAGAAACTGTTGGGATTTCCGGACTTGAAGGTATTACCATTGTTTTTAAAAGCGAACCTGATTACCAGCTAAAACATGAAAGCCTCGATCTCAGACCTTCCGGCATCGAACTGCTTAGTGTAAAAACCATTCAAACTGATACATACGCTGCTGTTTTTGTACCAGAAGGAAAAATCGATATATTTCTTAAAAAATTAGATAAATACCTGAAAGAGGCTAAGAATGAAAAACTTTTTGCAAATATAGCAGATATAAAGAAAGCTACTGTTGATGCCCTTTGGACAGATGATATAAACTTGTTACCTGCTGATAATAATCCTGTATGGTGGGAAGTATGGCTCAGATCAGGAAAAAATCGAGAGGATATAGTTAAATTTTTTAGGAGCAATGCTGAAAAAATTGGATTGCGGGTTGACAGGAACGAACTTGCATTCCCGGATAGAACGGTGTTGCTTGTGTTTGGGACTCGTGATCAAATTGCTGAATCTATCGATTTATTAAACTGTATTGCAGAATTGCGAAAAGCAAAAGAAACACCTACTTACTTCCTCGATATGAAACGGAAATTTCAGCAGGAATGGATTGACGATCTGCTAAGAAGACTCCCAAAAACCATTAGTGATGAAGTAGCCATACTTCTCCTTGATACAGGAGTCAACAATGAGCATCCATTAATTAAACCATTCCTTTCATCAAATGATTTACATGCTTATAACATTGACTGGCTGAAAACGGATGAGTGTGGTCATGGAACCGGAATGGCAGGGCTTGCACTGTATAGTGATTTAATGGATTTGCTTGTCTCAAATGAAAATGTTTCTATAGAGCATATTCTCGAATCCGGTAAGATTATCCGACAAAATGGTAATGAACATCAGCCAGAACTATATGGATCAGTTACATCACAAGTAATTTCTTTAGCAGAAATTAATGCTCCGGAAAGGAAAAGGGTTATCTCACTTACAATTACTGCCAAAGATTTTCGTGATCGTGGGAAACCTTCTTCATGGTCTTCTGCAATAGATAAAATCACCTCTGGAGCTGAAGAAGAGAGTGGAACAAAAAGGCTTTTAATTGTATCTTCTGGTAATATTGAAACTCAAAACAGGATCTATTATCCTGATCGAAATATTATAGAAGGCATACATGATCCGGGACAATCCTGGAATGCACTCTGCGTTGGAGCATACACACAAAAAGTAACCATAGATACAAATAACCATCCAGGGTTGGTCCCAATTGCACCAGCAGGTGATATTAATCCAGCTAGTACAACTTCTATTAAGTGGGATGCACAATGGCCATTAAAACCCGATGTTGTATTTGAAGGAGGCAACTGGGCAAAAGATGCAAATAATTCACCAATTGGTGGAGATCCCGATGAGATAAGAATTCTGACAACAAACGATAAATTTACAGATAATTATTTCACTATCACAGGTGATACCAGTGCTGCAACAGCTCAAGTTGCCAGAATGGCTGCTATTATTCAGAAAAATTATCCCGAATTCTGGACGGAAACCATCCGTGCTCTTATAGTTCATTCTGCAGAATGGACTCCTGTGATGTTAAAAAAATTTAATATACGGTTATCTCACAAGAATAAAAAAGCTGATGTTAAAAATCTGATCAGATACTGTGGTTTTGGTGTTCCTGATTTAAATAAGGCTATATATTGTGCAGAAAATAGACTTAATCTGATTATTCAAAGTTCGTTATATCCATATGCAGATTACAAAAAGATGAAGGAGATGAATTTACATGAAATACCATGGCCTGAAGATATTCTTAGAGATCTTGGAGAAACACCGGTAACATTACGTGTAACACTCTCCTACTTTATTGAACCTAACCCTGGTGAAAGGGGATGGAAAAGGCGACATAATTACCAATCACATGGATTGCGTTTTGACATACAAATGCCATTCGAAACACGTGATCAGTTTCGTTCACGCATAAACAGACGTGTACGTGAAGAAGAAGAAAATATGATTGAAACAAGCAGCGATTCCAAAGAATGGCTTTTGGGAGATCATTTGCGTCATAGAGGGTCAATTCATTCAGATATATGGTATGGGTCAGCGATAGATTTGGCATCACGTAAGCATGTAGGTGTCTATCCGGTAATAGGTTGGTGGCGGGAACATACTTTACACAAAAGATGGAATAGTGAAGCCAGATATTCTCTTATTTTGAGTATATCTACACCTAAAGAAGATGTTAACCTTTATACTGAAATTGCGAACAAGATCGGTATAGAAGTTCCAGTTTAATTATTTTTACGCAATCCAAGTCAGATTCACAGCCTTTTTCTGAAAACATAAAATCCCACAAGTATTTTTTAAAATAATCGCTTTAAAATTCATTCTGTTTCCTTGTTTCTCAGTGCATTCTTCACCCTTAAAAGCTTAACCATTATTAATTACTTACTCTGTAATCCTCTAAAGGTATTACCCAGTAATCTCGGGTTGTATTTGTTCATATACTACAAGTTATATCGAATCGATACCGGTCCTTTAATTGATAACTGGATTTACTGCTTAACCATCATCATTATTACCATCTCCATACTATCCACATGTTAGCGGGCACATTAAATCCCTCCACTAATGGGCACTTTTTGAAGCACAAAACCAGCCATTTTATTGACAACTAACCTACACTGCATGTTCCTTTCTGATAGCTTCATCGGAAATGAGCAATACTGTGCGAAATGACTTAAAAAAGCACAAAAAAACAACAAATTCAAGCACTTATATCACGCAAAACACATTTGGGGGGAACCAAAGCCACGGCTTATGGTCGTGGACGTTTACTCGGTTGCTTCCGAGATACCCTTGCCCTGTTTGATGGCTTGGGTTGGGTGTTGAAAAAGCAAAAAACGTCAATAGACCATAAAACAACCATTGCAGTTAAGATACGAGAGTTAATATTTTAGGATACAGATAATATTCAGTCTACAGTTGTCAGGAACATAGTGCATAATGCCCAAAATTTACGATAACATAGAAAATCACCTCACTAAAGGCCTCAATGAAACCTTAAAACTATCGAGTCGCGCAGATTTCTGTGTGGGATATTTTAATCTCAGGGGATGGGGAGAGATTGCTGATAGAATCGAATCTCTTACCGGAAACTATGTCCAGGAAGGCGAAGAAAAAGTATACCGTTATTGTCGTCTTCTAGTGGGAATGCAGCGACTTCCTTTCGATCTGTTACAGGAAGCGTACAACCGGGATGATTCTTATTTACTCGATCAAGCTGAGGCTTTACGGCTTAAGAAACGGCTGGCCATGGAGTTCAGGGAGCAGCTTACTGTTGGCACGCCTGATGACACTGCAGAAAAATATCTGCGCATCTTGAGCAGGCAACTTAAAGATAAAAAAGTTGTTGTAAGACTGCATTTGAGTCATCCCCTGCATGCAAAACTTTATCTGGCATATAGCGAGGATTCCCGTGTTCCAATTATCGGATTTCTTGGCAGCAGCAATCTTACGATGTCTGGACTTTTAAAGCAGGGTGAATTAAATGTCGATGTGCTCGAACAGGATGCTGCTTATAAGCTATCAAAGTGGTTTTACGATAGGTGGACCGACAGGTGGAGTATCGATATAACAAAGGAACTTATCGAGGTAATAGATGAGAGTTGGGCCGCAGATCGCCTTACTTCGCCTTATCATATCTACCTGAAAATAGCCTATCATCTTTCACGTGAAGCTCGTGCAGGCATAAGTGAGTTTAAAATTCCAAAAGTATTCGAGAACGAACTGCTGGAATTTCAGAAAAAAGCCGTACTTGTCGCAGCACATCATCTTAACAGGTATAAAAACCGGCCCAATGGAGTGCTTATCGGTGATGTAGTTGGTTTGGGTAAAACCATGGTTGCAACTGCACTGGCAAAAGTACTGGAGGAGGATTTCTTTACTGAAACATTGATTATCTGCCCTAAAAACCTTGTAGAGATGTGGGAATGTTATGTTTATAAATACAAATTGCATGCAAAAATAATTTCTCAAAGCAAGGTTCAGAAGGATCTTCCGAATATGCGGCGTTACAGAGTAGTGATTATCGATGAAAGCCATAATTTACGGAATGATTCGGGGAGCCGCTACAGGGCGATAAAGGAGTATCTTGAAGAGAATGAGAGCCGTGTTATTCTTCTTTCTGCAACACCATATAATAAATCATACAAAGACCTGTCAAATCAACTGCGGTTATTTTTAGCTGATGATGCAGATCTTGGTCTGATGCCCGAACGGTATGTCCAAAGTATCGGCGGGCAGATCATGTTTGAGGCAAAACATACTGAAACATTTATTCGCAGTATCAAGGCTTTTGAACGAAGCGATTTTGCCGATGACTGGCGGGAGCTGATGCGTTTATTTCTTGTCAGGAGAACAAGATCTTTAATAAAAAACAACTATGCAGAGCCTAAAAACGGGCCCGGAAGAAAATATCTGACTTTTTCCAATGGAACACGATCTTACTTTCCAGATCGTATACCCAAAAAGGTGGAATATCATTTCAATCCCAATGATCGTAAAGATCAGTATGCCCGTCTTTATTCGGATAAGGTAGTTAATTTAATCAATGATCTGGAACTTCCCCGCTACGGGTTGGGCAATTATATCATTGATAAACCGGCGAGAAAACTGACAAAAGATGAAGATGTGATGATCAGCAACCTTTCAAGGGCCGGAAAAAGACTGATGGGCTTCTGCAGAACCAATCTTTTCAAAAGGCTTGAAAGCAGCGGATATGCATTTCTTCTGTCTATTGCAAGACATCTATTGCGTAATTTCGTATTTATCCATGCCATGGAAAACCGCCTTGATTTACCCATCGGGAAAAACGTAGTCGAGAACCTCGATGACTTTCTTGAAGATAACGACATGGATCAGGATGATAATACTACAAAAATATCATTTCTTGTCGATGAGAATGAGTTCCTGCGCAGGGCATCTGAGGTGTACAACATCTTCTCTCACACTTATAGTAAAAATTTTTTGTGGCTCAAGTCTGATCTTGTAAAAAGTGATTTGACCAGGGCCCTGATCGAAGACTGCAGGATATTATTGAAAATCCTTAAGCTTGCTGAAGAATGGAAACCCGAACTTGATAGAAAACTAAATGCACTTGTTGATCTTCTTACAGTTAAACATGAGCATGATAAAGTGCTCGTATTTACACAGTATGCGGATACCGCACATTATCTTGGTCATCAGCTCTCATTGAGAAATGTTCAGAAGTATGCCGTAGTAACAGGTGATGAGGAACACCCGACTCTTTTCGCACAACGTTTCAGCCCTGTAAGTAACGATAAACCGGAACTCGTGGGTACACAGGATGAACTGAGGATTTTGATAACAACCGATGTACTCAGTGAAGGACAGAATCTGCAGGATTGCCATATCATCCTCAACTATGATCTACCATGGGCAATTATCCGCCTTATCCAGCGTGCCGGTCGTGTCGATCGTATTGGACAGAAGGCTGAAGAAATACTTTGTTACTCCTTTCTTCCTGAGGATGGACTGGAGAATATTATTCGTCTAAGAAGCAGGTTAACTACAAGAATAAGGCAGAATTCGGAAGTAGTCGGCTCTGATGAAACGTTTTTTGATGGTGATCCGATTAATATCAGTGATTTATACAGTGAAAAGTCAGGTATCCTTGATGAAGATGATGATGCGGAAATCGACCTGGCTTCCTATGCTTACCAGATATGGAAAAATGCACTCGACAAAGATCCTTCACTGGCTAAAAAAATTCCGGACATGCCAAATGTGGTGTATGGTACAACTGTGAATAAGCACGAGAAAGACAATGAAGGGGTTATTGTGTATGCGCGAACGGCTGAAGACACGGATGCTCTTGCCTGGCTGGATAAAAAAGGGAGACTGATAACACAATCTCCGCTTACCATATTGAAAGCTGCGGAATGTACACCAGAAACAGAACCGAAACCCCGTTTAGATAACCATCATGCACTTGTAAAAAAAGCAGTGGAAATAATAAAATCCGAAGAATTTAATGCTGGCGGGGCTTTAGGGAAAAAAAGCAGCGTAAAATACAGGGTTTACATGCGGCTTGACCGGTACTGCAAAGAAAATGAAGGAACAATATGGGTTACTGCAGAGCTCAAAAAGGCAGTGGATGACATCTACAAATATCCGCTGAAAGAGTATGCCAGGGATACATTAAGCCGCCAACTGAAAGCAGGTATTTCTGATGAAGCACTTTCTGAACTAGTAGTATCACTTAGGGATGATGATAAGCTATGCATAAAAGATGTTAATGAGCAGTCTGCGAAACAGTTGCAGATTATCTGTTCATTGGGTTTGAGACCACTGATGGAAAATGTCTGAACCGCTGATTAAGCTGATTGGACTGATTTAAGAGGATAGGAAACAGATAGGGGATTAGCAGGTTAATCAGGTAAATCAGATTAATCAGGTTAATCATAGTTTAAGACAACATAATCACCATAATCAGAGGTGGGAGAATGATCAAAGCATGATTGATGAAAAATACAAATATTCGGCTTTGACTTCAGTAATAATTGGCAGTGCTATGGAAGTGCATAAGATATTGGGAAATGGTTTTCAGGAAGTCATTTACCAAAGAGCGCTTGCAGAGGAATTCGCTATAAGGAATGTCAATGCTTCACGTGAATTTGAAATGAGTGTTTTTTATAAGGGAAAGGTAATCGGAACAAGGCGAGTAGATTTCTTGATTGAAAATATAGTTTCTGTCGAAATTAAAGCTTTGGTAAAGCTTGAAGACGTTCACCTTGCACAAGCATTAAACTATTTAGAAGCGTACAATCTGGAGATTGGGATGTTAATAAATTTTGGAGCCAAAAGCCTTGAATACAGACGCTTAATCAACCCAAAATTCAAACCAATCAGTTAAATCAGGTTAATCACAGTTCAAGACAATTCATATAATCAGAGGTCTCAAGATGGGTATTTCCAAGAGTGTTTTTTCAGAATATGTTCGCAACTTCCAGTTCCGGGAACTGTTCAATGAGATGGGATGGAATAACGATCGTTTCAGACATCCTGTTGTAGTAAATGATAAAACCTATCTATTGACCGGAATCGCCCAGAAGAGCGGTTTTAGAATCCTTTCATGTGTTCCGGACAGTAACAACACCATCCCTGATAAAGAAACCAGAAAAAAAATTCAGCGACAGGTTACAAAGCTGTTTCAGGAACATATAATAATCTATCATGATGGCTCAAAAACAACACAAATCTGGCAGACTCCGATACGAAAGCCCAATTTTCCCATAAAAACCAGCGAAATTACTGTTATTGCCGGTAAAGATCCCGAACTGTTATATCAACGTGCAAGCGGTCTATTTTTTACTCTCGATGAAGAGGAGACAATTACAATCGTTGATGTTACAAAGAGAGTAACTGAAAATTTCCAGCAGAATAATGAGGTAGTAACAAAGAAATTTTACGAGGCATTCAAGAAAGAACACACCTCTTTTCTTAAATTTATCAAAGGAATTTCCGATAATGCAAAACGTGACTGGTATGCATCACTGATGCTAAACCGTCTCATGTTCTGCTATTTTATCCAGAAGCAACGATTTCTGGATAATAACATGGATTATCTTCAGCAGAAGCTTATAGAGTGTAAAGCTAAAAAAGGCAGGAATAAATTTTATTCCTTCTATCGTGATTTCCTTCTATCGCTGTTCCATAAAGGTCTGGGTGCACCAGTGCATAGCAAAGAGCTGGAAGTTGAACTTGGTAAAATCCCATATCTTAACGGCGGACTGTTTGATGTTCATGTTATTGAAAAGGAGTTTTCCGACATACAGATAGAGGATAAGGCATTTGAACGCCTGTTTGATTTCTTTGACCAGTGGAACTGGCATCTGGATACACGTGTCGAGGCGAGTGGTAAAGATATTAACCCCGATGTAATAGGTTATATCTTTGAAAAGTATATCAATGATCGCGCGCAGATGGGAGCATACTATACAAAGGAAGATATCACTGATTATATTAGTAAAAACTGCATTCTACCTTGGCTCTTTGATGAGGTGAAACGCAATTATCCCGGATTTTTTGCCAAAGATGGATGGTTGTGGCAGTATGTAAAAAACAGTGGTGATGAATATATCTACGATGCTGTAAAATACGGAATCCCTCAGGAGGGTGGTCTGTTTGATGACTTGCCTTCTGAGGTCAAGGATGGATTTGATCCGGAACTGGAAAACAAGGTCGTTGATGGTAATGGGCCCTGGCTCTGGGAGATGCGGAAAAGCTGGAATAAATCTGCTCCTTCAGATATCGCACTGCCCACAGAGATCTACCGCGAGGTTATCGAGCGGCGGAAAAAATATGCCGAGGTAAAGGATAAGATTGTAAATGGCGAAATTTTCGAGATAAATGATTTTATCACATTGAACCTGAATATCCGTCAATTCGCTCAGGACGTTATTGAGATTACCGAAGATCCGGAGTTTATCCGTCATTTTTACAAGGCACTTTCGGGTGTCACTATCCTTGATCCAACCTGCGGCTCTGGAGCATTTCTCTTTGCTGCACTTAACATTCTTGAACCGCTCTATGAAAGCAGTATTAAAAGAATGCAGGAGTTTGTTCAAAATAGTCCAAAAGGTAAGTTTAAATTTTTTGAACAGATATTAAACAAGGTCAACGCCCCAGAACACCCCAATCTCCAGTATTTTATTTATAAAAGTATTATTCTGAATAATCTTTTCGGTGTAGACATAATGAATGAGGCGGTGGAAATCGCCAAACTGCGCCTGTTTCTAAAGCTTGTTGCCACAGTAGATGCTGACTACAGTAAAGAGAATCTGGGTTTGGAACCATTACCGGATGTGGATTTCAATATAAGGGCTGGTAACACTCTGGTTGGATATGCGACAAAAAAACAGATCGATGAGATTGCCGGGATGTTTGTGACTGAAGAGCACAGGAAAAAGATTCTTGAGCAGTGTGATGTGGTAGCCAGGGTTTTCGAAAGATATAAAGAGATACAGTTGAATGGTGGAGAAGATTATAATGAATTCAAAAAGGCCAAGGATGATTTAAATATAAGGCTGAAAAATCTGACGGATGATCTGGATAAAGTTTGTTATGTTGACATGTACAATGGTGATGAAAAGATCATACAGAAGGACTTGGCAAAGGTTGATAAGAAGATTGTGGATGCTTTCAATAAATGGCGAGAATCACATAAACCTTTCCACTGGTTTGCAGAATATTATGAGATTTTAAATGGAGATGGCGGTTTTGATGTTGTGATTGGTAATCCACCTTATGTGGAGTATAGTAAAGTAAACAAGGATTATTCATTAAAAAAACTTCAAAGTCTTGAATGTGGTAATTTATTTGCTTTTGTTATAGAAAAAGGTCTAATTGTAATTAGAAATACAAGTTATTTTGGCTTTATTGTGCCAGTTTCTTTTAATTCAACGCATAGAATGTCAATCATTAGAGAGATATTTTTTCAAAACAGAATTTATGTTTCAAGTTTTGCAGATAGGCCGAGTTGCTTGTTTAATGGCGTTCATCAGATATTAACTATATTTTTCGGAAGAAAAGAATCAACCAGTACAGTTTTAAATGGAGGTTTCAAACATTGGAATGTAGTAGAAAGGAAATTTATATTTGAAAAACTAACTTATAAAGATTTAAAAGAAGATTTGAAAAGTTTCAAGATAAATTCAGATATTTCAAATTGTATTGTAAAAAAAATAATAATGAACAAGAATGTGATTTCTTCTTACTTTATTGGAACAAAAGGTCTTTTAACTTATAGTGGTGGTACAGGCGGTTATTGGTTAAGGGCTTTCTGTGAAGAACAAGCATCAAATGAATATAAAATAGTTTTTGTTGATGATACAATTGTCAAGCATTCTTTGTTGGGCATTTTTAATTCAAATTTGTTTTATTATTTTTGGCGGTTAGTATCAGATTGTCGTCATTTAACAAAAAATGATATAAACAAGTTTAAAATAGATTTGCCTACAGACAACCCTTCAAAATTAGTAGAAGTTTCAAAAAAACAAAACAATGCATTAATCCAAACAAATGAGATAAGGGAAGGGAAAATTACATATGATCAATATCGGCCTTCTAAAACAAAATTATTCATTGATCAAATTGACTCCCTTCTTGCAATTCACTACGGTTTCACCCATGCCGAACTCGACTTCATCATCAATTACGATATCAAATACCGTATGGGTAAGGAGCTTGAAGAGGGAGGTGAGGAAACTCCGGATAACTCAAGAAGCGAAAAGGAGCTTTCTACATGCCGGTAATGGATCTGGTATTAACGGTGTAAATGCAATCTTGTCGATTGGACAAATTTTAAATCGAAAAAAGAATTCAGTTTTGAAATCCTGGTAACAGCCTTTCTGCTTCTGCAATAATAAACTTTGTTTTCTTATATTTCTGTTTTGTCATTTACAAAATTCAGCATTCTGATTAAATTATTCCTGCCTGTTTTAGCAAGGGGTTTTAGAAATGGACTCACCATATCCTTTTTCGCTGCATTATCATGGTAATAAAGATCTCCTCGGTCTCCGAAAAATCGCCTTTCTTTGCAGCCGTATAGTTTGCTCAACTGCAGTACTCAAATGTTATGACTGGGCAATCGAACAGATGGATAAAGGTAACTGTGTTATCAGTGGTTTCCAGTCTCAGATAGAAAAAGATGTGTTACATTACCTTCTTCAGGGGATCCAGCCGATAATAATAGTACTTGCCAGAGGTCTTACGAAACGGTTCGAAAAAACCATTCAGGATGCATTATCAGCAAACAGGGTATTAATTATAAGCCTGTTTTCAGAAAATATCACCAGACCAACCGCCGACCTTGCCCGCAAACGTAACAGGGTGATGTTTGAAATGGCTGACAAAATCGTATTGGGATATGTAAATCCAAATGGAGAGCTGGCCAGACTTAAAGAAGAATACGAGGCAAGGAAAGAAATCATAATACTTTGATTTTACGAGTGTTTTGGGAATGATCTATTCTTTTAAAAAAACGACCGTTTAGGATTACAGCTTGAGTTTATTAAATTCCATTCTTTAATACCTAAAATCCACCCGGAGAGACAAGTTTCTTCTTTTTATATCTGCCAGAATAACAACCTGGAAAAGATTTCTCACATTCGTTCGAAATGACAAAATGAGAGGGGAGTTCCAAATGACTTTCCATACCACCGCTGTTTCCCTTATTTATAAGATCTCTTTTGTCGCACAGGCACAATTCCTTACTGCTTCCAAAAACAAGCCGGTAGCTACAGACAAATCATCGGACAACTGCTGAAGATTACCTCCGATAATAAAAACTGTATCTTTACCATACTTTTCATACATCTCTGAAACCCTCTCGATACGCATGCCTCCGGCAGGTGCAGGAAAAGCCGGCAAAATATTGTTGTCGGGCATTCTGAGCGCATCTGACAATTCATTGCACTCTTCCTGAGTAAATGAAAAACGGCCACCGGCATTTGGAAAAATCGAAATGTCGGCACCGATCAATCGGAAAAAACGTCCCAGCAGAAATGCCGGTGTGGCACCATGTAAATTGCTATGAAAAAAAGTCCCGGCAAAAGCAGGATGTGCCATAAGAATCAGATCTGTCTGTCTGCGCAGAGAAACAAAAGCTCCACATCCGATAAGCATTGGAGCTGCCAGTGCACCTTCGATTCCTGACTTCAGGCAGAAATCAACCTGTTTTTTCATAAGATCAGGCTCATCATTGAGCATCGGACAATAGATGGTTTTTGTTCCGCTTTTGGCATTGGCTTCATTGATCGCAGCCTGTACTCTCTGCACTCTGTCTTCAAATTTGGCAAAGGGCTGATTTGTAATACCATGATCATCTTTGATGATATCTGCTCCACCGGTTGCAAACTGAGAAGCCATCGAAGCCAGTTCTGTTGAAGAAAGTCCGACCGGCTTTAATGCTGTACATGTAAGTGGACGGTTGAAAACATCCAACTTTTCTCTTATCCCATCAATGCCCCAACGTGGACCAGGCAACAGTTGAGAGAAACTCTGCGGAACTCTCAGATTATCTATTCTGATATTGTTTTTAAGCGAGATATTTCCAAATAATGTATTCAGCAGTTGAGGAACGGAATAGGAACTGATATCGCAATGATAACTGATAGAAACCAGGACTTGATTTTTAATCTTATCAGACGGGATAATATCTTCAACTATACCGGTAATTCCATAGTCCCAATGGGTTTGCGGAACACAGTCTTCCGGAATCTCAACAGTTTGCTCGATGCATATCTCCTGAGCAATCTTTTTAATATCCTGACCATCATTTAAGGTGATTCTGTAATCAACAAAAAATCTTTCATTGGTAGTGGTATTGATTGTTCCCATACTATCTCCAATGACTTCGACGGGCAGAGATAATTCCTGTATTCATTCCGGCAGAATGTAAACCACCACTATATCTTCCATGCTCCATCTTAATACATTTATCAACTACTACAGACAATCCTGCTTCAATTGCTTTATCCGCTGCTTCAAAATTTATGATACGCAACTGCATCCACACAGCCTCGGCCTTAATACTTATTGCCTGTTCAACTATTGGAAGAACCTCATGAGATGGACGAAAGATGTCTACAAGATCTACTTTTTCCGGTATCGATAAAAGATCCGGATAACATTTTTCCCCAAGGATTGAATCAGCTCCAAGATTAACAGGAATAATTCTGTACCCTTCATCCTTCAAATAAGATGCAACCATATTGCTCGCTTTATGCGATTCTCTCGATATGCCAACGATTGCAATTGTCTTTGGTTTTTTTAAGATTTTCTGAATCGTGTCAGTATTCTGATAGCGCTCACGCTGCTCCGGAGTCAGAACTGTATTCTGAATTAAACAGCAGCTAATGCCTGATCCAAATCCCATAACAGATCCTCCAGAGTTTCAAGTCCAATAGAAAGCCTGATAGTTCCCGGTCCTATACCGCAGGCTTTCAATTCATCATCGGTTAACTGTTGATGTGTTGTTGATGCAGGATGAATTACAAGACTCCTTACATCCCCAACGTTTGCCAGATGAGAAAAAATCTGTAACGATTCTATAAATTTCTTTCCAGCTTCACGTAAATTGCCGGAACCGGTTTTAATGTCAAATGAAAATACTGCTCCAGGGCCTTTGGGCAGGTATTTTTTTGCAAGATCATGATGCGGATGATCAGGCAACCCGGCGTATCGTACATTCTCAACATTCTTGTGTTCATTAAGGAACCTGGCTATTGCAATTGCATTTGCTACATGGCGATCCATTCTGACCGACAATGTTTCGAGCCCCTGTAAAAGTAAAAATGAATTAATGGGCGAAATACAGGAACCTATATCTCTTACGGTTTCACAACGCAATTTCATTAAGAATCCATAATGACCAAAAGTATCAAAGAATCTTATCCCATGATACGACGGACTCGGATCTGCGATTGTAGGAAATCGGGAAAAATCAAAAGTACCGGAATCAACGACAACTCCGCCGATACTGTTTCCATGGCCACCCATAAATTTGGTTGCAGAATGTACCACGATGGTTGCTCCCCAGTCTATGGGTCGGCAAAGGTAAGGAGTTGCAAATGTATTGTCAACAACAAACGGGATGCTTTTTACTTTGGAAATTTCTGAAATCTTTTCGATATCAAGAATACTCCCTGCAGGATTTCCAATAATTTCTCCAAAAAGAAGTTTAGTTTTAGGTGTAATCGCAGCTTCCCATGCCGACAAGTCTGCAGGGTCAACAAAATGTACATTAATCGACAGTTTTTTTAATGTATTTGTTAATTGGGTAATGGTACCGCCGTAGAGCTGTGCAGATGCAACAATTTCATCTCCGGGAGACAGTAGTGTCATAATTGTTGAAAATTGAGCTGCCATCCCACTTGCCACCGCAACTGCACCCGTACCATTCTCGAGTGATGCAACCCGTTCTTCAAAAACTGCTGTTGTCGGATTGCTTATGCGGGTGTAGATATCACCATACTGTTTTAATTCAAAAAGGTGTGCAGCCTGATCTGTATTTTCAAACACATACGAGGTTGTCTGATAAATTGGAACCGCCCTTGCACCGGTAAGCGGATCGGGGATATGTCCAGCATGAAGCATGCGTGTTTCAAAGCCATAACTGTCTTTTGGATTTGCCATCTGTATATCACAATCTGATAAATGTTGAAATCTCCGGGTCTTTTTTTAAATTTTCAGCTTCACTGGTATCAGGCCTGTGCGGACGATCCCGGTTGATATTGACTATACATAAGAAACCAAATGGTTCATTTCTGGTCGCACGAAACTGATGCCATGTGTTTGAAGGTATCTCGATTACATCAAAGGGGTTTACCTCATGTATCTGGTTACCTAAAAGTATCTCTCCTCGTCCGCGTTGAATAATTACAACATGTAAATGTTCATGTCGCTCAAGTGTTGAGTGACCTCCGGGAGCTATTTCAAAATAACGCACTTCTGACGGTAGTTCATCTGCTCCTTTAAATAAAATTCTGCGGGTAATACTTTTGAAATGTGTCCCATCTTCTTTGTATGCCAGGACAGGAACACCTTCCCAATCAAATTCATCTTTACGCTTTATAACAGGCATGTTAATTCCAGTTCAGAAGCTGTTGACAGGTATTTTGACTTTTGAGTTAAAAAATAGTGCCTGCATTGGCCCAATACAACGATTTTGATAAAGTTTCGGGGATATTGGACAGGCATTTTTCTGTGTTGCAGCAGCTTATTTCCAGCCCCTTAAATCCCACAAAGGGGGACTTTTCTTAATGTTATTGGGTAGGCCTTGATTCCTCGATGTTTATTAGTAATGAAAAATGAATAGTGTTGTTTATCACATTGAAAAGATTTCTATTCGAAGATTTGTCGAAATGACTGTCAACGGGGGCTTAACGGAGCAACCAACAGGTTTGCCAGATCGGGCTTAAATATCCCTTCATAATGGATAATTTGGATTTAATTCACCATTCCGGTTAATCTGACTTTTAAGTATGGAAAGTCGGTCATTGAGGCTTAATTCTACATTTAAACCCAGAGCTCCAGCATAATCCAGTATATCTCCCAGGCTTAGATTTCTGTCTTTGGCATTTTCAATCCTGGAAATTCTGCTCTGTCTGCAATGCATCTTTTCAGA
>JAAYPC010000154.1 GCA_012519985.1 Fibrobacter sp.
CAGTGATATAGTTGAAGGTGAGACTGTACGTGAGCTTTACGATGAGCGATCAGGTATTACTAATATTGTGGTAGTTGAGCATCGGGAACGTCGTTTGCATCCTCACCTTCAGGTCTTTGATGGTGATAAACGTATTGCCAATATTTCTGTGCCAACTGGTGGATATCTGCAGGTTAGAGATGGTGATGAGGTTAAGGAAGGTGACATTCTTATCAAAATCCCAAGAGAAAGCAGTAAAAGCCGTGATATCACTGGTGGTCTTCCAAGGGTTGCAGAGCTTTTTGAAGCCCGCAAACCAAAAGATACTGCAGTTGTATCGGAGATAGACGGATTTGTCGAATTTGGTGAAACAGAACGGGGCAACAGGCGTATTATCATCCGTGATGAACAGGGAGAAGCCAGAGAATACAGCATCCCTATCGGTAAGCATCTGAGGGTGCATGAAGGAGACAGGGTGCGGGCAGGTGACAGGCTTAGTGAGGGTTCTATCGATCCTCATGACATTCTGCGCATCAAAGGGGAAAACGCCGTTCAGCAGTACATGCTTGATGAGATTCAGGCGGTTTACAGGCTGCAAGGTGTGACTATCAATGACAAGCATGTGGAAGTTATTGTAGCGCAGATGCTCAGAAAAGTGAGAATTGAAAAAGCTGGTGATACTGAGTTTCTGGAAGGAGACGATGTAGATAAAAGAAAACTGCGTGAGGTAAACGAGAGAGTAATTAATGAAGGTGGAGAACCGGCGACGTTTAAACCTATGTTGCTTGGTATCACTAAGGCATCACTTACCACCGAATCGTTTCTGAGTGCGGCTTCTTTCCAGGAAACTACAAAAGTTCTTTCCAAAGCAGCAGTTGAGGGAAAAGTGGATAAACTTAGTGGTTTGAAGGAAAACCTGATTATGGGGAACCTGATTCCTGCCGGAACCGGTTCACGTAATTTGCGGAAACTCAGGGTCAAGGATACTGCAACTGACTTCTCACAAGTGGAAGAAAGTGCTGCAAGTGAGGATTTTGTTGATATAGGAGAACAATTTTAATCAAATACAAAGATTGTATTTGATTTTAAAATTAAGAACTATTATTTTAGGGGACTGTTTTTAATCGGGAGTAATAAGTGCCTACGATTAGTCAACTTATACGTAAAGGGCGAAAGAGCCTTGAGAACCGGAGCAAATCTCCGGCTCTTCATGAATGTCCACAACGACGTGGAGTGTGTACTCGTGTATTTACCACTACACCGAAAAAGCCGAATTCTGCATTAAGAAAGGTGGCTCGTGTGCGATTGACCAACCATATGGAGGTCAATGCTTACATTCCGGGTGAAGGGCATAATTTGCAGGAGCATTCCATTGTTTTGATTCGCGGGGGACGTGTTAAGGATGTTCCTGGTGTTCGGTATCATATTATCCGCGGTGCCCTGGATACTCAGGGAGTTTCCGGAAGAAAACGTGCACGTTCAAAATACGGTGTGAAGCGTCCTAAAAAATAAGGGATAAATATGTCAAGAAGAAGGAAAGCTGTAAAAAAGGAACTTGTTCCTGATCCTAAATTTAACAGTACGCTGGTTACTCAGTTTGTCAACAATGTAGTCAGGTGCGGAAAAAAACGTCTGGCAGAGGGCTTATTCTATGATGCCATCAATATTGTAGCTGAGCGTACCGGCCAGGACGGGCTTGGAGTTTTTAAAAAGGCGATCGATAATGTAAAGCCGGTACTTGAGGTGAAGTCTCGCCGTATCGGTGGAGCAAACTATCAGGTTCCAATAGAAGTTCCGGCAGATCGTAGAGTTTCTCTGGCTATCAGGTGGTTGATTGCATATTCTAAAGGTCGTTCAGAAAAGAGTATGGCAGAGAAGCTGGCGAATGAATTTATTCAAGCCTCTAAAAATGAGGGTGGTGCAGTTCGAAAGAAAATTGATACTCACAAAATGGCTGAAGCAAACAAGGCGTTTGCACATTTCCGCTGGTAGTGAGTAGCTCTTTGAATTTCCTGTTGAGTCATTGCGGTAACAATTTCTGTATCAGAGTAAAGATTACTCAAATACAGTAATTTAGCAAGATTGTTGATTAATTTTTGGTTTATACCTTTTGCTATTGTATATGAATGAATCAGATGCTCTGAGTAGTACCAGAAATATCGGTATAATGGCTCATATAGATGCAGGGAAGACAACTACTACCGAGCGTATTCTGTTTTACACCGGAATATTGCATCGAATGGGAGAGGTCCACGACGGAAATACCGTCATGGACTGGATGATTCAGGAGCGGGAGCGGGGGATTACAATTACCTCGGCAGCAACTACCTGCTTCTGGAAGAATCATCGTATCAACATAATTGATACACCCGGACATGTGGATTTTACTATTGAAGTTGAACGTTCTTTGAGAGTTCTGGATGGCGCAGTTGCCGTGTTCGATTCGGTCGGAGGCGTAGAACCTCAATCCGAGACTGTCTGGCGTCAGGCTGACAAGTATAACGTTCCCCGAATCGCATTTGTGAATAAAATGGACAGAGTTGGTGCTGATTACTACAATGTTATCAGTATGATGCAACAGAAACTTGGTGCAAATCCTGTTGCGATTCAGGTGCCCATTGGGAAAGAGGACAAATTTGAAGGGGTTGTCGATCTCATTAAAATGAAGGCTTATCGATATGATGAATCGACTTTCGGTGCAAATGTTTTAGAATCTGAAATACCTGAAGATATGTATGAAGATGCTCTGGCAAAAAGAGAGTTGATGTTAGAGCAGATTGTGGATTACGACGATCAGTTGATGGCACATGTACTGGAAGAAAGCTCTATTAGTCCGGAACTGATTATTAGCACAGTACGAAAAGCGATGAAAAGTGGCAAGATAAGTCCGGTGTTATGCGGATCAGCCTTTAAAAACAAAGGTATTCAACAGCTATTAGATGCTATTGTACAATTCTTGCCCTCGCCGGTAGACCGGGGAACAGTCGAAGGTATCGATCCGATAAGTGGTGAAAAGAAAGAAAGAAAGCCGGAGCTTAAGCAACCTTTTTCTGCTTTAGTTTTTAAAATTTCTTCAGATCCACACATTGGCAGATTGGCCTATGCCAGGGTTTATTCTGGTAAAGCCGGAATTAAAGACGTTTTCTTTAACCCTAGAACCAAAACGAAAGAACGTATTACACGCATTTTTAGAATGCATTCAAATAAAAGGCATGCAGAGCAATTTATGCAGGTGGGTGATATAGTGGGGTTAGTAGGGCTAAAGGACACTACAACCGGAGATACCATCTGTGATTTTGATTTTCCTATTGTATTTGAAAAAATGACTTTTCCTGAACCGGTGCTTTCAAGGTCTATAGAGCCAAAAAGTACTGTTGATGAGGAAAAGCTGAATTTAGCATTACAAAGACTTTCTGATGAAGATCCGACTTGCAGAGTTTCCGTGGATAATGAAACGGGGCAAAGGCTAATTTCCGGTATGGGAGAGCTTCATTTAGAAATTCTTGTTGACAGGCTTGTTCGCGAATTTAATATTGGAGTGCACGTTGGGAATCAGCAGGTCTCCTATAGAGAGACCATTACAAGAAAGGTAACAGAAAAAGTCGAGTTCACCCAGCCTGTGGGTGGCAAGAGCCAATATGCGAAAATTACTATTTCTGTAGAACCGATTGAAGCATCTCAGGGAATAGTAATTGAAAACTCTGTTACCGATCCTCAATTTATAGATTCTTTTCTTGCTATGGTTCGTCAGGGTATTGATGAGTCTTCCAGTGGAGGTTCATTGTCAGGATATCCGCTTGCTGGAGTAAAAGTAGTAATAAAAGAAGCAGTTTATAGAGAAGAGGATTCAACTGAAATGGCTTTTAAAATAGCCGCTACTATGGCATACAAGCAGGCTTGTGTAAAAGCTGTTCCTGTGATTCTTGAGCCGCAGATGAAATTGGAAGTCGTTGTCCCTTCAGAGTACATGGGATCTGTGATTAACGATTTAAACGGACGAAGAGGTAAGGTTTCAGGTATTGAGGCCAGAAAAGATGCACAGGTTATAGATGCCGAAGCACCGCTCTCTGAAATGTTTGGATACGCAACTGCACTAAGATCCTTAACTCAGGGTAGGGCTGTATATACAATGCAATTTGAAAGGTATGAAATAACCACCAAAGCCGTCCAGGATGAAATTCTGCGGCGAATCGGAAGACAGTAAAAAGAACGAGAGAAACAAGGAGCATAGATTCATGCCAGGTGAAAGAATCAGAATTAGACTAAAATCGTTTGATCACAATATCCTCGATAAGTCTGCATCAGATATAGTGAGGACTGCAAAGGGAACAGGAGCCAGGATCTCAGGACCTATTCCATTGCCTACCGAAAAAACGATTTATACGGTGTTAAGATCACCGCATGTTAATAAAAAATCCAGAGAGCAGTTTGAGACTCGAATTCACAAACGGCTTATTGATATTCTGGAGTCTACACCTCAGACAGTGGATTCTTTGATGAAATTGGATTTGCCTGCTGGTGTTGATGTAGAGATCAAAGTATAAGTTGAACAGATCTGAAGGGCTGGAGTTGGTCTGGCCTGCCGTGAAAGACAGGTGAAAATATGCAGGGTTTGATTGGTAAGAAAGTTGGCATGACCCGGATCTTTGATGATGCGGGAAAGGCGATTGGGGTAACAGTTATTTCTGCGACAAATAACGTTGTCCATCAGATAAAATCTCTGGAAAAAGATGGCTATGCTGCGGTACAGCTAGGTTTCGAGGAGATCTCTGAGAAAAAAGTCAATAAGCCATTACTTGGACATTTTAAAAAACATGATTCTGTACCCACCAGGATTGTAAGAGAATTTAAACTGGATTCTACTGATGAGGGTTTAAAACCTGGTCAGAAGATTGGTGTGGAAATTCTGGATAATGTGAAAACTATCAATATTAGTGGAATTTCCAAGGGTAGAGGTCATGCTGGTACTATTAAGAAGTACAATTTCAAGAGAGGGCGTGAAACTCACGGAAATACTAATGTGCGTGAACGTGGTTCTGCGGGTGCAAACAGTTACCCCGCAAGGATTTTTCCTGGTTTGAAAATGTCAGGGCAAATGGGCAATCAGAAGGTAACAATCAGAAATCTTGAAGTTGTGGCTCTTGATAAAGAAGCCGGGCTGGTATTTGTAAAAGGATCAGTTCCGGGACCAAATAAAGGATATCTGTTTTTAACGAAAAACGATTCAAAATAGCATCTTTTTTCTAAGGTGAAAAATAATGAAGGCTAAATTATACCAACAGGACGGGACTGTTAAGGGTGATGTGGAATTACCACAGTCCATTTTCGATGCAGAGGTTAATGAACCTGTCTTGCATCAGGTGATAAAGCTCTTGCTGGCTAATCAGCGTCAGGGTACCTCCAAAACTAAAGGCAGAAGTGAAGTTAGTGGTGGTGGAAGAAAACCCTGGAGGCAGAAGGGTACAGGCAGAGCCAGAGCTGGTTCTAATACTTCACCAGTCTGGGCACGAGGGGGTAAAGCTCATGGCCCTCAACCACGTGATTACTACACTAACATACCAAAGAAGATCAGAAGACTCGCTTTAACTTCTGCACTTTCATCAAGGGCCAGAACTGAAAACATTCTGGTTATTGATAATCTCACCTATGATAAACCTCAGACTAAAGCGGTTGCTTCGTTGCTGAAGGCTTTATCGGTTGCCGGGAAAAGAAATCTTCTGATTGTGGGCAATGACGGAAAAAATATTTATTTGTCAGCAAGAAATATAAAGGATGTGCAAATACGTCCGGTAAATGAAATCAACGCATATGATATTATGGCCAGTGAAAATATCATCTTCGCTGATGAAAATCTGATCGGCAAAGTTAAAGAGGCGGTGGTATCGTGAGTAAGTTTCATTCAATAATCAGATATCCTTCTATTACTGAAAAAAATACGACATTACGCGAAAATCAGAACAAATACGTTTTCGAGGTATTGCGTAAGGCTACAAAACCTCAGATAAAGGAAGCTGTTGAAAAACTTTTCGGAGTGTCTGTTTTATCAGTTAATACAATGGTTGTAAAGGGTAAGAAAAAACGTATGGGGCGTTACGTCGGATATCGTTCTGACTGGAAAAAGGCAATTGTGAAACTCCAGGAAGGACAATCTATCGCAAAATTTGGTGAAGTGTAAGCCCCGAAAACAGACGTAACTGAAGAAATCGGAGAAAGATATGCCATTAAAGAGTTTTAGACCCCTGACCCCAACTTTACGGTACAAAACCGTAAACAGTTTTGATCAGGTAACAGTGGATAAACCTTACAAGCCATTGACTGAAATCAAAAAGAAATGCTCAGGTCGTAACAATCGGGGTGTTATCACAGTGCGTCACAGAGGGGGCGCTAACAAAAGATTTTACCGGATTATCGATTTTAAACGTGATAAGTTTAATATTCCCGGTATTGTTGAGACTGTTGAGTACGATCCTAACCGTTCTTCATTTATTGCTTTGGTGAAATATGCAGACGGGGAAAGGCGTTATATTCTGGCAACTATCAATATGAAACCTGGAATGAAAATTATTTCTGGTGAGAATGTTGAAATTGCTGAAGGTAACTGTATGCCTTTGAAAAATATTCCTCTTGGAACACAGGTTCATAATATCGAACTAAAAGAGGGCAAGGGTGGACAGATGGCCAGAAGTGCAGGTGCTTATGCTGAAATCCTTGCGAAGGAAAACAAGATTGTGCATCTTAAACTTCCTTCAAGTGAGATAAGAATTGTGCGGGAGAACTGTCTGGCTACTATTGGTCAGGTAAGTAATGCTGAGCACATGAATATCGTAATAGGTTCGGCTGGGCGAAAACGCCATATGGGAATCAGGCCTACTGTCAGGGGTGTCGCTATGAACCCAATCGATCATCCGATGGGTGGAGGAGAGGGAAAGACTGCTGGTGGTGGTCATCCAGTATCTCCTTGGGGTCAGAAGACAAAGGGTCTGAAAACCAGAAATAAGCGTAAGTTGTCTAGTAAGTACATTGTACGGCGTAGAACGAAGTAAAAATAAAGTAGAGGAATAAATATGGCTCGTTCAATAAAAAAGGGTCCGTTTGTTGATGATCATGTGGCAAAAAAGGTAGAAGATGCAAATCAGACCGGGCAGAAAAAAGTAATTAAAACCTGGTCACGTCGTTCAACGATTCTTCCTGAATTTGTAGGACATACCTTTGCCGTTCACAATGGGAATAAGTTTATTCCGGTTTATGTAACTGAGAATATGGTTGGACATAAGTTAGGGGAATTTGCGCCAACCCGTAATTTCCGGGGTCACAGTGGTGCAAACAAGACTGACAAATCAGCAAAGAGATAGCTGGGAGGATTAGCTTGGAAGCTGTAGCGAAAATTCGATATCTGCGATCGACATCCAGAAAAACACGTCTTGTTGCAGATGCTGTTAGAGGAATGATGGTAGGGGAGGCTATTAGTCTTCTTGAATTTAATGTAAATAAAAAAGTGGCTGCTGACATTGCAAAGCTGCTCAAGTCTGCTGTGGCAAACCTGCAAAGCAAAAATGCGGATGCATCGGTTAATGTTGATGAGCTTAGGATTAAAGAGATTCGTGTTGATGAAGGGCCGGTAATGAAGCGTTTTAGAGCGCGTGCGCATGGCCGTGCGTCACAGATTCTCAAACGCATGTGTCATGTAACAGTTACTGTTGCTAATTAACAGGAGGATATGTGGGTCAGAAAACGAATCCAGTGGGATTGCGATTGGGAATAACACGTACCTGGGTTTCAAACTGGTTCGCCAAAGAGCGTTTTCCCGATTATCTGTATGAAGATATGCTTATCAGGAATTATTTAAGGAAACGTCTTGAACATGGCGGAATTTCCATTCTTGAAATTGAGCGTACGGCAAAAAGGGTTACTGTAGGAATTCACACCTCGCGACCGGGCATTGTGATCGGAAAAAAAGGTGAAGAGGTGGAGAGGCTCAAGGGTGAGTTGCAGCATCTTACTCAGAAAGAGATACAGATCAACATAAAAGAAGTAAAAAAACCAGAAATGGATGCTCAGTTGGTCTGCGAAAATATAGCTCGTCAGGTGGAGAAGAGAGTCTCTTATAAAAAAGCCACAAAAAAGGCAATCTCTACTGCTATCAGAATGGGGGCAGAAGGAATAAAAGTCCAGATTGCCGGACGTCTAAATGGAGCAGAAATAGCCAGAACTGAGACATACAAAGAAGGACGTATACCGCTGCATACTTTGAGAGCCGATATCGATTATGCTACTTCTACTGCGCATACAACTTATGGATGTATTGGTGTAAAAGTCTGGATATGTAAAGGTGAAGTTATAAACCGTGCCGAAAAGCAGCCTGCCAAGGCCGGCGAAGGCGTGCTTGCCTAAGGGAGGATTTTAGAAATGCTGTCACCGAAAAAAGTAAAATGGAGAAAAACTCAGCGTGGTAGAATGTGTGGTATGGCTACCCGTTGTAATAAAATCTCTTTTGGTGAATTTGGTCTTCAGTCTATGCAGCCTGGTTGGATTGATAACCGTCAGATTGAGGCTGCAAGAAGAGCGATGACCCGTTTTATTAAACGTGGAGGAAAAGTCTGGATAAGAATTTTCCCCGACAAGCCTATCACTAAACATCCTGCAGAATCCCGAATGGGAAAAGGAAAGGGTGCACCGGAAGGATGGGTAGCGGTTGTAAGGCCTGGTACAGTAATGTTTGAGATGGCTGGTGTAAAAGAAGAGGTTGCCAGGGAAGCCATGAGGCTCGCTGCGCAAAAACTCTCAGTTCAGACACGGTTTTTGGAAATTGAAAAATAAGGTGCTTAAACCATGAAACCAAAAGAATTACGAAGTCTATCCAAAGAAGAAATTTTAAAGAAAATCGATGGATGGGAAGAGGAAATATTCAATCTACGTTTTCAGGCAAAAATTGGGCAGTTAGCTAATCCGCTCCAGTTGAGGTATCTCCGTCGCGATATTGCAAGGGCAAAAACAATCCTGAATCAGATGGGTGATTAAGCGGCCGTAATATATATTACGGACTCCTGAAACAGAGTTTCGCTTTCCAAGATGAGGAAAAGTAATGAACCAGAGAAATGAAAGAAAAGAACGTACTGGAATTGTAGTGAGCGATAAAATGGATAAGAGTGTCGTAGTGAAGGTGGAAAGAAAGTATACCCATCCCACTTATGGCCGTATTGTTCGAATGAGCAAAAAATATATCGCTCATGATGAAAAGAATGAATGTAAAGTGGGTGATAAGGTCAGAATTATTGAAACCCGTCCACTTTCAAAGACTAAATGCTGGCGTGTTGGTGAAATTGTTGAAAGAGCCAGATAAGTACAGTAGTTTCAGCATGCAGGTACAAAAAGCAAGTTGAGGAAGAAATGATACAGGTACAGACAAGGTTGAACGTAGCCGACAATTCCGGCGCAAAAAAAGTTGAGTGCATCAAGATATTGGGAGGAACCCGAAGGCGATATGCTCGCGTCGGAGACGTGATTGTTGTCGCAGTTAAGGCAGCTCTTCCAAATGGAGCAGTCAAAAAAGGTGCTGTGGCTAAAGCGGTAATCGTTCGTACTACTAAAGAGTATGGGCGAAAGGATGGCACTTACATTCGGTTCAGTGATAATGCTGCAGTTATTATCAATGATGCTGGAGAGCCCAAAGGAACTCGTATTTTTGGACCGGTTGCTCGTGAGTTGCGTGAGAAAAAATTTACACGTATCGTTTCACTTGCACCTGAAGTTCTTTAATGATTGAGGAGTTAATTAATTATGGCATCTCGACTGCGCAAAAATGACAATGTTCAGGTAATATCAGGGGAATACAAAGGAAAGACCGGAAGAATCCTCAAAGTGTTTCCTGAAAAGAACAGAGCGATCGTCGAAGGAATTAATGTGGTAAAAAGACATACCAAACCAAATGCGAAAAATCAGCAGGGTGGTATTGTTGAGAAAGAAGCATCAATTCACATTTCTAATTTAATGCTGGTGTGTCCTAAAACAGGAAAGCCTACACGCTTGGGAAAAATGGTTCTGGAAGATGGTAAGCGGGTTCGTTTTTCAAAAAAGGCTAAGGAGTCAATAGAGTGAGTACTGGAACTAAGTATGAGCCTCGTATGAGGGAAAAGTATAGAAAGAGTGTAGTACCTGCGCTCATGAAAAGATTGGGGTACTCCAATATTATGCAAGTGCCAACTCTGGAGAAAATTGTTTTAAACATGGGTGTTGGTGATGCAGTGGGGGATGCTAAGCTTATTGATGAGGCAGTAATGTGTCTGAGGGAAATATCGGGACAGAAACCGGTAATCACCCGTTCCAAGAAAGCCATTTCCAATTTTAAACTTCGGGAAAATGTTCCTATCGGTTGTAAGGTTACCTTAAGAGGCGAACGTATGTGGGAATTCTTTGATCGTTTGGTTAGCATAACCATTCCACGTATCAGAGATTTCAGAGGTTTATTGAGAAAGTCTTTTGATGGATTTGGAAATTATACCTTGGGAATAAAAGAGCAGATAGTCTTCATGGAGATAGACAGAGACAAAGTTTCCCGAATCACAGGAATGGATATCTGTATCTGCACTACTGCTAGTTCAGACAAGGAAGGTTTGGCATTACTGGAAGAGATGGGAATGCCTTACCGTAAATAAAAAAAAGGGAGAATGAAGTGGCACGAAAAGCATTAATAGAAAAAAGCAGAAAAAAACCAAAGTTTTCTACCAGAAAATACACTCGATGCAGACGCTGTGGTCGGCCACGAGCATTTATCCGTGATTTTGGACTCTGCAGAATTTGTTTTCGCCAGATGGCACTCAAGGGAGAAATTCCTGGTGTCGTGAAAGCTAGTTGGTAGACAGGGAAAGGGTCATTACTGATGTTGACAGATCAAATAGCCGACATGTTCAATCGAATTAGAAATGCCATTCAGGCAAAAAAACGTACGGTAAACATTCCTGCTTCAAATTTGAAAAAGGAAATTACCAGAATACTCCATGAAAATCATCTGATAGCAAAATATGCCTTTGTCGATGATGGAAAACAGGGAGTTATTAAAATTCTGTTAAAGTACGGTGAAGACCAGAGAAATGCCATCCAGGGTATTAAAAGGGTCAGTACACCGGGTCGTAAGCAGTATGTAGGATGCGCTCAGGTGCCAAAAGTGTTAAACGGTATGGGTATAGCCATCATATCCACCTCAAAGGGTGTGATGACCGATAAAGACTGTCGAAAGTTAAATGTAGGCGGTGAAGTGATCGGGCTGGTGTGGTAGGTGTATATGAAAAGCGGCATCAGTTAACTGATGCTTTAATTTTAAAGGAGTTGCAAATTGTCACGCATAGGTAAAGTACCGGTCAATATTCCCAGTGGAGTTACTGTCTCTGTAAGCGGACAGAATATAGAAGTGAAGGGTAGCAAAGGAACTCTTTCCAGAAAATTTCCTGAAGAGTTGAATATTGTGGTTGAGGATAATCAGGTAAAGGTTACTCCGGCTGCCCAGACCGAAAATGTAAAAGCTCTGTGGGGTCTTTACAAAATCCTGATCGAAAACATGGTTATCGGAGTTTCTCAGGGTTACAGAAAGGATCTGGAAATTGTTGGAGTCGGCTATAAGGCTGAGCTAAAAGGGAAAGATCTTTCCATATACGCGGGATATTCCAGTCCTAAACTATTTAAAGCGCCTCTCGGAATCACTTTTACGGTTGAAGGCGGAAATAAAATCGCAGTTACAGGTATCGACAAACAGCTTGTGGGACAAGCTGCTGCTGATATTAGAAGAATCAGACCGCCTGAACCTTACAAAGGTAAGGGTATCAGGTATGCGGGTGAAAAATTGAGAAGAAAAGCTGGTAAAACAGCAGGTAAATAAGTAATTCCTGGAGACAAATGCAGATGAACAGGTCTAAAAAAAGAATAATAGAACGTGCTAGGAGAGCTGAACGTGTACGGAAAAAAATCATGGGCACGTCTGAGCGTCCCAGGATGTGTGTGAGAAGAAGTTTAAAGCACATCTATGCACAAATTATTGATGATAACAGTGGAAAAACCATTGTTCAGGTTGGAAGTAGAGGTAAAGAATTCAGTCAGAAAACTTCCGGTAAAGAATTAACTAAAACCGATATCTCAAAAATGGTTGGCGAGATGCTGGCTGAGATGGCTAAAGAAAAAGGTGTTACTTCGGTTGTTTTTGACAGAAAAGGTTATCTTTACCACGGCCGTATTAAGGCTTTAGCTGAAGCTGCCCGTAGTAATGGGCTGGTTTTCTGAGTGCTTGAAAGGGGATTGAGAGTTTGAATAACGAAGAAATCGTATCAACGGGTGGTGAATCCCAGTTAACCGATCGCCTGGTGGCGGTAAGTAGAGTCGCAAAAGTGGTTAAAGGGGGAAGACGTTTCGGTTTTAACGCCCTGGTGACTGTAGGCGATGGAAATGGTAAGATCGGGATTGGTATGGGTAAGGCAAATGATGTGACTGAGGCTATCAGAAAAGCGGTCGAGAGTGCCAAGAAAAATCTGGTAAATGTCAGTCTGGTTAATGGAACTATTCCTCATCAGGTGATTGGTCATTTTGGTGCAGGAAAAATTCTGTTGAAACCTGCCGCACCTGGAACTGGAGTTATTGCAGGAGGGCCTGCTCGTGCTGTCCTTGAGCTGGCAGGGGTTAAAAATATTCTGACCAAATGTCTGGGTACCACAAATGCTCACAACGTGGTTAAAGCTACACTGGATGGACTTCTTCAGTTGAAAACCCGTGAACAGATCAGTGTGCTTCGTCAGACAGCAAATTTGAGTGCCTAAGAGAGGGTTATATCATGGCAAAAAAGCTAAAAGTTACACAGATTCGTAGCACAATAGGAAAATTAGATGCCCAGAAAAAAACTATTTGTGCTTTGGGTTTGGGGAAAATAAACAGATCTGTGGTTCACAATGATAATGATGCCATAAGGGGCATGATTAACACAGTAAAACATTTGGTAAAAGTTGAAGAAGTTGATGGAGAATAAAATGCTCAAGTTAAACGAACTCAAACCGGCACCAGGGGCAGTAAAAAATAAAAAACGTATTGGCAGAGGAACTGGAAGCGGATCCGGAAGTACTGCCGGTAAAGGAAACAATGGCGACAGGGCCAGAAGCGGTTCCAAAACCAAATTATATTTTGAAGGTGGACAAACTCCTCTTACCAGACGTATTCCCAAAAAAGGATTTCGCAGCCCGTTCAAGGTCGAATACCAAATAGTTAATGTAAGCTCCCTGGAAGATTTGAAAGCTGAGGCTGATGAAATTACTGTGGAATTTCTTCACAGTCAGGGACTGGTTCATGAACTGGACAGACCTGTGAAAATTCTGGGTAATGGTGAATTGACAAAAGCATTAAATATCAAAGTGCATGCATTCTCCAGAACTGCAAAAGAAAAGATCGAAAAAAACAAAGGGAAAGCTGAGGTAATTGGCCGTGCTTGACACTATCCAGAATATTTTCCGTATAGTCGAATTGAGAAAGCGTATATTATTTACGCTTTTTATCATTTTTATTTACCGGCTGGGAGGACATGTTCCAACACCCGGAATCGATCCTCAGGTGCTTGCAGACTTTATAGCTCAATCATCGCAGAGTTCTCTTTTTGGATTATACGACATGTTTGTGGGTGGTGCTTTCCGAAGAGTGACTGTCTTTGCTCTGGGAATTATGCCTTATATCAGCGCTTCCATTATTATTCAGCTTTTAGGAACTGTTTTCCCATACTTTCATAAACTGCAGCGCGAAGGTGGCGAGGGAAGAAAAAAGATTACTCAGTATACCCGTTATGGTACAGTGCTTCTTTCTGTTATTCAGGCTATTGGAATAAGCATTTTTCTTCAGAGCATAGTTTCTCCAAAAACCGGTTTGCATGCAGTGCAGGCTGATCTGATCGGAGTAAAATTCACTCTTTTAACCACTATAGCTCTTACAACCGGTACAATGTTTATAATGTGGCTTGGAGAACAGATCACTCAAAAGGGCTTGGGAAATGGGATATCGCTCATAATTTTCATTGGTATTGTCGCAAGATTGCCCCAGGCAATAATAGCTGAGGTGCAACAGATGATTTCAGGTGTCAGACACCCTCTCATTGAACTGATTATTCTTGCAATAGTCGTAAGTATGACCGCTTTTATTGTAATGATGACCCAGGCAATGAGAAGAATTCCTATTCAGACGCCAAAAAAAGTTGTAGGAACCAAGATGTACGCCGGGCAGAACACTGTACTTCCTTTAAGGCTAAATATGGCCGGGGTTATTCCAATCATTTTCGCCTCATCAATTATGACCTTTCCAGGAATGATAAAAAGTTTTTTTCCTGAATCGATTGTTATTGATGAAATATTCAGATGGTTCGCACCTGGTGGGGTACTTTATTCACTGATGTTTGCATTATTGATTATTTTCTTTACTTATTTTTACACAGCCATTATTTTTAACCCGCTCGATATCGCAGATAACCTCAAAAGATCTGGAGGATTTATACCGGGTATCAGGCCGGGAAAGAAAACTGCTGAATTTCTGGACAACGTGTTATCCAGAATTACGCTTCCGGGTTCAGTCTTTCTGGCTTTTATTTCCATTGCCCCATTTCTTTTGATGGGAGCTATGAATATAAACTTTTATTTTGGGGGAACCAGCGTACTGATCTGTGTTGGAGTTGCTCTGGATTCACTTCAACAGCTTGAATCTCATCTTCAGATGAGAAATTATGAGGGATTTCTTAAGAAAGGACGTCTGAGAGGCAGACGATAGGTTCTGTAGATATATATTATGGCAAAACATGATTCGATACAAGTGGAAGGAACCGTCACTGAGACATTACCAAACGCATCATTTAAGGTTATGCTGGAGAATAAGCATGAGATTCTGGCCCATATTTCCGGCAAGATGAGAATGAACTACATTCGTATCCTTCCTGGTGATAAAGTGCTTATTGAGCTTTCGCCTTATGACTTGACCAGGGGAAGAATCGTTTATAGATATAAATAAAAGAGGAGATAAAATTGAAAGTACGTGCATCGGTAAAACGGATATGCAATAATTGCAAGATAATAAAAAGAAAAGGGGTGGTAAGAGTAATTTGCTCCAAAAGCCCCAAACATAAGCAGCGCCAGGGATGAACAATTTGAGATATTTAACTTATGATTTCAAATTGTTATCGTGATTTATGATTTTTATCATTAATGAGATTTAAAATTAGGGGGTTCTAACGTGGCTCGTGTAGCTGGAGTTGATATACCAAATAATAAGTGCACTTTGATTGCCTTGACATACGTTTATGGTATAGGTGTTTCCTCATCCAGGAAAATTCTTGAAAAATCAGGGATTGATCAGAATAGAATGGTCAAGGATTTATCTGTTGATGAGCTTGATAGAATCAGAAGAATCATCGATAGTGAATATCAGACTGAGGGTGCTCTCAGGGCTAATATTCGAATGAATATAAAGAGGTTGATGGATATTGGATGTTTTCGTGGATTGAGGCATCGTCGTGGCCTTCCGGCTAATGGACAGCGTACACGTACAAATGCCAGGACCAGGAAGGGTCCCCGGAAAACAATAGCCAATAAGAAAAAGGCAACTAAATAGTACTGGCCAATTTTTTTAAGTGAGAGGTTTCATCAGATGAATAAAGACAGTGCATCAGCCACCAAAAAAGTTAAGAAAAAAGCGGCTGCGGAAGGTGTTGCTCACATCAGGGCAACATTTAATAATACTTTGATCAATGTAACCGACAGCAGGGGTAATGTGGTGGCATGGAATACTCCGGGAAAGTCAGGTTTCAAGGGCTCAAGAAAAAGTACTCCCTACGCTGCTGGTATCGCGGCTGAGGTGGTAGGAAAGCTGGCTTATGACGCTGGAGTCAGAAAAGTAGAAGTACATTTGAGAGGAGCAGGGAACGGCCGGGAAAGTGCTATCAGGGCTTTAGCTGCGGCAGGATTAAGAATAGTGGCCATTAAAGATTTTACTGCTGTTCCGCATAATGGATGTCGTCCACCGAAACGCAGAAGAGTCTGATGATTTTCGTTATTACATATAAATTCAGAAAACAGAACGATTAATAAGCAGTATAAATTGAGGAGAATCTAACAATGGCAGTTTACCATGGTCCCCGGTGCAGGCAGTGCCGCAGGGAAGGCATGAAATTGATGCTTAAGGGTGAAAGATGCAAGTCGGAAAATTGTGCTGTTGAAAAAAGACCATTTCCACCCGGAATGCGTGTAGCAAAACGCAGACGTGCTGCGACAGAATATAACCTCCAGTTAAGAGAGAAACAGAAAATAAGAAGAATTTATGGCGTTCTGGAAAGCCAATTTGAAAAATATTTTCAAGCTGCAACCAAAACTACTGGGGTTACTGGTGAACGTCTGTTGCAGATCCTTGAGATGCGACTGGATAACATTATCTACAGATTAGGCTTTGCACCTTCACGCTCAAGTGCCAGACAGCTTGTATTGCACAATCATTTTAGAATCAATGGTAAAAAGGTAAATATTCCTTCTTATCAGCTCAAACCTAACGATATCATACAGGTCCGTGAAAAAAGTAAATCAATGGAATCTATTCATAGTTCACTTAAATCATTACGCGATATCCCTGAGTGGTTGACCGTAGATAAAGTTAAACTGGAAGGTTCTGTATTAAGAATTCCTGAACGCAGTGCGATACCGGTTAATGTCCAGGAACAGCTCGTAGTTGAATTGTACTCCAGATAAAAGGAGATATAAAGCGCAATGAAATGGAAAAGCCTGATGATGCCCAAGGGCATCCAGATTGAGAATCCTGAAAATATACCGAATTTTGCCCGGGTTATTGTGGAGCCTCTGGAAAGAGGATGGGGTCATACGATCGGTAACTCTCTTCGTAGAATCCTTCTATCTTCACTGCAGGGTGCGGCTGTGACTTCGGTAAGAATTGATGGAATTTCTCACGAGTATTCGACCATAGAAGGTGTTGTGGAAGATGTCACTGACATTATCCTTAACATAAAACAGCTTCGTTTAAAATTACTAGCAGATCATGATACTACGTTGCGTCTGGAAGTAAAAGGTGAAGGTGAAGTTAGGGCTTCCGATATTGAGAAAAATCCTGACGTAATAATTCTGAATCCTGATTTGCATATTGCTACTATTAATCCCGATGCAAAATTAAAGATTGAAATGAAAGTTTCAGATGGCAGAGGGTATGTACCAGCAGAAATGAACCGTAAAGAAGATGATCCTATCGGTACTATACCTATCGATTCGATCTTTTCTCCTGTTACCAGGGTAAACTATACAGTTGAAAATACTCGTGTAGGTCAGAGAACTGATCTGGATAAGATCATTTTCGAAATCTGGACCGATGGGAGCCTGGGTGTGGAAGATGCCATTGGTTATGCTTCTAAACTCTTGTATGATCACCTGGCAATTTTCATAAATATCGAAGGCGAATTTGAACCTATCCAGGAAGTAGTGCATGATGAGAAAACCGAAAAACTTCGTCAGCTACTGAAAATGAGAGTTGATGAACTCGAATTATCGGTTCGTTCAAATAATTGTCTGAGAGCTGCCAATATTCATACCCTTGCAGACCTGGTAAAAAATCAGGAAACTGATATGCTCAAATACAAGAATTTCGGAAGAAAATCCTTGATCGAGCTTAATCAGGTACTTACAAATCTTGGGTTGACCTTTGGTATGGATGTTGACAAGATAATGGGTACAAGTCAGGAAAATGCCTGACAGGTGTGGTAAATGCAGTCCTTTCGATGGGAATGCATAGTCTTTTTAATGTAATGAAATAAAGGAATTGTGATGCGACATCTGGTTTCCGGAAGAAAGTTAAACAGAACTGCCAGTCATAGACGAGCTATGTTGTCCAATCTGGCAATATCGATTCTGGACAAGGAACGGGTGACAACGACTCTTGCTAAAGCAAAAGAAGTAAGAGGTGTAGTTGAAAGGCTTATCACCTATGGCAAGAAAGGTGATTTGCACGGGATTAGACTTGCGGCAAGAAGAATCAATGACAAAACAGTACTGAAAAAACTGTTCGATGATATTGCACCATCCTATAAAGATCGTGAAGGTGGGTATACCAGAATCATCAAAATAAACGATCGTAAAGGCGACAATGCAGCAATGTCAATAATTGAACTTGTCGGTAGAGGTTCGCCTGACCCTGTCCGAAAAAACAAAAAAAAGGGCAAGGCTAAACAGCAGCCTAAAACCGAATCATCTGCTCCAACGGAAGCAGCTTCCGAAAAGAGTTCTACCGCGGAGTAAACTAAGCACTTGATAATTTAAACTTAAAACTGCCGGTAAGCCATTTATCGGCAGTTTCTGTTTTATTCATGGTGAAAGGACAAAGTGATGGCAGTTAGTTACAAAGATCTTGGGTTTGTTAACACCAAAGAGATGTTCAAAAAAGCTTTCGATGGCAAGTACGCTATCCCGGCATACAATTTCAATAACATGGAACAGATTCAGGCGATTATTACAGCTTGCGGTAAATCAAAATCACCGGTTATTATGCAGGTTTCCAGTGGTGCAAGAAAATACGCTAATCCGATCCTTCTGAGATATATGGCTCAGGGTGCTGTAGCAATGGCCCGTGATGCAGGTTATGATATTCCTGTCGCACTTCATTTGGACCATGGTGACACTTACGAGTTGTGCGTATCCTGTATAGAAAGCGGATTCTCATCTGTTATGATTGACGGTTCACATCACTCCTATGAAAAAAACATAGAGCTTACTTCAAAAGTAGTAGAGTATGCTCACAAGTATGACGTTACTGTGGAAGGTGAGCTGGGTGTACTGGCAGGAATAGAAGATGATGTTCAGGCAGCCAAATCAATCTATACTCAGCCTGAGCAGGTTGAAGATTTTGTAAAGAAGACTGGTGTAGATTCTCTGGCAATTTCCATTGGTACTTCACACGGTGCTTACAAATTCAAACCTGAACAGTGCACAAAAGATGAAAATGGGGTCCTGGTTCCTCCTCCATTAAGATTCGATATCCTGGAAGAGATCGAAAAGAGAATTCCCGGATTCCCCATTGTACTTCATGGTGCTTCCTCTGTTCTTCCGGAATATGTGGAGATAATCAACAGTAATGGTGGAAAACTGAAAGCAGCAGTTGGTATTCCATCTGAACAACTCCGTAAAGCTGCCAAATCGGCTGTTTGCAAAATAAATATCGATTCTGATGGCCGTCTGGTCATGACTGCTATGATAAGAAAAGTTTTTCAGGACAAACCGGATGAATTCGATCCCAGAAAATATCTTGGACCGGCACGTGATGAACTGATAAAGATGATGATGGAGAAAAATGAAAAAGTTCTTGGAAGTGCAGGTAATGCCTGATCATAAATAAGGATACTGTTTTTTCTCTATAGGCTCGCTTTTTAAAGCGGGCCTTTGTTTTTTCTGATAAATATTTAGAAATGAATTGATAGCAGAAAAACAATATCGATCTTCGGAGAAGTTTTTCTGTACATTTGTCTTTGAAGATTTATCCGGTTATGATGCTCACCAGGTGTCATATCAAGAAGTAATCTTGCTTGTATTCTAATTGAATACACTTTCGATTCAGAGCTTTTGGAATGAGAAAACGATATTTATATATTTGTTAAAATGAGAAGGACTCCTTTTTGTGGGATAGCAATGAGGGCCGGATAGTAATTGCTGAAGGATCAGTGCTTAATTTTGGCACTGATCCGTTTTAAATTTCAGGAAAAATTCCCCAAGGTGCTTTCTTTTTTATTTATTTGTTGTTTGCGTTAACAATTTCCGGAAACCCAATTTTAAAAATCAACATTGATCCTGGTTAGATTTGAGGACCGGTACTGCGATAGTTCCGATGGAACAAAGATTTTCGCATGTTTCCGGTGTTCATAAGCTGTAAGTGTACGGTTAATTGTACATACATTCTGATCTAAGAAGTTTGTCTTGAATAATTATTAATTATTTTTTGACGAGGATGAAAGTAACAGAGCAAAAAAAA
>JAAYPC010000155.1 GCA_012519985.1 Fibrobacter sp.
GTTGCTGTTGCAGACAGTATTCTGGGACCTTACAGGGATGCCTTAGGTAAACCATTGATATCTAATAAAACACCAGGTGCCTGCCCCGGTGATGACAATATCGATCCGGCAGTATTTATCGATGATGATGATCAGGCCTATATCTACTGGGGAACCGATCGGGTTGTAAGGCAAGCCAAACTGAAAAGTAATATGATCGAAATAGACGGTCCTATCACTACACCTCAGGGGTTAAACCGTTTTTTTGAAGCATCATGGGTACACAAAAGAAACGGTATCTATTATTACTCCTATGCTGCTTACAACAGTTCCGGCGATAACTGGCCTTCAAATATCGATTACGCAATAAGCTCCAATCCTCTGGGTCCGTGGGAATATAAAGGAACATTGAATAGTTATGCGGGGACAGGTACCAATCATGCAGGGATCATTGAATTTAAAGGCAGATGGTACTTCGTGTATCACACCGATTATCTCTCTGAAGGTGTGCCCTGGGAAAGATCGGTTCAGATTAATTACCTCTATTATAACGATGACGGTTCGATGAAAAAAATAGTGCAGGACACAGTTGGTGTCGAATCTATCGGTCCAGCACTGTTTGATGAAAATGCATTTTACAGATTCAAAGCCAGACACAGCGGAAAACTGATGGAAGTGACAGATGCATCGACAGAAAACCATGGCACTATTCAGCAGAATACCGATAACGGAAGTTTCGCTCAGCAGTGGAAAATTGTGGAAGTTGAACGTGGTGTTTACCAGATAATAAACCGCAACAGTAATCTGGCTCTGGATGCTGTTATATCGAGCGATAATGTGATCCAGTATTCTTACTGGGGTGGTAAAAACCAGAGATGGAAGATTACCGGAGCAGGCAATGGAAGCTATTATGTAGTTAACAAAGGCAACAACAGAATGTTGGAAGTCTATTATGCTGAAATTACTGATGGGTCCAGAATCCGACACTGGGGGTTTAATGGGGAAACATGCCAGATGTGGGATATTATAAAAGTGGAGTCAGATACAGTCAGGATTAACATAACTGCAAATACTGCGCGGCAGGAGCTTATTTCCGGACAAATGCTCGGTGAAATATTGTTTTCCGGAACTGGAAAAAACTTTTCAAATGCGGTAAAGGTGTTTGATCTGAAAGGACGAATGGTAAACAGTACAAATACATCAAAAATCAACAGTGGCTACTATATAATTCACAAACAACCACTACACGAACTTCGCAGATAAAACAATTCTGGCATTTTAAAAAAATAACCTGCTTAATAGTATTCTTACTCGGTATCGAATCCAGGGCGGATAAATTCCATGGCTCTTGGGAAAATCTGCTCAATCTGACGTCTTAAGGATATCAACTGACCAAGGAATTTGACAGAACAGTCTTGATCAAATTTGAATATGGAACGGATTACACTCCATGCAGTAATAGATCGGCTGATAGAGATTAGTGCAACTTTGGCAGAGCCATTTTCATCTGAATCTACCGGTGTTTCATCGATGCTCTCGGTATCGAGAGCTCTGAGCAGTTTTGCTGAGATGAAAAAGGCATATCTTTGTACGACTTCAATAGCATCTATTAAGTTCCCTTTTTGGGTATCATCAAGCTCTAGCTGGCTTACTTCATCAGCATAGCTCTCAATCCATTTATAGGTCTCGAATGCATAAGATTGCGCTGCTTTAAACAGAAAATTCTCTTCTTCCTCATTTCTACCACCATTTTCAGGGAAATCCGTGTTGAAATTAAATTCAGGCAAGTCTTCCAAATGCATCAAATCAACAAGTTCAATTTCGCCTTCTGTGGGTTTTATTTCAGCGTAAAAATTTTTGACTAATTTCCAGAGAGTATCTTTATCCATATTCTTTTCATTAGTAGCTTCGGTCATTTTTTTTTCAAATGCGAATGAACAACATCTGGAGGTAAATGCACATTTTTCGCACCATCGGTCACAATAATTGTAAATTCCCTTAATGTAATTGTTCATGTTGCTAATGTCTGCTTTCAGGGTTATGGTTGTTTTATCTCTTACCTTTTTATTGAGTGTTGAAACAATGATTAAAACGGAAAAACCGGAATCGTCAAATAATGTAAAGTAATGATACCTATGCTTACTTATTCTTTGGTTTGAGAAGGATTATCCTCTTGTTGATGGTGATAAGCATACCGGGTGAAACTGCACTGCACATCTTCCCCAGAAGATTTATCCTTTTGTCAGCTAATGAATTTTTTATGGGTGATGATTTGACTTTTTTAGGGGACAAAACCGCAACCGGTGTACAGATTACTTCTGGAAACAAATCGGATGATTTTATCTTATTTCCCGGAAGAGTAGGTCCTCTCCAGGAGTTCATTCCGCCAGCAAGAGAAAAAATGTTGGAAAATTCCATATCAAGCTCTTCAACTGCCTGTTTACTGCGATTGCCGCTGGCACAATAAAGAATTATCATCGTATCTTTTGGAAGTGTTTCAACAATTTTATCAAAAACCTTCGATCTGTAAGGGAAATTGTAGGCACCGCAGTTCTCAGAGCCGATAATTGTGTTGATTTCATTATTTTCTCTTAGGTCAATAAGAATAAAATCGGGAGGAGCATTCCCTTTGAGCCATAGGGATAGAGTGTCGGGGCTTATTTCCTGGAAGCCCGAGCCTATGGAAAAAAGGGTAAAAAGGATTAGCAGTATTTTAAACATAAACTGAAATCATTGTGTCTGGATTTTTGAGGTTTTCCAATAATATAGATAATTTTTAGTAATATCGCTTTTTTTTCCATACAAAGGAATATTTTACCCTGCCCGGATCTGCTTAATCAGATATGAAATCCCAAATAACAATTTTTAAATCCTAAACAAATTCCAAAATTCCAAATTCTAAAAAGAAATAAGAAACTTCAATATAGAATACCTGATTTCAATTTTGCCTTATTTATCATTTCCTGTCTTTTTTTGAAATCTGCTAATTAGTTATTGAGATTTGCCCAGGATTTGAACTACTCAGGTATCGAAACAAATAACTGGTAAGAAAGCGGAAACAATCAGAGATAATACCCAATCCGATAAGCCTAAAGAATAAAGAAATTATTATCTCTGCCGATTCTTTATTTGGATATTTTTTCAGATTACTTCTGATTAGGTATTGTTTTGATATTAGTTCTTATTTTTCGATTTGATATTATTACGTTATATTTTATCATCAGATGTCTGAGTAGTTACTCGTTTCAATATTGTTATTGTTTAAATCGTACTCTGGTTATGAGACTCTACAGAAATAATAATTTAAGGTCATTTTTCTCTTACTCGCTGATTTTAATTCTTTTCAGCCCCCCCTTGGTATTATCCGTCTCTAAGTGTCATTGTCACGAATCCGGATTGTTTTCAGTAACAGAGCATACAGTAAGTGATTGCTGTAATGAAAAATGCGAAATGGATTGCTCCTGTAGTTTCTCTTCTTCCAGCGATAAGGTTCATGGTAATTTTATCTCCCCGGGTTTAATCCAATCGATGTTCAAACTGATCGTCTCCAGTCCACAGTTCAATGTGCTGACAATAGCAGATGAATCGGTACATATATATTCCTCTACAATACCTCAAATAAGAACTGTATCACCTATCGCAACCCATATTCACAGTACTGTTCTTAAAATTTGATTACTCCTTTCAGAGCATGTTCTAATTAAAAAACAAATTATGACTGAATCTGCAGGTATTGGATATACTATATCTGCAATTATATGGATCTAAAAACCAGTTTAATACCATGCAAGGAGATTTTTATGAACAGGAATATGAATTCGGTGTCAGCCTTATTTACTCTTATTCTTTTAGCAGGTTTTGTTTTTTACGGATGCAAAGGGGGAAGCGGTATCCGTTTAGGACAGGAGATCCCCTCCGATATAAAAACAACTAAACTTTCTGAAATCCTGGCTCAACCATCCAGTTATAATGGAAAAAAAGTGGTGATCAGTGGAATAATTTCTGGTCAGTGCCCGTCGCTTTGTGAATTTTTTTTCAAAGATGGTGCTAATCAGGTCACAATCTTTCCTCAGGGTTTTAAATTTCCTAAACTGGAAAGCGGTAAGAAAGTCACAGTCTATGCCAGTATTACAAGTGGTGAGGAAAATGTGGTTTTTTCCGCACTTGGCATTCGTACCGAATAGGAGGTGACTCATGAACTATGCAACTGTTGCCATGAGCAACCTTCGTCGTAACCCTGTTCGCAGTGTTTTAACCGGCCTCAGTCTGGTAATCTCTGCTGCAACACTTACAGTAGTATTGAGTCTGGATAAAGGTTATACTTCTGCGGTTACTGAAGATCTGGTAAATAAGACAGGTGTTCATTTGTATATAACCAAGGAAGGTTGTCCGATTGAAGCAGCATCGGTGATCGCACAGGGCGGCTTGAGTCCGCTTTATGTATCGGAAGACATCGTTTCAAAAATCAACTACGTCCAGCATCTTGAGGCAGTGATGCCGTTTAAGCTTTTTGCAGTGACAACCAATGATGGATCACGTACCGACATTTTCATGGGCGTTACCGAAGCTGTTAAGGCAGTCAAACCAGATTGGACTTATGCTTCAGGAGGATGGTTTACCTCTGATACATCGGTGATCTTAGGCGCAGAGATGGCGCGAATCGAAAACCTGTCGGTTGGCGATAAAATGTATACAGAACATTTTAACAGGGAGTTTGTAGTTTCCGGCATTCTCGAAAGAAGCTACAGCCAGGACGATGGAACCTTCTTTCTGCCTTTATTGACTGCCCAGAAACTGGTAGGCCGCGAAGGAAAACTTTCGGCTGTAGCTATCAAGCTAAAGGATATCTCCATGCTTGATGAGATCAGAAACCAGCTCAGAGCATCTATTCCCGCAGACTACTTTGTTATCGGATCCAAAGAGCTCAGTGAAGGGATCCTGGCATTTTTCAGTTCTACCAGAGTGATTATGTTTGTGATGGTGGTTGTAGCCATTCTCATCTCGGTTTTCGGGATAATAAATACCATGCTTATGGCGGTACTGGAGAGAAAGAAAGAGTTCGCCTATCTTAAATGTGTAGGTGCAGGAAAAAAGGATCTTCTTAAACTGATATCTCTGGAAACACTGGCGATCTGTTTATCCGGAAGTGCACTGGGAGTTGTAGCCGGAGCTTTTCTCAGTCCTCTATCAGGTAATATGATGCGAAAACTCTTCATTGCCTATACTCCTTCCGGTTCGATAGCCAGACCCGATCTGTTGATTGTGATATTTGCATTTACTGTTTGTACATTGATCGGTATGGCATGTTCTCTCTACCCGGGTCTGCGAGCGGCTAACATTGTTCCAATGGAGGTCTTACGAAATGAATAACACAATAATAAAGCTTGAGCATGTCAGTAAGGAATACCATCGGGGCACAGAAACAGTTCATGCAGTAAATGATGTCTCCCTGTCTATCAACAAAGGAGAATTTGTGGCAATCCTTGGTCATTCCGGATCGGGGAAAACCACTTTGCTCAATATTATCGGCTGCCTTGATCACCCGACATCCGGTGATGTAGAAGTAAATGGCATAAAAATCTCTTCATCACCGGAAAAAGAGCTTACCATTTTACGTAAGAAGACAATTGGTTTCGTTTTTCAGCAGTTCTTTCTTATTCCTACTCTTACTGTACTTCAGAATGTACAACTGCCGGCTCTCTTTGCCAGCAAAGCAGATGAGGGCAAAGCGAAAGAATTGCTTACAATGGTAGGACTGGAAAAGCGACTATCGCATCTTCCGGGGCAACTTTCTGGAGGAGAAATGCAGAGAGTGGCCATAGCCAGGAGTCTTATTAACGATCCACCCGTACTTCTTGCCGATGAACCAACGGGGAATCTTGATTCACGTAATGCTGATAATATCATGAACCTTCTGAGTGAACTTAATGACAAGGGGATAACAATCGTAATAGTTACCCATAATCACGATCTGGTCAAGAATTGCTCGAGGCATGTTTTTATGGAAGATGGCAAGCTGAAACATGAAAGCTGACAGCATTACAGACGAATCGGAGGTTCACCATGAATAAGATTTGTGTGTTGTTACTGATCTTGTTGCATCTGATACCGGCCAAACTTCATGCATCCTGGAGTTTTTCTGCGGATGCAGACTTGCGAAGCAACTGGTCTTCTGCTGACAAGTTGTCAGCAGAAGTTCATGCAGCAGGTTTGTCAATCAGAAAGTCATTTGCAGATAATTCTGGCGATCGCTATATCATCTCCGGCCTTTTTGAAGCAGAAAATAATTTTTCAGAATTCATGATACATGAGTTGTATTTCAGGTACAAAGGCCCTATGGGTTTATGGAATATTACTGCAGGAAGAATAGGTATACCCTATGGGCTTTTAACCTCATTCAGCACAACTCGTCATATTTTCGAGAAGCCGATTGAAGAGATTATAGGTTTTGATGCAGATAATGGGATAATGTTTTCCGGTGTCGCTGGTATCTTTGACTATGGATTCTCCTTAACTCAAGGATATGGGGCGCACAGGATGCCGGAATTTCCTGGAGAAGGCTTTGGGGCAGGAAGAGTTGGAGTGACATTGGGTGAAGCTGAAGAGTATTCAATAGGTGTCTCTGTTTCAGGAGGACGAACCAGCGCTGATCACATGGATCATTCCGCAATCACCAGGATAACAGGAGGGCTGGATGCGACACTTAATATCGGTCAAAGCATCATCAGAACAGAAGTAAA
>JAAYPC010000156.1 GCA_012519985.1 Fibrobacter sp.
ATATTATGGAAAACAGCCTTTTGTAGCCTAGTTTGAGCGTGAACTCGATCTCGAAGGTAAACTCCCAGAGTTCAAAACCCGGTTTCTTGAGTACTCAGGTAAAGACTGGGATTTTGGAAGAGTTCGGGTCAACCGCTTTTCAAATGATATAGACAAAGCGTATGTGACAGTCACCGGACAGAATATATCCGGTATTATAGAGAAATTTCGCGCCGATTACCGGCTTTCCATTGAAGACTTCGCCGAGCAGGTAAGTTCTTACATTTCAAGCCGCGGTAAAGGATTCCGTCTGAACTTTTTTGTCGATGAGGCAGGACAGTACGTCGCGGATAACCAGAAGCTCATGACCAATCTCCAGACTGTGGCAGAGAGTCTTGGGACAAAATGCAATGGCCGTTCCTGGATTATCGTGACTGCCCAGGAGGACATGAACACGGTGATTGGTGAGATGGGAAAACAGCAGAGTAATGACTTTTCCAAGATCCAGGCGCGGTTCGCCAACAGGCTTAAGCTTACTTCTCAGGATGTAGCAGAAGTGATCCAGAAGAGACTTCTGGCAAAGAAACATCAGGGGGTGGAGATCCTCACTGAGGTTTACCACGAGGAACACAGTAATTTTAAAACTCTTTTTGACTTTACCGATGGATCTCAGACGTTTAAGAATTTTCAGGATAAAGAGCATTTCATTCACTCATACCCTTTTATTCCATACCAGTATCCGCTCTTTCAGGCTGCCATTCAAAGTTTGTCAGATCATAATGCCTTTGAAGGGAAACACAGTTCGGTCGGAGAACGGTCCATGCTCGGGGTTTTCCGCGATGTTGCCATTAAACTTACAGAGAAGAATATCGGTCAGCTTGCCACCTTTGATCTCATGTACGAGGGTATACGGACTGCCCTTAAGACAAAAATCCAGTCATCGATTTCCAGGGCCGAGCAGCACCTTCAGCACAGCTTTGCCGTTCGCCTTCTTAAAGCCCTGTTTCTGGTAAAATATGTAAAGGGATTCAAGGCAACGCCGCGCAATCTCTGCATCCTTATGCAGGAGGAGTTCGGACAGAGCATAGCTGCTTTACGTCAGAATGTAGAGGAGGCGCTTGCTCTGCTTGAGCAGGAAACCTATATACAGCGCAATGGTGAATTGTATGAGTTCCTTACGGATGAAGAAAAGGATGTCGAGCAGGAGATTAAGAATACCGAGGTTGATTCAAAAGATGTTTCAGAGGAACTGGCGAAAATCCTTTTTGATCAGATCATAAAGGACAGGAAGATCCGTTACGATGATAACGGGCACGATTACGCATTCAGCCGCAAGCTTGACGATCAGCTGTATGGACGTGACTATGAGCTGGCGGTACATGTAATAAGCCCTTTCCATGAGAACTGCGGAAATATTGATATCTTGAAAAGCAATTTTCTCGGTAAGCCAGAAATCACTTTGGTTTTATTACAGGATGACCGGATCTACCGGGATTTAATTCTCTACAAGAAAACAGACAAGTATGTGAGGTTGAATCAGGGAAGTGCCCAGCAGGAGGTTGTTGCACGAATTCTTATCGAAAAAGCACAGCAGAACCGGAAACGCTATGAAGAGCTGCTTACCCGTCTGGCGATCCAGACAGGGAAAGCCCGCGTACTTGTCAGTGGCGAGGAGATGGAGCTTGACACTACAGATCCAAACACCAAAGTAGTGAAAGCGTTCTTCGATCTGATTACACGTGTGTACCCGAATCTTCGTATGTTGCGCAGGACAAACTACCGCGAGGAGGATGTGGCCAACTACCTGCAGGGAAGCGGTGAGACGCTCTTTGGAAATGATGCTGTATCGATGAGCGAACCGGAGCAGGAGATGATGTCGGTTATCCAGACCAATTCGATCGCCTCCGGGGTGCGTACCACACTCAAAGCACTCGTCGAGAAATTCGAGAAGAAACCTTATGGATGGCATCTGGGCGGAATTCTCTGTATTGCTGCGAAACTGTGCGCCCGAGGAAAGGTCGAGGTTCGTAAAGACAGCAGGATTCTGGAGGAAAAAGATCTTTTGATTGCTTTCCGCAATACGGCTGAGCATGCACATCTTGTGCTTATTCCGCAGATCGAGTTTACGCCCGCTCAAGTCAGAGAGCTTAAGTATTTCTATGAGGAGTTTTTTGATACCGGCAGCGGCTCAAACGAGCCTAAAATTTTGGGTAAAGATGTGGCAGAAGCCTTTGCAGCCAAAGTATCCGAACTTGAAAAGCTGGTTGCTGATTCAGGACACCTGGTATTTATCTCAAAGCTTACACCTGTTATCGAATTTTACAAATCATTCTGCAGGAAGTCTTATTCGTTTTATCTTACGGAGATGCTGAAGCAGGAAGATAAACTTTTCGAAATGAAAGAGACGGTTGCAGATCCAATAATTCGGTTTATTAACGGTTCGGGATATACTCTTTTTAATGATGCGGTTGAATTCTATAAGACCAACGAACCGAATATGAATTACCTTCCTTCAGAGGATGTGCAGACACTTTCAAAGTTGTTGAGCGATCCTGACGGATACAAGAGTGCGAATGTACAGACTCTTAGAACCGTTCTGGAGGGGATGAGGGAAAAGCTTAAGACAAAGATTGCTGAAACGGTTGAGCAGGCAAATAGGAAAATTGAAGTACTGCAATGTAAAGTTGCTCAGATGCCCGAGTATGGTGTGCTTGCTCCTGACCGGGAACGCGAAATTCACACCTGTTTTTCATCAGTTAAAGAGAAGATTACAGCGCAAACACTCATACCGGTTATTTATGATATCGTGCGGAACTTTGAAGATTTCGAATATAACAGCATTCTAAACCGGATCGAGCGGTGGGGAAAACCTCAGGAACCGGTAAAACCAGAGTATGAAGCGAAACCTGTATCCGGAGAAGGTTCACCGCATGGTAAGAAATGTGAAGAGCCGGTTCAGCAGTACGTTCCACTGAAAAATATTACTGTTGGCTTTGAAAGACCCTATCTGGCAAACGAGGAAGATGTAGAGGAATATATCAAGGAACTAAAAAAAGTTATTATGGAAGAAATCAAGTTGGGTAAACGGGTAAGAATATAAGAAAGATTATTAGGAGATGGGCTATGGAAATAGTGGTGATTGAGCAGTACAATACCGCCAAAGTAATTGCAGACCTGGTTGGGATAAGATCATAGGAATAGTCAATCAGAAATAATACTTGTATAAGGAAATTTCAGATAAATGGATACAGCAAAGCTAAAACGGTTCGCACAGGATGCTCGCCGGATGCTCATCGAGCAGGTCGAAACAAAACTCACAGCAGTACTTAAGGAAGATTCACTTGCGCGACGGGAATCTAAAATTGCGGTGCACTCGCTTGAGGAGGAGATCTCCAAAACCTCCCGCGAAAGAGTGGTGGAGCGGGTGGCCTATCTGTGGTTTAACCGGTTCTGTGCATTCCGGTTCATGGATGTTAATGGGTACACAAAAGTTTCAGTTGTATCTCCGAGAGAAGAGGCGACTCAGCCTGAGATTCTGGCCGAAGCAAAGGCCGGGCAGGTGCATGATGACCTACAGCCCTTTATTAACAGGGAGAGACTTTTTGGACTTCTTAGTGGAAGCGTAGTCTCCAATGAGCCGCAGCAGGAAGCTTATCGAATGCTCCTTGTAGCAAGTTGTAATCAGTACCACAAACTCATGCCCTTTCTTTTTGAAAAGATTGAGGACTTTTCCGAGCTTCTTCTTCCTGATGATCTTCTTTCCGGTAACTCTATCCTGGCTTACACCCGTGAAGCGATGACAAAAGAGAGTTGCGAAAACGTGGAGGTTATCGGATGGCTTTATCAGTTTTATATCTCTGAGAAGAAGGACAAGGTTTTTAGCGATCTTAAGAAGAATAAGAAAATTACACCTGAGAACATTCCTGCCGCCACTCAACTTTTTACACCCAATTGGATCGTTCGCTACATGGTGGAGAACTCTCTTGGGCGATTATGGATGCTCAACCGACCCAATTCCAAACTGATTAATCAGATGGAATATTATATTCCTCCTGCAAGCAGTGGGGATAGTGGGCAGAGATCAGTGGACAGTAAAAATGTGAACAGGGATCAGTGTTCAGTGGAAAGGGGGATAAACAATGGTAAAAAGTTTCAAAGAACTGATAGTTTGGCAAAAAGTGATGGACTTGGTAGAGGAAGTGTATCGTCTGAGCAAATTCTTTCCGAAGGAGGAGATGTATGCTTTAACAAACCAGGTTCGGAGGGCAACGGTTTCGGTTCCTTCCAACATCGCGGAGGGGTAAGCTCGTCAATTGAGAGCGGAATTTCTCAATTTTCTTTCGATCTCACGGGGGTCACTGGCGGAAGTGGAGACACAGATATTGCTGGCAATAAGGCTCAACTACATATCGGAAAGTCAAGCTCAAAATGCTCTCCAGTTAAGAGAGGAGATCAGCAAAATGCTGAGTGCGCTCCGCAGCAAACTGGCCACTGTTCACAGGAAACTGACTACTTAAGAATTTCCTCTCCCCTGGAGATCAGGATCTGCGATCCCGCCTGCGGCTCCGGACACATTCTGGTGTATGCTTTTGAGTTATTGTACTCTATTTATGAAGAAGAAGGGTTTGATGCACCTGAGATCCCAGGGCTTATTCTGCAGAATAATCTTTTTGGAATAGAAATAGATGAGCGGGCAGCGGAACTGGCCGCTTTCGCCCTTGTCATGAAAGCACGCGAAAAGGATCGTCGGTTTTTCAAGAGAGCAGCCACCTGTGGTGAGCTTGTCGAACCAAATATCTGTTTGATTGAAAAAGTCGAGATCGAAGAAAATGACCTTCAAACCTACATGGATAAAGTGGGTAGAGATCTCTTTACCGCAAATCTTGAGGAAACGCTGCGTCAGTTCAAGGATGCGGACAATTTCGGTTCTCTTATACGTCCGATCGAAACCGATGTGGAGAGCGTTAGGAAGATGCTGGAAACAAAGGGTGTGGAAGGGAACATGTTTCTGGCTGGTACACATGAGAGTGTTTTGAAGATTTTGCGGATGGTGGAGTTTTTGAGACCACGATACCATGTGGTAGTCGCAAATCCACCCTATATGGGTGGGAAGGGAATGAATGAAGAACTTGGCAAATTTGCAAAGAAAGAGTATCCTGATAGTAAGAGTGATCTGTTTGCCATGTTTATAGAACGCAACCTGGATTTGGTTGTCAAACAGGGTTGTGTGGGAATGATCACCATGCAAAGCTGGATGTTTCTATCCAGTTTTGAGAGTTTGCGAAAAAAGATACTTGAGAATGATACTATTCTCTCTATGTCCCATTTGGGAGCGCGTGGTTTCGACAGTATCGGTGGTGAAGTGGTTCAGACTACTGCTTTTGTACTGGAACATGAACAAAGAGCTTATCACAGAGGGGAATACCTAAGGCTTGTTGATGGAGAGAATGAGGCTGAGAAGCAGAAGGATTTTAGGGATAATCGTTTTGGTGGTAAACTAAAATTCACTGCCAGCGCTGAAGATTTCGGGAAGGTTCCGGGGTGTCCGATCGCGTATTGGTTCCCACTATCTGCATATCAAATATTTGAAAAAAACCAACAAATATCTGATATTGCTCAGGTAAAAACCGGAATGACTACTGCAGACAATGAACGCTTTGTTCGCGCTTGGTATGAGATATCGTATAATAGAATTGGCTTAGGTTTTCGATCCGCAAAAGAGGCTAAAGAATCAGGTTGCAAATGGTTTCCTTATAATAAAGGTGGCGGATATAGGAAATGGTACGGCTTTGCAGAGAACCTTGTTAATTGGGAAAATGATGGTTTAGAAATAAAGAACAATTTCGATGCAAATGGTAAGAGGAAAGCTTCTGTAAGAGCGGAAGAATTCTACTTCAAAAAAGCCATTACATATTCGGCGGTCACAAGTGGGCAGTTTTCATCCCGCCTATCGGATAGTGGATTTCTTTTCGACTCTGGGGGTTCTTCAATTTTTAGTGATGATGATAAGCTCGATTTGTTAGCAGCAATGCTTTCAACAAAAATACCTGGTTATTTTTTGGAAGGATTCAACGATACTATAAACTTTCAACCTGGGGATATTAGTAGAATCCCCGTTGTTCATTGCAATTTTGAAGGTAGTTTAACAAACTGCTTGAAATACGCAAAGACAGACTGGAACTCCTTTGAAATTTCGTGGGACTTCCAATCACTCCCCCTTATAAATTCGAAAGTTAACATTTCCACTATCGCAAAGGCTTATGGCGTATTACTTACTCAATGGAGAAATGTGTCTCTCGAAATGCAACACCTCGAAGAAGAGAACAATCGCATTTTCATCGAAGCTTACGGACTTCAGGATGAACTCACTCCAGAAGTTCCACTAAAGGAGATCACTCTCACCTGTAATCCCTATTATCGCTACGGCGACGACAAAACCCCCGAGCAGCTTGAAGGTCTTCTCCTACAAGACACAATGAAGGAATTCATCTCCTACTCAGTAGGGTGCATGTTCGGCCGCTACTCTCTTGACAAACCCGGCCTCGTTCTTGCCAATCAAGGTGAAACTCTTGAAGATTACCTCAAGCAGGTTCCTCAGCCAACCTTCATGCCTGACGAGGACAATGTCATACCGCTCATGGAGGTGGACTGGTTTCCAGATGATTTGGTCGAACGGTTCAAGAGATTTCTCAAGACTACCTTTGGTGAAGAGAACTTCGAGGAAAACCTACGCTTCATAGAGGAAGCGCTCGGATATAAAACAAACGGCAAGGGTAAACCGCAGCTCATCCGTGACTATTTCCTGAACTCTTTTTACACCGACCATCTCAAAACCTATAAAAAGCGCCCAATCTATTGGATGTTCAGTTCTCCCAAGGGTACTTTCAACGCACTTATCTATATGCACCGCTACAGGCCTGACACAGTGAGTATCATTCTTAATGACTACCTGCGGGTTTTCCGCACCAAACTTGAAGCCTACCTGGATAACAAAACCCATGAATCTATTTCCCCCACCGCTACTGCTGGCCAGAAAACTGCAGCACTCAGGGAGATCGAAAAACTAAAAAAACAGATCGCTGAAATAGATGAATACGAAAGAGATGTTTTGTATCCTCTGGCAGGTGAAAAGATCGAAATAGATCTGGATGACGGAGTAAAAAAGAACTATCCAAGGTTTGGCAAGGCACTCAGAACAATTCCGGGACTGGATAAGGGAGAGGAATAGGACTACAATGGATTCCAAGATAGCCCAGGCACTGCAAAAGATGTTCGATAAACACCGGATTGTGTTCTGGTACGATGAAAAAAAAGAGTTGAGATCCGATTACGACAACCTCAATCTGGATGACGTGGTCAAGCTCGAGATCCAAAATAACGAGCTGACTATTAAGTATCACATCCTGCGTGAAAAACCTCTGCAGAAATTCCTTGTCTATAAATCCGGTCCCCAACCTCCGGAAATTTCCAACTGGCTATTGGATGTTCAACTGTCCCATGCCGAATTCCGTACCGACCAGTGCGCTCTGTGGCTGGGAGAACTTGAGCTCGGACCAGAATTCTCCGATCTTGTACAGAACCATCAAGGATTCTACAGTTCGGCGAAACGGCGTGAAGCACTCAAGAGCCGCCTCAAACCTGATGATACTGCCCTTGATATCCGTCTCAAGATGGGTGCAGTGTGCTGCGGTACTGCAACTGAAGCGAGAATCGATACAATACTCGAATCTTTTCTTCAGGAGCATGGGGATGAGAGGGATGACAAATTCACTTTACTCTCCAAAAGCGGACTGGATGATTTTTTCTGGCAACAGATGGAACGCGTTTACGGTTACAGATCATCATCACCCTCCATAGCAGACTTCGCAATCGAACTTTTTAAATCCTGCTATGCTCTTGAACTGCAGGAAACCGCCCGGCTCCGGCCCGAAGCACTTGTGTTTCTCAATCGTTGGAAAGACAGTATCAGCCAAAAAACGACATTTGAGAAGCTGTCCGAAAAAAGTGCTACGGTGCTCAATATCGAACAGGACCTGCTTCACAGAGACATGAGGCAACTTGGACGGATCGATTTTTTCGAACTTATCGACAGAAAAGTTATTTCCGATCTCACACGCCAGTTATGTGAACGTACAATAACACTCGAGCAGTGCCAGATTGTTATCCGCGCCCGCCGCAACAGCCATTGTCATGATCGTTATTCTGATTTTTTCGATGCTCTCGATTATGCATCCCAGTTTTTTAATCTCCTTAAAGATATTGATCTTCAGATCGGGTCTGCAGAGAACGGATATACCAAGTATGTATCCACGTGGTACAAAGTTGACCAGCTTTACCGCACCTTTTTCTTTCATTTCCGTAAATCATCTCAGACAATTCTCAAGCCTCTGGCGGAACAGATTGAGAACTTCTATTCAAACAGTTATCTCATGCCTCTGGGTGATCTATGGCAGACAGCCCTTGACAGAAACTCATCATGGGATATTGCAGGCGTTACTTCGCAGAGACAATTCTTCAACCACGAGGTGAAACCCTTTCTTGATGCAAATAAGAAAGTGGCGGTTATCATCTCCGATGCTCTTCGCTACGAATGCGGTGAAGAGTTGTGGCGGAAAATCCGACAGGAAAACCGTTATGAGGCCCGCCTTTCCTTCATGCAATCAGCATTGCCCAGCTATACCCAGCTTGGCATGGCATCACTTCTCCCCAATAAGGAGATTGCGATTGCAGAAAATGATTCCGGAACGGTGCTGGTAGATGGGCAGAGCAGTGTTGGAACCGCTAACCGTGCAAAGATTCTTCAGGCCGCAGTTCCAGGCGGAGCCCAGGCGATCAGCGCAGAGGAGTTTTTAAAGCTCAATAAAGAAGAGAGTCGCGCATTGGTGCGCGATAATGAGGTCCTGTATGTCTATCACAACCGTATCGATAGTGTCGGTGATAAAAAAGACGCTGAAGGCAGAGTTTTTGAAGCTGTCAATGATACGATACAGGAACTTCTTGTTCTGGTGAAGAGACTTGCTGCATCCAATTTCAACAACATGATAATCACTGCTGATCACGGTTTCATCTACCAGAATAACGAGCTGGATGAAAGCGACTTTGCGGCTATTGAAATTAATGATCCGAACATTCTTTATCAGGATCGCCGCTTCCTCCTTGGCAGGAATTTACAAAACCACCCCTCTCTCATGTCATTATCAAGCAGTCAGGCTGGTTTGGCAGGAGAAATGGAGATAAGAATCCCCCGATCGATCTGCAGGCTTAGACTCAGGGGTAGCGGAAGCCGTTTTGTTCACGGTGGAGCAACTCTCCAGGAAACTGTCATCCCTGTAATCACGATAAACAAAAAACGTGGAGACGACATAGAGCCCGTTTCAGTTGAGGTGCTCAAAGGCAGCACATCGACGATCACATCGGGACAGTTGACAGTGGTGTTTTTCCAGGAGCAGCCTGTAACAGAAAAAATGCCTCCTCGGTGCCTTAGAGCAGGCATCTACTCCAAAACAGGAGAGCTGATCTCCGATTCCCATGAACTGACCTTCGATTCCCCCTCAACGGATCCCCGCGACCGGGAAACTCCCGTACGTTTCGTGCTCTCAAGCAAGGCTGATATGTACAATAATCAGGAAGTCGTTCTCAAGGCAGAGGAGCGGGAAGGAAAGACGTCGCATTTCAAAGAATACAGAACTGTGCGGTACCTTCTCCGCCGTTCTTTCACTTCGGATTTTGATTTTTAATGAGGTATAGATATGAATGAACTTGACAGAAAAATCAATGAGATCTTCCCGGGATTAGTAGTACGTAAAGATCTGGTAAAAACGGTCAAGGGAAATGCTATTGTCCCCTCGTATGTGCTGGAGTACTTGCTGGGGCAGTACTGTGCTACATCGGAAGAAGCCAGTATCCAGTCGGGAATCGAAACTGTAAAAGAGATCCTCCGTAAACATTACGTGCACCGCAATGAGGCAAATCTCATCCGTTCAGAGATTGCCAGGCTTGGTCATCTGAAGGTGATTGATAAAATCAGTGTAGACTTCAATAGTGAAAAAGATGTGCATGAGGCAACCTTTTCAAATTTAGGTATTTCAAAGGTTCTTGTGGACTCCGATACAGTTAAGAAACACAAAAAGCTGTTGGTTGGTGGTGTATGGTGTATTTCTGATATCGAATATACGCAGTCTGAGGAAAAGGGCGTTTGCCCCTGGACCATGAATTCTCTTAAGCCGATTCAATTATCTACTTTCGATTTTGACCAGTTCATAAAGGCAAGGTCTCTGTTTACCACTGATGAATGGATAGATTTGCTGATTCAGAGCATCGGGTTTAATCCGGAAATGCTTTCAAAACGGGCAAAACTTCTTCAATTGATAAGGCTTATCCCTTTCTGTGAGCGCAACTATAATCTTATTGAGCTTGGCCCCAAGGGTACAGGAAAATCACATATCTATTCAGAGTTTTCGCCGCATGGAATTTTAATATCCGGTGGTGAAGTCACGGTACCAAAACTGTTTGTCAGTAATGCTGGCAAGTTTCCAAAAATCGGACTTGTGGGATATTGGGATGTTGTTTCTTTTGATGAATTTGCGGGTCAGGAGAAAAAGGTCGATAAGGCTCTTGTTGATATTCTTAAAAATTATTTGGCCAACAAATCATTCTCCCGGGGAATAGATACCCAAAGCGCAGAAGCATCCATGTCTTTTGTAGGAAATACGAAACACAATCTGCCCTATATGTTAAAGCACTCCGACCTCTTTGAAGAGTTGCCTTCAAAATACAAAGATTCGGCATTTCTTGACAGGCTTCATTTTTACATACCGGGATGGGAAATCGATATTCTCAGAGGTGAATTATTTTCGGACGGGTATGGTTTTGTAATCGATTATTTAGCTGAAATCCTGAAGACATTCCGTAACTACGATTTCTCGAACAGATATCAGAAATATTTTGAGTTGTCCAGCGACATCTCGACCCGTGATCGGGATGGAATTCAAAAGACATTCAGCGGGTTGATGAAAATTATATTTCCCCATGAGAATGCCTCCAAAGATGAAGTCGAAGCTATTCTGCGTTTCTCCATGGAAGGCCGCAAGCGGGTTAAAGATCAGCTTATGCGGATAGATTCAACCTACATGAGGGTACGATTCAGCTATAAAGATCTGGAAAGCAGCAGTGAAAAGTTTGTAAAGACTCTGGAAGAAGAGCAGTACCCCAGGTACTACTATAAAGATAGCAGTGGTGAAGAAAGTTCAGAAGAAGAGGCTCAGTCGATTATCGAACCCGTTCCTGCATCTTCCGATAATGTTTCTCAAACCGAAGCATCTCCGCAGGAACCGATGCCTAAGCACCTGGAATTCAAAGAGAACCAGAGGGGCATCACGTTCGAAGCACTCTTTTCCGATTATCTCCGTGGTGCCAGGCGCATTATGGTTACTGATCCCTATATTCGCCTGTTTTTTCAGATCCGCAATTTCATGGAATTTGTGGAAACTGTTCTGAGAATAAAGCCCGAGGACGAAGAAGTACACATCCACCTTGTCACAGTAAAGGATGAATTCAAAGGTGATCTTCAGGAAGAATCTTTTCAGCAGATAAAAGACAACTGTGCAGTAGCCGGAATTCAGTTCACCTGGGGCTTTGATGATTCCAATTCTATTCACGCAAGGCATATCATAACCGACACCGGCTGGAAAATCTCTTTGGACAGAGGATTGGATATTTATCAGCCTTATGAAATGAACAATGCGTTTGCATTGGCGAATCGGAATCAGAAGTATAGGAGTATCAAGGGGTTTGAGGTTACGTATTTGAGGGTGTGAGTGTATTGTGTATTATTAAATAAAAATTGAAAAAGACTTTATCAACAGAATATAAGCATGTGTTTGTATTAAACTTCATCATTATAAACTCTTATAATAACATTCAATAAAGGGGAATTTATATGAATACAAGAGATTTGGTAAAGCAAGAGTTTGAAAATTGGAACCCTCCTCAATGCTGTACGGCAGAGAATGAGATTTTATACTTTTTTACCTGAACTGGTGCAAGATTACAATTCCAACACAGAAATGAAACTTTATCTTTATTAAAGACATGTGTTTTTAAATTTAAAATGATTGTAAATTCCAAACCAAAGGCCACCTATGTTAGTATTTGACAAAGTACTCTGCAGAAATGGCGTGAGAAAGCATAGCGGTTCTCCCCTATGGAAATATGGCTGCACTTCAGAGGAGTATTTGGAACTGAAAAACTCAGTTTCCGAATCGCTTAGAAAATCCCGCATTCATTCCTGTTGTGTGGACTTCAGTTTCTATGTCTCCGAATGGTGGAAGCGGGAATACAATGGCGGATCTCCTTCCTGGGACGATGTTTTGAAATCAATATCTCCGGATTTACTCAGGTATCGTAATGAGTTTCGTTTTGCAAGTGTGGAGGGTCTTGAAGTTCTCAAGATTCCCTGTATCAGGCTTACGAACAACCATTACCTGCGGACACTCTTTGTTCAGGGTGGCCTTCCTCTTCAGCGGCTCAGTCAGGGGATCGGCAACTATTCTGATTTTCTTATCTCATTATTGAAAAGAGTAAAAACTTATGGCGAGAAACAGGTGGATACTGATTGGCTTAAGCGCTCAGACTTGATCAACAGGCTTTCTCATGCTTTCCGCAATGATATCATTTATGATTTATCTCTCCAGACTGTGAAAGCAATCCTTTCAGACAACCTTGACGACCTTCCTTTTGATGCTTCTGCAAACGACAAGATCCGTTCCATTATAGATATGCTGCAGACAAGTAAACGTCAGATGATGATTTCTTCTGCAGGAATGCGTTTTAACTGGGAACTGCTGCTGAAGGAATCTGCGGGCGTATTCAGATACAGTCTCGACTTTGATGATGTATTATCGGATGAGTTCTGCTCCCGAAACGATGTAAATGGTTCTCGCGTAAAGATGTTTGTTGACGAGTGTGAGGTTGCTTTGTACCGGGAATCAGGAAGCAGAAAGTTAAAACTGTATTCATCTCGAACCATCCCACAGCAATGGAATGGGAGCGAGCCCCCATCGTGCTGCATACTATCAGAGGATAACACATCCCGGGAATGGTATCCTCCCGGTTGCTTTGGAATCGATCTGACTACCCCATTTCTCGCTGTTGAAACAGAACCGGATCGCTTTAATCTTATAGTTACAAACCAAACAAGATTTAGAGATGCCTGGGTAGTCCTTCCTGATGGTTGGAGCCTGGAAGATTCAGGCTTTATAGGTGAAGCAAAGAGTTTTATATACAATGAATGTACCTACATAATGAAAAAGTGTTCCGGAGAGATTATCGCTTATTTTAATGACGAAAGAATTGTCTTTAGAACCAGTGCTGAATGTGATGAGGCGTATGTTACATTTTCGGGGACTACCCCTACCTGGATTCGAAAATCTTCAATACCAGTGTTTACGGATTTTCCTGAGATCAGATGGTATGATGAGAACGGAACTTCACAAAGCATACCCAAAAACAGCATCAGTTGGCGATATAATAATAACTCTGCATGGACAAAAAACAGCGAACGACTGCCTCTACCAGGAACGATAACGTATCAAGTAGATACACCGGGAGGGCAGAATTTTTTAAAATGCTGCTATATCGGGCAAAATACGACAGTTGAGGTAATTCCAGGTGGACCACTGGAAGGAATAGTAAAAATACATGGATTCGATGGACTCGTGTCAGCCCGTTCCAGTTGCGGCAACATGGATATTACTCCGGTAAGATCAACAGACAATACTGTTAATCTGAATGTAAAGAGATTGAATCCGTCAGGAACCTTTGGCAAGCTTTCTCTAATTTTCGAGTTCAATGGTGGAAGAGGCAGGGGAACGGTTGAAGTCATCCCTCCCTTTGATGGTGTCTTTATAATTGATCCACAAGGTGAACTTGTAAAACAGAACACCACCTTGTGCATTGATTCTCTTCATGGATACAGGCTCAACTGCATCGGTGATGGTTACAGTGTACGTGTCAGCTATGAGGGCCTTATCAATAAGTCAATACCCTTGCTATCGCCGTCCTATTCCCTGCTACATTTTAAACCTGAACTGGAACGACTGTTCAATTTGCAGGATCCTTTTAAACCAGCCTCGTTTGTAGTTTTCGAGGTAATTGATTCTCTGGGTACGAGCAAACATCGACTTAAACTTGCTCGATATAACTGCTATATTACAGACCCGCTGGAGATACCTTTTAATCTCTTGGATAATTCATGTCAGTCTATTAAAGCAGGTATTGAGCTGCAGGGTATCCCTTTGGAAATGTCTGATAACCAGATAATGGAAACAACGTTAATAGCGACAGATGCAGGATATGTTTTCCCAGAAGATGCCATTTCAGGAGGATGGATTGTTCATAGTCGAATTTCTGACGGCTTAAGGTTAAGACCTTCGTTAAAGATTAACAAAGCGGATCAAAGGACCGAGCAACCGGATCGGCTTTCTTTACTTTCCAGGATCGAAGAACCTATAGAGCGCTGGTCTGCCCTAGAAAAGTTGCTTCTTGATGAACCTTCAGAGAGCGATACCTGGAAACAAGTGGTCAGTTATTATAAACTGCTCGAAAAACATGATCTGCCCGCAGCGGTATTTGATACCTGCCGTGTTATAGCGAGAAACCCGAGCCTTTCGGTCCGTTTCTTCTTTGCTTCACTTCAAAGATATCCGAATGAGTATATGTTAACATCCGAACTATTGCAAATGGAGGAGTCGCTACCGTTTGCCTGGCACTTGCTGCCTTTGGAAGCATGGCGTAAAGAAACAGCTGATTTTTTATCTCATCAGTCAGAGCCTGTTTTCCTTCGGGAGTATTTGAAAAGACTGCGTTATTTTTTCACTGCACTTTATGATTGCGTGAATAAAGAACCTCTTGGAGACTTTCTTCTCTCTCTTTGCAATAATCCCGATTACAAATGTTCTGATCCCGGTCCGGTCCCGAAACAATGGATTACCGATCTTCGGATTGCTATTGGTCCTAAAGAGAACTGGCCGATATGGACTCCGACAATTGAACCGCAATGTCGTCACCTGTTTCCAGTCGATGATATTGATAGATACCAATGGGGGCTTATACTTGCTCCCGTAAAAGCAGCCCTGATAGTTACTAAGCATTCACAAGGTTACATTGATGATGAAGATAGGAAAATCAGCCGTTTAAAATATTACAGAGAGATGAATCCTGTATGGTACGATCAGGTTTTTCAACACATGATCCTGAAAATCATATCGCAAGGGAGAGAAAACTGATGGATTTTAAAAGATTATACGAGAATGCAGACAGGCGGGCAGCAGATGCCCTCATATCCTTGTGGTCAAATGGTAACAAACCTTTTCAGGATTATATCCGGTATTTACTCTCTGTTGAAGAACCCCTTCTCGCCGATCCTGTTTTTCAGTCGACATTTCCATGGGAGCCTGCAAAAGAGAAGATGGCAGATCTCCAAGGCCTTTTTCGCAAAGAATTCATCATGGCATTAGATAAAGCAACAGGCGAATACCGTTTTGAAAAGGATCGTATACCGTATGTTCATCAGTTAAAGAGCTGGAATGCGCTGCTCATGGAAAAAAAATCTATCATTGTGACAAGCGGTACCGGTTCTGGAAAAACTGAATGCTTCATGATTCCTGTTCTTCATGATCTTTATGAGCAGTCTCTGAATGGAAATAGAGAAGGAGTCGGTGCTCTCTTTCTCTACCCACTTAATGCACTTATGGGAAGCCAGCGGTACAGAATACTTGCCTGGACAAAGGCGCTAAAAGGATTGGTTCGTTTTGCAGTGTATAACGGTAAAACACCCGATACTGAAAATAGTCACAAAAGAGAAAAAGGTTTGCCGGAAGTCATTGACAGAGATACTATACGTTCTGCGCCGCCTCAGATTCTATTCACTAATCCTACCATGCTTGAGTATATGTTGATTCGCCAGAAGGATCAGCCAATTATTGATAAATCAAAGAAAAAGCTCCGCTGGATTCTTTTGGATGAAGCTCACACTTTCACCGGCTCTGTTGCAGCAGAAATGGCTATGCTTTTAAGGCGAGTTCTCGATGCGTTCGAAATGAACATCGAAGATGTGCGTTTTGCTGCGACATCTGCCACCATCGGTGGTGGAGATGAGAAGCAAACTAATGAAACCCTGAAAAAATTTCTTGCTGACCTCTCGGGTAAAAAAATTTCAGATATAGAGGTGATCGGTGGAAAAAGAATTTTCAACAAAGACCTTCCACAACCAGCTATTCATACTTCAACATACGAGGGATTCAAATCAGCAAGTAGTCTGGAAAGACAAGTTTCATTCGAGGTGCATAAACTGCGTTCAAAGATTATCAGTACACCTGCTTTAACATTGAAGGAAATAGGCGATCACTTTGGTTGCAATAATAAAAGCTCTGCTCTTGAACTGGTCAATCACCTTTCCGATAGCGGCAAAGAGGCACTTGTTCCTTTAAGGGCTCATCTTTTCATCCGTACTATACCCGGCATATTCGCTTGCACAAACCCTGCCTGCTCGCGTCATTCGGATATTCGTCCGGCCGATGCTTTAGGGGCTTTTACCACAAAGCTGACATCCAGCTGCCTGGATTGCGGTTTTCCGATGCTTGAAGTTGTCGGATGCAGATGCTGTGGCACACACTATTTCAAAGGACAAATTGATCACAATTCAAATAGAGTACGTTTAGCAGGTGCGGAAATACATGAAAGCTTTGTGCTTGACGATCTTACAGATGAAGATTCAGACACCGATGACGATGAAAATGCAGTTTCGCATGGTGAGTGGAATGATTTCTGGATGACCAAACTTGATAATGTCACAGAGGAAGATCGTCACGAATGGTTTCCCTGTGGAATCAACAAAGAAGGAATCAAAATTGACCAGGGACCGTTCTGGGAAACCAACGCCGCTATACCCACCTGTCCTATATGTGGTGAAAACCTGGAAAGAACCATCTCTTATAGGGCAGGCGCACCTTTTCTTTCGCGGATTCTTCTACCAACGTTTCTTGAAGAGGCTCCTCCGGCGGAACCTCAGTCGTTAGGTCAATTGTGGGAAGGTCGCAAAATGCTTGCTTTTACTGACAACAGGCAAGGTACAGCCCGCTCTGCAGCGCAGATTAATGCTGAAATAGAGAGATTCTGGATTCGAACGAGAATTTTCCATTACCTGGCTAAAGAGAGACTCAAGCAACTGCCAACAGATGGTGTCTCCACAGAAATACTTAAGGAACTGGACATCTATAAAGCTCATCCTGATGTTCCTGCTTTCGTAGCAAAAATTCAAGAGATTGAAGATAGAATAGCTGCTAGTAAGAATCCTGAACTTATTGTACCTGAACCGGTGAAATGGCAGGAATTTCATAGAATTTTGCAGGCGTGGGGAGATTTTGATGTCCTGTCTAAGCTGACCAGCCGAAACGGCGGGGCTCTCGCGAGTAAAGATAATTATGCATCTGCATTGCTATGGGACCAATTCGGGCGGCGACCACGAAGAGAAAATTCCCCGGAAACTCTTGGGTTGGTAAAGCTGTCATACCCCGAATTGGATAAACTTCTCCCTTCATCAAATGCAAAGCTTGTCGGTTTATCTGCTGAGGAATGGCGGTCATTTTTAAAAATCTGCATTGATTTTTTCGTGAGAGAAAACACGTTCGTGCATCTACCCGATAGTGTATCTCCACTTTTAACTCAGCATTACCGTTCAGGTCGCGTATTTCCGCCTAAATCTAAGTTGTACAAGAAGATCTGGCCACAATTCGAGCAAAATAAGAAAAGACAGCGGAGATTGATCACTCTCCTGTGTGCAGGGTTAGGGTATCACGAACGTGATTTGATGAGCACGACAGACATAGATATAGTTGATTCACTTCTGCTCGATGCCTGGAACGCGATTAAACCGATGATGATTGGAAGTGATGTTGAGGGCTATTGTTTTGACCTCGAAAGATACGCCCATTTTCAATTACTGACCAATGCGTACATCTGTCCAGTAACCAACCGTTTCCTGGACACAGTGTTCAGAGGATACACACCCTGGATCAAAGGGTATATAACTCAGAAAAATATTCAGAGGTATAAAGTTTCAGAACAAATTGTCCGGATGCCTTTTTTCAAATTTCCTAATGGTGAAGATAATTACGGAAAAAAAGTTGAAAGGGAGCAGATATTCAATTGGATTCAGGACAATTACAAGGAGATCAAAGAGAAGGGGCTTTGGAGCGATCTCTACGAAAGAATCTTTCTGGACTATCCCATTTTCATGGCTGGAGAGCATACCGCGCAGCAGAAGGATACCAGACTCAGGCAGCTTGAGAGAGACTTTGAATCAGGCAGGTTAAATTTCCTGAGTTGCTCCACAACAATGGAAATGGGGGTTGATATCGGAGGTATCTCCATGGTAATGATGACAAATGTTCCACCCAAGCCTGCTAATTATCTGCAGAGAGTCGGTCGGGCTGGACGACGCGGAGAAGCGCGATCACTGGCAGTGACTTTTTGTGCGAGTAACCCCATAGGAGAGGAAGCGATGGTTAACCCAAAGTGGGCACTCGAACACAAAGTGGATACCCCGAGAGTTTCATTTAACAGCCCTCAGTTAATACAGCGGCATATAAACGCGCTACTGTTCGGGATGTATGTTCGGTGTGCCGGTGGAATCAGCATTAAAGAGACAGTGGGTATTTTTTTCGGTGAAGATGGTGGTGATGTAGATGCATCGCTACAATTCAGTGCCTGGGTAGCAGGTTCAACAGAGGAAGTCCTCACTGCTATTGACAAATTAAAACACGGCACAAAACTCTCCGAAGTTGGATGTGAAGTCTTAATGGCCCGGACGCAAGAACATCTGGATGAACTCAGGAAAAGAACAACTGTCCGTCTAAAAATGTTGAATGATTCCATAATTCATCTATCTTCAAATGGCTATACTGAAAGTTCTCCTGCAGTGAAAGCGCTGAATCATGAAATTTGGCGATTTAAAAATCAGCATTTGCTGAAGTATCTGGTTGAAGAAGAATTCCTTCCCGGTGCAGGTATCCCCACAGGTATAATGGAATTCAATACTGTTGTGATGGAGGACTTACGAAACCAGCAGGAGAACTCTCGAAATGAAGATAATAGTTTCAGATCAGCAGATATTCCGTCGTACCACTTTACTCGTGCTTTAACTGAATATGCACCGGGACGTGACGTTGTTATTGACGGCTGGACATACAAATCTGCGGGTATCATGTTGAAAAGTCCTTTCAATGAAAAACGGATACTCAAAATCCGCTGCTGTTCCAAATGCGGACATCAACAAATCATCTCTGGAGATTTTAATCAACCTTGTATAATGTGCGGAGCTAATACTTTCCGTGGGATCAGCTCTATTGGCGGCTCATTTACCGAAGTGATTGAACCTGCAGGTTTTGCGGTTGATTTGCTAAGTAACCCATCCAGAAAGGTGAACACTATTCAAAAAACACAGTATGTAAAACCGTTGCTGTTAAACATGGAGGGGTGGCCTCAGCAGCAAACCGCCCCAGTGGAAGTGCGGATTGGTGGTGAACACTCCGAAATAATGTACTACAACTCAGGAAATGGAAATGGATTCGCAGTATGTACCTCCTGTGGACGTACATCTCCAATGTACTATGATAACACAGATCATCATGGTCTTGCTGGGCACAAGAGATTAAGAGGCGGAAAGGAAAAAAATGATATCAGGGAATGCAGCGGGAATGATCAGTCATTACAAATTAGAACGAATGTAGTACTTGCAGGACGAATTCAGACGGACATCTGCGAAATTCGTATCAGGGAAAAAGACAAACAGCTATCTGGTGACGATTCCCTTTTAACAACTCTTGCTGTGGCATTGAAATGGGAGTTCACCAGGAGAATCGGTATAGAAGATGGTGAGATTGACTTTGGGATTAAACAGAATCTTGATGATAAAGATTTTTACCGATCTATTTTCTTTTTCGACACCGCAAAAGGTGGTGCCGGTTATTCTTCCCAAATCCCGTTAATGATTGATAAACTGATTATTGACGCTATAGATCGACTTGAGAAATGTACCTGCAGTAAAAGCTGTACTCATTGTCTTGTTGACAGGTTCAGTCAGTGGAATCTGGAGAAATTAAATCGGCATACCTTAATCTCATGGTATAAAGAACATAAGAGCGAGAAGCAGGTGCCATCTGAATTCAAAGATCTTTACGAGAAAATCACTATTGAACTTTGTCCATTTGAACAAAGCCTGAATATGAGAATAGCTGCTGGTGAAGTGAATGAGATCCGTTTGTTTATGAAAGGCGACATCCGCAATTGGGATATCGATGAGTGGTCGTTAACGCGAGAGTTAAAACGCAGATCATTATTAGGAACAAAGATTAGATTCATAGTAGATAATTGGATCTCTTCTGGAGAGCCAGTTCGCGATTTCAGTGTTTACTCACAAGTCACTGCATGGGCGGAGATATTATCCCAATATGAGAACGACCCAGTTCTATCAGGCTTCAGACCACTTGCACAGGTGGTCTATTCAAATGGTCTTGTCTATTCATGGCTTACTTCTACCAACGATTGTCTACCCTCCCCCAATGAACACTGGGGAAGCTATGTCCCAAATACTTTCTATATGTGTGCATCGGGTAGTGAGCAACTAACTTGCACAAAAATTCCTGTTCCGGTCTTAAAACCTGATACGCAAAGAGATGACTGTTTCTATCGGGCAGAGAAAATGGTGCTTAATAAATTCGGTACTTTTACTCTGCGTAAATGGCAGAACAAGATACCGAATTTCGAAGGGATGCTGAAATCAAAAACTATCGATCTCTATTATTCTGATACTTACCTGAAAAACCCCCAAGGATGTATCCTCTTGAGTGAATTAGTTGGAAGTCTTATTACCCTGTTTAAAGTCCAGATTAAAAGTATCAATCTGAATTTTTCCCAATTTTTTTTGAGAGAACCTCGTAAAGACAATCGAATTTCAACAGATTTTGAAACCCACGATCACAGAGATGCTTTTGTTTTTCAATTGTTAAGTACATGCTGCCCCAATGTGAACGTTCAATCAATACCCAAGCACCAAATGGAACATTTCAGATACCTGGAATTGGAAACAGATGAATATTGTATCACAGCCAGACCTGATGGCGGAATCGAAAACGGTTGGGTCATTTTAAATCAGCCGCCGTGGAATTTTCCATTTACCGAAAGTGTTGAAAAACAGGTACAAAGTTACAAAATCCAACGTGATCGAGTATTTGTCGGACCACATAAGGATGTTAACTTGCTTACTACATTAGTCATAGAGAAAATTGAAACTATCGAGAATGAGATGACTGACAATATTGCATAATTATGTAAGTTATTTTTTTTGGTATCTATTGAGATCATAAATGTGAGAAGCAGGAATCTGGGCCAGTTTTATTGTAATTTTGGAACAATCTTTTTAAACAAGTATCTCTTCTTTGTTTAAAATCAAAAAGGAGTCTGGAAGTTGCAATGGATACAATACCACTTATAAGCAACGCCGGGCTCCTGCTAAATTCTATAGCTATTAACGATGTAAGTTAAATGCTAGCATGAGTTACGTAATTTATAATAGAAATACAATAATTTTCAATCTTTGCAGAAGATACACACGGCATCTGGCAAGACAGATCTCTGTTTAATACTAGGTTCTACTCGGAGCACATGTATGTGCGGAGAATATTCCGAATTCCTATTCTGGATCTCTTTTTGTTCACCTAAGTTCTTGAAGGGAAACTATTAGAAAGAAGATATCATATACTATCACCTTTATGTGATAAAGCCCTGTAAGGGCGACTTATTATAGCGAAGGGCAGCGCCCTGGAAAAGATGAAATTTCGCATGCATCTCGAAGCCCTGAAAGGGCGTTCTACAGAGTGAAGGGCAACGCCCTTGAGGAGCGAAATCATTTTAGTGCATGTTAAACACCATTGGCTTGGTTGGTACCCCGACTTTACGTCTGGTTAAATCAGCGGATCAGAGGTTCGAGTCCTCCATGGTGTATTTAAATATGGGTTCCAATTAAAAACTGGGACCCTTTTTTTACACCTAAATTCAAGAATGAGTAGAGCTCAAAGAGCTTATTCAATAGGCACCATTAGCTCAGTTGGTATCCCGACTTTACGTCGGGGTTAATCAGCGGGTCGGAGGTTCGAGTCCTCCATGGTGTATTAAATAATGGGTTTCAATTAAAAATTGGGACCCTTTTTTTACACCTAAATTCAAGAA
>JAAYPC010000157.1 GCA_012519985.1 Fibrobacter sp.
TTAATTGAAGACATCTTCTTTTCTCCGGTAATTATTGATGTTCTTATCTTTTCAAGCACCTTACCTTTTAGATCACCTGGAGCTGTAGAATCGATATAAAGTGCCAATTCTTCTACATATTCTCCTATATCCTTCTCATCTGCCATCTCTTTTAAAATTACGATAATCTGGTCTATTTTCTTTATTATCGATCTGGTTCTGATATATTTAAGTCCTGATCCTTCGCAAATATGTTACGAATTAATTATTATTTTCCGTAAATATATTTACCAATCAATGTTTATTTATTTTTCGAGGTGCTACGGATCACTAAAGCGTTAATCGAAGTTGCGGTGAACCAATGATCTTTTCATCAGGAATTCGGTAGAAATCAAAAAGCAGATATTCGAATTTTGAAAAATGTTTTTGTAGTATAGGATCAGGCTGATCCAGATCAAGCAATAAAGAAATACCCCATTTTCTTCTGCCATGATAAATCACAACGAGTATGGGACCTTCATGTTTTTCACCTTCAGGAATCTCGCTTTCGATAGAGTTAAGATAGTGTTTCAGTTGAATTATTGTCCTTTTATCTGGGGTACTTTTGTGCTCAAAGAGAATATAGATGAATAATGACCTTGTTTTATCAAAGAGTCTGTAGACAATATCTGACCGAAATTCATTCAGAAAGCCATCCACTGTGTCGTTTTTTATCGCACTGGAGAGATTAAAATCGATATCGACCTTTGTGTCTGGAAACAGATATGTACTAACAAAACTGGAAACTACCGCAGTTTTGCTAAACATCGCCTTGAAAAAACAATCCTTCGTTAAGAAGCTACGGATTGCAGGCGTTTTTTATCGTACCGTAAAGATTATTGGAAACGAATAAAATGTCTCCTGAAATTCGAAGGCAACCACATTCGCATTCTGACGTCCTGACTAAAAAGCTAGCTGTAACCAATAAAGGGCGCATGCCTTACCAGAAAAATCCTAAAAATAACGAATACCGAATAACTGACTCGAATATCGAATCGAAAATTAATTCTGCCTGATCGAAGCGGCACCTGAAAATCCTTAAAGCCCATGATAAACCATCATAAGGACTATATATTTGAACATCTTTAGTTTTAGCTGTCGTACTCCTTTTTAATTTATGATTCTGGCACAAATTATGCTAAATATATGCCCCTACAAAATAATAATCAACACAATATCAACAACGCTCACGACCTTTTCTTTCGCGAATCGATGCAGGACATCGAAATAGCCAAGCCACTAGCCTTGCTATCCATCCCGCTTTCTGTTCAAAATTGTCTTGATTGGGAAACTCTTGAGACTGTGAAAGAAACCTGGGTTGATGAAAACCTGAAGGAATATCGTTCCGATATAATCTATCGCATAAAAAACTTAAAAAATGACCAATGGGTATATCTTCTTTTTGAGCATAAGAGCAGCTCAGATAAAGAGGTTCAGTTTCAACTGTTGAGTTATATAGTAGAAATCTGGAAGCAGCATAGGAAACAGAAAGTAGCTGGCAGGTTATTACCATTTGTGATACCGATTGTGATATCCAATTGTAACGGAGTCTGCAATTTTGACAATAGTGTGAAAGAGATGGTCGCAATTATAGAGGAAGGTAAAGAGGTAGTTCCGGACTTTCATTTTTATAAGTTGGATTTATGTTTTTTTGATCCTGAGAAGATAGAGGATGGAAAGCTGAAGATCTTTCTGCTGGCACTTAAATATAGCAGAAATCCGGATCTATGGAGAGTATTACCGTGGATAATCAGGCGCTCGGAGGAGCTTCAAAAGGATCAAAAGTGGCAGTACGATTATTTGAAAGTGGTTTTACTTTATCTTATGTCGGTGATTAAGAAAAAGCAGATTCACCGGTTTAAAGAGATAGTATCAAAGGAACATAGTGAAGGTATGGGGTATATGGAAACGATAGCTGATGCATTCAGGGAGGAAGAAAGGTTAAAAAGAGAGAAGGCTGAAAGGATTGTAGCAGAGTTGCGAAAAGAGATTAAACTGAAGGATTCTGAGCTTGAAAAAAGGGAATCAATCATTGAACAAAAGGATACTGAACTGGAAAAGAAAGATGAACGACTGGTAAAGACAGAAGAGCAGATCTATCAGATGGTAAGAAGAATGTTGGGAAAGGGACTGGATTTTCAATTTATCAGTGAGATCACTGGTTTGAGTAGAGAGAAAATCGAAAAGATTCAAAAAACTGAAAATTAAAGTGGCATCGCCTAATGGACAATACAGATCTTGATAAATACTTCAGCGAAATTGAATACCATCTCATTATTTTAACTTTTATTTTTTCTGGTTTTATGCAACATAATTATTGAAATTAATCGAAATAATAGAGCGAAAATAATCTTCTCGTATTCCTTGACAGTTGAGTTTTGCAACTTAAATCTATGCGTTGAAACTTTATTGATTTTGAAATTTAACTTTTATAATGTGTAACTTATACGGCATCCCTTTTTTATATTCTGCGATATTGGTTACGGCAATATTTGGTGATAAAAATTTGAAACGATTTGATCCCCAGGATTCACTATAGTATTTATTAAGATCCGTCATATATTTTTTCTTCAGCACCTTATCAAAAACAAGCAAACGATAATCTTCTTTATTTTTTGGATCTTTTGGTAATCCTATTATCATATAACGGGAAGATTGTCCTTCAAATTTGTCTGAACGTAAGCCATTCAATTCTTTAAGACAATCAGCGCAATCAGAAATAGGCCAGAAATTTTTTACATTTTTATCATTGGAATAGCCATAATTGACACAATTAGCTCTTATCATTCTTTTACCGTTTTGAATATCAAATATCAAAACTGAATAGCCATCAGCTACAGACATCTCAGGACAATTATATTTCACATATAGAAGATTTTCATAGAAGTAGAATATATCAATCCACGAAAATAGACTATCCCGATCAATTGGTAAATCGAATTCATTTTCTATTTCACCAGTTTTCATGTTACGAGCTTCAAGTATAATTCCATCAAAAGCATACAATTTATTTTTAAAAATATGGATTACAGAATGTTGAACAGGTGCAGTAGAATGATTCCATATAGTCTTTCCTTCTGAATCTATTTTGCGAATATTCTTAAGACCATCTTCAATCAAATAAATATTATTTTTAGAATCAACTGTAAAATCATATGGAAAATATTCGTTTGAGTTAATACAACCTGTACATTCCTTATCAGAAAAGGAAATCGAAATAAGAGTATCAATCAAATAATCAAGTTTTTTTAAACTTGTACTATCTGTATTACCATTACCAAAGAAACATAGAAGCAAAAGAAAGAAAAGGTGTTTTTTCATGATTATTCCTTTACTCTTATTTCAATCCAGTTATAAAGATCACCAGTATCGTAGTAAACAGGATCACTTCCACCACGCGATGAATACCTATCAATTACTTTTGTAAGTGGTTCCCTAGTTACTCGTGATCTTTCGCTTGGGTTATACCAATTTTGAAAATGCGTTAAATTACCACTATAAGCAATACCCATGTGTCCAGTAGGATTATCATCTCTTGTTCTTGACCATACTACGAACTGATGCACATTGGGGTTATATGTGGTAGGTTTGAGAAAGTTACCCACTGTTGCCGTATTCCACCGGTCTTTAACACCAAATTTCAAGTAGCTGCAGAAACCAGAACAATCATGCCTGACCGATTGATCATATTTATTATCTTTCCAAATTTCTTTTACATAATTAACTATTTCTTTCTTGGTTTCTTCACTCATGCCTTCTAAAGGTTTACGATACCGATTCTCCCTCCAAAGCTCAAATTCCCTTCTGGTTGGTTCATCAAATTCCCCATTTGTATTTCCTCTGTAAGTGATCTCAACCCCTATCTTCTCTCCATCATGCTCACGTGTTCTCTGCTGCGCAATAGTCTGAAATTCGATCAATGCCTCTTTTGTTTTTTCACCAAAATATCCATTTTCTTCAGCTTCAATTCCCAATTCTTTCAAACTATTCTGAAGATCATAAACCACCGTACCCGCATGATAA
>JAAYPC010000158.1 GCA_012519985.1 Fibrobacter sp.
CACCGGGAATCAGAAGAATCCCATTTTCCTCAGTAGTCATCTCTTTGAAACCGGTGACCCCATCACCAATTCTGAAACGATAAGTTTTCTGACCGGGAGCAAGCGGAAATGTATTCTGGGATACTTTCGACAGTTTTCTCCCTGCATACCATTGCTGGGCGATCGTGAAATTGTCCACCACACTACTTAAAATCGGCTTTCTTTCGGAAGAGGAAACAGAGGAATGACGGGAAACAGGTTTGGAAGGAAACTCAATGGTGCAGCTTGCTTTCTGTAACACCTTGACCGTGTTGGTCTTCTCATCATAGACAAAGGGACGTATTATCAGATGCGCAGTTCGCATCCCCTGAAGAGTGCTGTAAACAGGCTCGCAGATCCAGGGATTTTTAAATCTTATGTGAGGTTGACGTTTCTCTGCCGGATTTTTGTGCTTGAGTAAAGGTTTCTCCAAAGCGACAGTCTTTACCGATTCAGAATTGAAATTTACCTTTATCTCACCTTCAGGAGGAACTCCCAGTAATATTGAATATCCAGGTATCTCGGCTTCACCATCTTCACCCAACACGGTGTTAGCACCAGGGAAGAAAATTTCAACATGGGGTTCAGAGTTTTGTGCCGTTATCTCATAATTTTCAAGATCCCAGGAAAAAACGTATCTGGCAGTACTACTCTCGGAAATCTGAATTTGAGCTGAAAGCTTAAAAACAGCAAGACTCAGAAGAATAAGAAGCAAACTTTTTAAAGTCATTTTAAAAAACCATCGAATATTTTAACTGATCTGGAAATTCAATTCTAATCCCAAAATAATAATTTCCTTTTACGGAAGTCGAGCTACGCAACAGCGAACATATATCCTAAATTTTTAATTAGTCGAATATCCTACCCTTCAGAGACTCCCAAAGCCCTGAAAGGACAAGATATAATAGCCCAGGCTGAAAGCCTGGGTGGGAGGATCAGGAGGATAATTTCCTGTTTCTTATTTTCAGGTTTTTTCCATTACCTGTTACCAGATCATATAAGCGGAAAGTGAGGTTTTTATGAGAAGAGTCGGAATGTTTCTTGCGATTATTGAGGATTACCTTATGAATTCTTTTAGCCTGTAACACAAACGCTTCCAGATTAGCTTCAATCAGTTGTGGAAAAGGTGAGCCGTCGGTTTCAATGGCCAGAAAAGGGAAATTATCAAATTCAGTAAAATTCAGGTTCAATTCCTGCTTTCCCTGCATTCTCTTTTTACCCTCCAAATTCATCTCCTTTTTCAGAATTGCCTCTGCAACTCTTGATGGCATACATCCAAACGGGCCAATAGAGATTACACCACAGGAATCATTGAGGATTTCACGTAACCCAAGTCCCACTGTAAGTATAGCTTCACCCCTGAAATTTTCATTTAACAGATGTGTTACTCCTTTAATGGTTTTAGCTACATCAATCATCTCAAACCTATACAATCTGCTTTTAGATAATATGGTCTTGATATGCCATTCCCACCATTCCTGAATCTGAGAGGTAAGTTTCATTCTAAGCTGCTCTTTTAAGGAGAATTGTCTCTCAGATAATCCGGAATTCAAAACATAATTGCTGTAGCACATGTACTCGGCCACAGGAGCCACTCTAACCATAAATCCTTGATCTTCGAGGTAATCGACTAAATTTTTCCTGGAAAACTCCTCCCTGCGAACATAGATTTCCCCGATTAATGAGATTACTGGCAATCGATGTGGATCTTTTTTGAGAGGAATCAAAGAAAGCCTTGATGCAATACTTTCCAGAAGAGTAGTCAGACGAATCGAATACCTTCCTTCAAATAACCCTAATATCTCCTGCCACATCGATTCCAGTTCATTTAGTGCATCATCTTTATCTTTTGCTGCGACTTTGAGAACACTTTTAATATCGCTGAAAACATCTGATATGACGATTCCTGTCCAGGCTTTCAAAAGAGTGCGTGCGCCCAGACCGCCATAACTGTTTTCATCGGTTAAAGTAAATACTGCAGCATTGGGTATCTGTCGTTTTTCGATAAGATGCTCCAGAGCAACACAATACTGCCCCAGTCTGCAGGGACCACCACCTGTGGGAAGAAAAAACAAGGTTACAGTGTCGGGATCTTTTTTCTTGCGTATATACTCCAGAAATGAACCGGTGGTAAGAATATAGGGCAGACATTCTTTGCAGGTTGTATTCTTTCGCCCTTCAAGCAGTACATCTTTATCTGCAACCGGTAAAGCTTTTCCATTTACACCAATGGATCTGAAAATTGCCGCAACCACCTCTGTACCATATCTTCCCATTGAGGGCAATACAATTTCCACATGAGGGTCGGTTAATTCATATTCGACACCTTTAGAAGAGATTACTTTTATTCTTTTATCTGTAATGACTTTAGCGGCTCTGAAAGAATCATCTTTTGCATTATGAATGCCCAACTTTCGATAACTGGAAATTATATCCAGAGCAGCTTCGATTCTGGTATCGATTCCGGCATCAGCAGTATGTTGATCCAGTTCCAGAGTTAAGGAAGGCTTTGAACCCATAAGCCTGCGAAAATAGCCTAAGAGAAAAGAATCCGGACCGCATGAAAAGTTAGTAATATAGAAGCCGAAAAGATTTTTGCGTTCACTTACAATCTGGGCAGATTTCATAATTTTCTGACCTGTCGCCCAGAACATCTTACGATCCACTTTTATATGGGAGGAAGGAATCATATCATGAGGTATAACATAGTAACCCCTTGAGGCTATTTTATGGGGGATTCCCATGTTGGCCTCATCAGCAAATGCATTGTATTGCCTTCCAAAAAGAACTATTCCTGACATCTCCGGGTGACCATCAAGATATTTAAGTGTTTTCCTCCCTATTTCAAGAAGTTCTCTTTCAAAATCATGCTGTCTTTTGCATGCAAACTGATATGCCTTTCTTACACTTTTTTCGGGCACACCAATCTCTTTCATCATTTCCACCAGTGTGTCCTCTGCTGCTTCATACCCATTCTCCATTTTCAAAACAGGAGAGAGTAACACGGTGGGAGACTGCTCAAGCTCTTTGCGGAAAGTTGCCTTAAGATAATATGGCTCCCCTTGAACAAATACACACATCCTGCTAAATGTCTCAACATTAGGTACAGGAAGCTGCATTACCTGGGGAATAAAGATGTAATCGGGTTTCTTCTTTAAAAGATTAAAAAAACTGCCATGAGTTATTTCTGCAGGAAGACAGAATGCAGCTTCAATTCTTGAAATCCCCTCCGGATCAACTTCATCAGATAACACTACCCGAAATCCAAGCTTATCAAAAAAGTTGGAATAGAGCGGAAAAATTAAGTGAGTAAGAAAAGATCTGAGAATACCAACGGTTCTTTCGGGCTTGTCCTGATTAACATTGTCAGCCGGAGAAATCACTCCATATTTCTCGAAAGCGAGCTTCTGACGTAATGCAACCAGATCAAATTTACTGGAATCTATCTGTTTATTGAGCCTGAGGTTGTAATATTTGTTGCAAATTCCCCCAAAGGGAAACAAGGTTCCATTAATACGAATTCTTGAAATTTCACATTTGCGGTCACATTTTTCGGCACCACCAGGACAAACGAAACTGTTTTCCCTTATAGCATCCCGCTCAACCAGAGTCTTAAGATCAAAGTGCTGAGGCTCACAAATTCCGGCATCAATCCGCTTTTTAACTTCTAAAGCCACTCCAAAGGCTCCCATTAATCCCGGATCGGGAGGAACGATAATTTTACAGTTCATAAGAGAGGCCATGGCTACCGGAACAGCCCGGTTATAACAGACTCCCCCTTGCATGAATATCTTTTTTCCTACAGGTCGCGAACTCTTAACCCGATTAAGATAGTTCAGACATATCGAATAAACTAACCCCGCTAAAAGATCGTTTTTTTCTACCCCCTCCTGGCTGGCAATTTTTATGTCACTGGAGATGAAAGCAGAACATTGGTCAGTAAAATTGGGTGGATTTTTACCCTGAAGAGCCAATTCTCCAATCTCTTCAGTCAGCACGTTAAGAGATTCTCTGGCAGATTCTTCCAGAAAAGAACCAGTGCCGGCACTACATGCCTCATTCATGGCATAGTCTGAAGGCACACCGCTGGTCAGAAAGGTATATTTGGCATCCTGCCCACCAATTTCGAAAATAGTATCAACCTCTTTATCAAAAAATGCGGCAGCGGTTGCATGTGCCACGATTTCATTAATTACATTTTCTGTCAATGCATGAAGAGCTGCAATCTGTCTGCCTGAACCAGTAACTCCCAATCCACATATTTTTATCGTGGCCCCATTGATCTGCTCAAGTATCGCTTTATAGCAGTTTCTTGCTGCATTTACCGGATCTCCATTAGTACGCAGATAAATCGAAGCCAGAATTTTAGAATCGCTTTTATTAATTAATACTGCTTTTGTGGTCGTGGAACCTACATCCAGTCCCAGAACACAATCGCCAGCAAGCGTAAGAGATCCTCTGCTGAACTCTTTGAAATCCACCAGATGCAACGCCTGATTGAGAGGTTTGTGAAGTCCAAAAGAGTTAGGTCTTCCAATCAAGAGTTCATCAAGATTTGAGGGAAGCTTAAAGCATTCATTTTCCAGCGCCCAAAGAGCAGCACCATAAGCTTCAAAGCACTCCGCATAATTAGGAATGTCCAACTGCCCAAAACGGGATCTGAGAATTTTGACCATAGCCACATTGAGAGAACCGCCCCCTATTAGTGCGACCCTGTCACACTGAATATCCTTAACCAGATCGCTGATTTTGTCGGCCATCATCAAACATAACCCTGCTGCGACATTCTCTCTGGGTTCACCCTTATTTAATGCATGAGTACAATCGCTTTTGCAAAAAACACTACACCTGCCGGCAATCTTGTGAGGCTTACCTGCTGATGCCATCCTCACAGCCTCATCCAGAGTCAAACCCATTCTTCTGACCTGCTGAAGAAAAAATTCACCCGTTCCAGAAGCGCATTTATTGCCGGAGTGAACCGCACTGATACAACCCCTCTTATCGATTATATACACCAGTTGTGTCTCACCACCTGAGCTTATCAGCATTTCAGGATAAGAATCATTTTTATACTGCTGCTTTAATGCAACCTCCACAGCCTGTGGCTCTGAAATTGAGGTCAGTTTGACACTGGTTCTGAAAGAACGGCCAGTGACAGCTATCCGATCGATGTCTTTGATAGAAATATTTTTCAGGAAATTCAACAAGGCATCAGCCGGATTACCTTCATGAGTTATTCTGTTGACTGAGATGACTTGTGGATCGGTTTGCTCAAGATTAATCTGAACACATTGAATCGTAGTTGAACCAAAGCATATTCCTAATGTTTTCATCTGGGCTCTTTCAATGATGATGTAAGATGGTGTTTTTTTTTCAGTTGTTCCGAGAACCGCAAAAATAATGCCATGAATTGATTAAAAATATATTTTCAGTTCCACTTTAAAAATTATGGTTAGAACAGAAATTAGAGAAATATAAGTTATTTAACTGAGCGTGCCAATTAAGGAGAAAACCCAAAATGTACAATGAGAATGATCCTCTGTCAGTAGAAAAATACTCTTCAGCAGTAACACTTTCTGACATGGAGGTTTTCATTTTCCCGGAACTTATGATGTCACTGGTGATTGCTAACATGATGTCACCAAAACTGTGGCAATGGAAATCTGATCCCTGGTTCAGCAAAACGGGAAAAGCAAGCCCACTCAAGCGTGTCCAAAGGCTTAAGCAATACATAATGGACCACTTCACATTCAATCTCGATCTGGATACCTGGGGACTCACTACAAAAGAGAAAGAACTGGCCAGATTTAGTGCTTATATCGATGAGTCGATTCTTGCTAAAAGTAATGCACTTTTTGGATATGAAGGAGACAAGTACTACTTCGATATTGACATCAGAAAGCACTTCGGCCTGGATAAATATACTTCTAATGTTATACCTTACTGGAAAACTGAAACTCTGGAAGCTATGGAGGCTTTCAGGTTTAAGGAAGGCTATCCCACTGGTGCAGGCGAATGCGTTTCACTCGCAGCACTCTATGCGGCCAGCTCTGCAGTGGTAGCTCAAATACCCCTGGATGATATTTACATGTTGGCGACTCCGCTTCATTCACAGAATTTTCTGGACATCGGAGATGGTGTACTTACAAACAACAGGCGGTTAGTCACTAAAACAATGTGGTTTAACGGAACAGAACTTACCGCAAAGGCACGGCGCGCCCTGGAAAATGAAAATGTTACCATTGTAGCACACAGTACCGGATACATTCACACCATCTATGATTCTGCTACCATTTCCCCTGATGTCTACTCAAAATTCAACAATAAGTTGAACAAATACCTGAAAACCGATATTAATTTTGAAATCCTGGCTAACTTTCTTCGCCATCACAGCGAATTTCAGAAGTGTTTCCAGATTTCCCACATCTGCTGCGGTAAACCCCGTTATATCGAGGCGGAAAAAGTCTATCAATATGAACATTCCAGTAAATCACGTGTAGGTGACTCCACTCAGAACAAATTGCTTCATGAGATAGAGGAAGATGATTTTTACACCTCTCCCCTACCTCAAAGAATTATGCTCTCCGATCTGGAAGCATTCTTCAAAAGCAACCATATCTCCCTGGAGGATTCCTCCACTGTGGACAAATTAAAACTACACCTGTGCAACAACTGCCTTCCCATCGACAGAGTTATTGAAAACCTGAAAAAATTCTGCAAAACGGTCCCGAATATACCAGACTCCCGGAAAAAATGGCAAAGCACCCCAGCCATTGATCTTAATGATGTTAAAAGTGCAGAGGATGTCATAGCCAAAATGAAAGAGCTTCGTAAAACCAACTTAACTGCAGACCTGGCATTCTCTGCCTTCCGAGATCTAAAAAACTCCCCCTGGAAACCTTTTCTTAAAGCAGCCCTCCAACGCAATCCGGTTTCCATTAAACAGACCACAACGATGTCTGTAAATGATACATTCAACAGACTCTGTACCTTTGATAACAGCTCGATTTATCCGGGAGAATCCAGACTCGCCCAACCCGATGAGGTCTGGAATTTTCAGAGAGGTGATGGACTGGAAAAAGCGATCTGCCTTATTAATATTCTTAAAAACCGCTATCCCGATGATTTACCACATTTAAAAGCCGTTGGAAAAAAGATATTTGTCATTCACAAAACAGGAGAGTTCCAGTTCCAAAGTTCAAAAGATGTCGAAATGCCACAACAGAAGGATTTCTAACATTCTCCTCCATCATTTCCTGGTGATGGAGGACACAAAAATTTCTTTAAACTCAGTAAACGTAATAAACAAGAACAAGGATTTTGAATCAACGCAAAACCAACTGCTTCTCATTACTTACCAAACTCCACTTAACCAATCCCGAAAACTCTTCAAATAAGCATTTATTACTGCAGATGACTCCCTGAGATCTTAGCCCCTGATCCACCCCTTCCCTGTCACCAAATATCCCACCGGCTTCCTTTAATAGTAACGCCCCTGCAGCAAAATCCCATGGTGAAAGCTTATATTCAAAATATCCATCATATCGGCCGCAGGCGACCCAGGCCAAATCCAGTGCAGCGCTTCCCATTCTGCGAATCCCCTGAATATTCTCATTGAAGAGCCGAAAGATGGAAAACAGGGTGTTCTGCATCATTTCACCCCTCTCATAATAAAATCCGGTAGCAATAACCGACTCCTTTAGGGATTTGTTCTGTGAAACAGTGATCCTTTCTCCATTACAAAAAGCACCACTTCCAGACTCGGCTGTAAATAATTCATCCCTGTTGGGATCATAAATCACAGCTACCTTTACGCTTCCTTTTTCTGCATAAGCCACAGAAACGCAGTAGTGAGGAATCGAATGCGCAAAATTATTGGTTCCATCGAGCGGATCGATAATCCAGAGCCGCTCTGCCATGATATTTTGTTGCCAGAGAGTTTCCTCACTCATAATGATAGAATCCGGCATTGAAGAGCGAATCAAAGAAAAGATAGCTTTTTCTGATTCCTTGTCTGCCATGGTTACCAGATTATAAGAGGTCTCTTTGTACTGGATTTCCGTTTTTCCCTGAAGCGAAAGGATTAATTTTCCGGCAGTTGTAGCTATTTCTTTAGCCAACTGCAATATTTCAGCCATTGTGTTCTCCTCAAAAGACGTGTATAGAACAGGACCAGTCAGCAGAAACAGGGGATAATAAGTCTATATTATGATTTTGCGGATGGTGGCAAGGCAGCTTTATGCAAAAATGCTACTTTTTCTTCCAGGGAAAAGCTGTCACATCGAAATAATAGATGCGACGATCAGAATCACTTCCCAAAGTTATTTCAATGACATCAAATATCGAGCCCTTTTCTCTTACAATAGTCTGACCGACAACACGCCAATCCCTGTTTTTCAATCCATGTATCTTACTGATAAAGCTATATTCAGCATCCAAACCTTCATGCTGTTTGTGTACACCGGTTATCACCACCGCATCCTCATAAGAGTCTCCGCTTCCTCCGGTGAATTGAATTCTTCCGGGAATTTCCTGCTTCTGTTCGGTTTTCATGGTTTGACGGTTTGCACATCCGCCCAAAATCAGTAATGCGATCAGAAATATTTTTTTCATGATTTATCCCTCAGAGAAAATGTCTATCTGGGCTGATTTTCTGATTGAATGTATATTAATATAGTTTTTTACTGCATCATTAACCATCCTAAAACAAATTTCGATTGCAATAATCTGTCCTAAAAAGTACCATTGATAAGGTCAATAATAATTCTCCCTCAGGAATTCATAAAATGTCTTCTTCAAAGAAATCAAGTGACACTTCAGTACATCTGAAAGTAAGTGGTGACATGTCAGGAGAAAGGGTACTTGCCCTCGAAAAGGATTTTGAAACTGTGATAGCAGGATTGCCCAAGGGAGCAAATTTAGTGCTTGATCTTCAGACAGTCAGTCACATCGACTCAAGAGGAATCTCCTTATGTGTCGGAATGTACAAAAAATGTGCAAATCGCAATGCAACCTTTTCAATTAATGCTGGAAGCGAATCATTGAGGATTCTAACTCAGATCAAGCTGGATAAAATAATACGAATTCAGGTGCTCCCAGATGACAACAGATAGACTTATCCCCCGAAAAACATGTTTTGGTTTGTAAGCAGAGCGGGTGTATTCGATGGCTTTTCGCACTTTGATCGTTGATGATACAGTAATATGGCGGAAAATACTCTCAGAATGCATATCAAGCTTCCAGGAATTCACACTCATAGGAACTGCAGCAAATGGAGAAATCGCTCTAAAAAAGGTTTCTCAGCTTAAGCCAGATTTGGTCTTTTCAGATGTTCACATGCCAGGAATGGACGGCATAGAATTTCTGAAGAGATTAAAAAGCAGTTATCCAGAAATATCGGTCATCATGGTCAGCACCGATATTTCAAGCAGCACGCGAGCTACGGTTGAAGCTTTACAATCTGGTGCAACCGATTTTATCTGCAAACCAGCAGAATCCGATTATCAACAAAACATCAAACAGTTGCAGACCAGTATCAGATCAGTACTCCGCCTGCTTGAAATCCGCAGTTACACCCGTAAAATATCATCTCCGCAAACCAGTGTACCTGCTGAAATGCCAAAACCTCCAAAGAACAAGGTATCTGCCATTTTAAGCGATATACCCAGAAATTTCCAAGTATGCGTGATCGGTGTCTCAACTGGAGGACCCGATGCATTAAATAAAATAATACCTCAGTTTCCAAAGAATTTCCCGATACCCATACTTCTGGTCCAACACATGCCCCCTCTTTTTACAAGATCTCTTGCTGAGAGTCTGGATAAAAAATCTCAATTAACTGTCAAAGAAGCCCAGGAAAATGACCCTGTAGTTCCGGGAACCGTTTACATTGCTCCGGGTGGAAAACACATGGTCCTCAAGATGAATCAGAGTAAAGCACTTATTGGAATAAACGACTGGCCAGCAGAAAATAGCTGTAAACCATCGGTTGATGTTCTGTTCAGATCGGTGGCAGAGCATTGGGGAGATTTGGGAGTTCTGGCAGTTATCCTTACCGGAATGGGCTGTGATGGACTCAACGGTGTTCGTATTCTGAAAGAAAAGAAATGCTTTTGCATTACGCAATCGGAACCAAGCTGTGTGGTCTATGGGATGCCCAAGTCGGTAGATGAAGCTAATCTTTCTGACAGATCTGTTCATCTGGAATCCATAACTTCCGAGATCATCACTCTTACCAGAAACTCAATATTCAGATATCCGGGTTTTGACAAATCAATTAGATGATAACAACCCAGATACTTGAAAGAATTGCCAATTACAACCGGGCATTTCTGTTACTGACTTACGAGACTTATCATTCAGATGAAAAAGAGGACTGCAACTGTTTCTCAATTAAACCAAAGAAAGCTTCTCTGCTGTTTCTTTTGCAAATAGATCAATCCCCATCAGACCGCAGACCTCTCCAACTGTATAAAAAGACCCTGCGACACATATAACCTGATGAGGGCCGCTCACGGCTTTTGATAATGCTTCAGCTATAGTGTTGCATATTAGTGCTTGCACACTTCCTTGAGGAATCGATTTCATCAGTTCTTCCGGCATGGATGCCCGCTGCACCTCTGGTCTGCTCAGTATGATTGTGTCTGCAATTTCAGAATACTTTTTCAGAATTCCAGGATAATCCTTGTCTTTCATTATCCCGGTAACAATACAAACCGATTCTTTTTTGAATCGTTTTTTCAGATTTTCAACCAGCACTTCCGCTGCATCGGGATTATGTCCCACATCCAGAATAAACCGTTTCTGGCGAAAAAAGATTTGCTGAAATCTCCCAGGCAGAAATGCCTTTGACAGACCTGCACCTGAGCTATCACAAAGAAGAGATGCCTGCTCCATTGCTTCCAGAGCCAATAGCGCATTTATCACTTGAAATTTCCCTGGCATTTTTAGCTGGTACCGCTTCCCTTTTCTGCTAAATAATGTCCCAGAAGCAGTTTCACAGATATCGGCTGCATCAGAAAAAGAGACTTCAATTAATGGAGCGTTTATATCAGAGCAGGTTTGCCTGAAAATATCTCTTACCTGTTGATCGCAACTTGAGGCAACAACAGCAGGAATACCGGACTTAATAATACCAGCCTTTTCACTGGCGATAGATTCCAAATCTTTACCAAGCAGATCCATGTGGTCAAGGGCGATTCTGGTAATCACAGCAACTTCAGGTCTTATTATATTGGTAGCATCCAGTCTTCCACCCAGACCGGTTTCAATTACCGCCCATTGCACCTTATTGCGTTTGAATAATTCAAATGCCATGAGTGTGGTAGTCTCAAAGAAAGTCAGATTAAGCTCATCTGCTACCTGTTTTAAGTCACAATAGACCTCAAGCCACTGGTTTTCATCTATAATTTTACCATCAATCTGAAAACGCTCTTCAAAATTCAACAGGTGTGGTGAAGAGTAAAGCGCGGTTTTAAACCCTGCCACCCGCAACATCGATTCAAGATATGCACAGGTGGAACCCTTGCCATTGGTACCAGCCACATGAAAACATTTATAAGCCAGGTGGGGATTTCCACATCTTCGTGCAGCCTCGGTTATACGATTAAGATCATATTTTATTCCCTTGCTGTTAAGGGAAAAAAGGTGCTTTTTAACTTCTACTGCGTTCATCTTCACACTTTACACTTTTCATCTTTGCGTTTCAAATTTCGAATGTCCTTTTCGGACCAGACAAGTTGCCTCCAGAAACCATCTAATTCAGGTATTTTTATACCAATTATGCTCCTAAAAATCCCGACAACCCTTTGCGAACCATCATAACTGCAATCGCAGCAAGGAATAGATTAGCAATCTTGGAGATTATTTTTGAACCTGAATTACCAATCAGTTTTATTATTGACCCACTGAGATAGAAGACAATTCCGGCAATGGCTATATTGGAAACCATGGCAATTGCAGTTGGGAAAAGCCCATTTTTTCTACCCAGTAACATCAAAGTAGTCAACACCGCAGGGCCAACAATCAAAGGCACTCCGATGGGAACCGGCCCCAGCGATTCTGCCTGATCTCTTCGTAAAGGTTTTTCCACAGTAACCAGATCACCCACCGATATTAAAAACAGAATAATTCCACCGGCAATCATGAAATCCTCTACTGTTATCCCCAGTAGGCGAAGAACCACCTCCCCTACAAACAGAAAAAGCAGACCAACTATGGTAGCAGTTATAATCGAAGATAATATCACTCTGTTTCTTTGCTTGTCATCTATACCTTCTGTAAAAGACAGGAACAGAGGAAGTATACCAATGGCATCCACCGCTATAAACAGTGGAACAAAACTAATCCAGAACTGATTCAAGCTCATAACATTTTCTCAATTGTTCATTAATTGCAGCATTTGGGTGTGGATTTTTCCATTGGATGCCAGATAATTATGAAATTCCGGGATGAATGGGGCACCACTATGATCGCTTACCTGACCACCTGCTTCAAGAACCAGTGAAATACCGGCTGCAAAATCCCATAATTTGTCATCAAATTCAATGATTGCATCAACAATACCTTCAGCCAGGTAAGTAAAATTACGAACAGAAGCTCCGAATATTCTGGCATTAAAAACCCGCGGAGCCACTTTCTGTAGCATCGAAGTTTTTACTTCCACATCATTTCTGAAACCTGAATCAAAGGCCAAGGTACAATCCTGAATCCTGGAAACGTTTGAGACATGGATTGGCTGATCATTTTTATAGGCGCCACTGCCTTTTTCAGACACGTAAAGAGCAGACTCATGGGGCAAATAGATCACTCCAATCAAGAATTCCTGTCCCCGTATCAGCCCTATAGAAACACCATAGGAGCTAATCCCCCGTATGTAATTATGAGTTCCGTCCAGCGGATCTATCACCCAGGTGTACTCCAGGGGAGCATTTTTCATTTGTGCGTCAGATTCCTCAGCAATAAACAAATGATCATGAAAAGAAGAACGCAATCTATCCACTATTATCCGCTGGCACTGTTTATCAAGTGAAGTCACAATACTTCTGTCTTTTTTATATTCAAGCTCAAGCGGTCTGCCAAAGTTCTCAAACAACAATGCTCCAGCTTCTTTGGCTGCGCTTATTGCTACATTAACAAACTCTTTCATAATAAACTTCCACTATCCTCTCTGTTGGAAACGGAGATCCAGCTCTGAGTATCCCATTGATAATATTGATAGGGAAAAAATCTTGCTTTATACTGCATTCTGGAACTGCCTGGCACAAAATAACCCAGGTAGTAATACTGCAGACCCAGATCCTCGGCCATCTGTATTTCACGTAGTACACTGTAATTACCCAGTCCCCTGGCCAGAAATTTGGTGCAATAAATGAAATAAACACTGCTCAGAGCATTAGAAGATAAATCAAGGAACCCTGCCGCAATAAGCATTCCATCCAGATAATAAAGTGAATAAGCTGAAGGACAGGATTTAATGAAGAAATTGTTATAAAATTCTTCTTTATCTGGTATGGTTCCAAATCGGTTAAGGGAATGATCCTGATAAATTCCATAAAGTTCAAGAAAGGGGGCGTTCTGCTCTAAACTCACCTGAATATCGGAATTTTTTCGCCACAATCGTCTTTGACTTTTGGACATGCGGAAAGAATCCACCGGGACTCTTACCGGTATACAACTGCAGCATCCAATACATTGCGGTTTGAAAAAATACATCCCAAACTTCCGCCATCCACCCGATATCAGCTCATCAAGTTCAGAATTGCTCACCTCTGCTGCATAGAAAAAGGCGAGTTGCATAAACCGGTTTTCAATGTATGGACATTTGCTCGGAGAGCTAAGCCTGACTTCTGTATATAGCTTCATCTACAAGGTGGATAACCCTGATATCAGGTGATTTCGTGTTTCATCTGAAATTTTTTCATTATTTCAGAATTAACGTTTTCGATATTACTGGGCTTACATAGCACATATAAAACATCGCCAGCTTTAAGTGCAGTGTTTCCTCTTGGAGCTATAATAGCATCACGACGATTAACCATGGTAATAGTAGTACCCCCTGGCAAATCCAGGTCGGAGATAAGAACTTTTCCGCTATACACATCTTCATCGATAACAATCTCAACCAACTCCAACTCCGGCTTTTGCAAGGTTATAAGCTCCATAACCTGTCTTGGTTTAGGTTTGGCTTTAACTCCCAGTTTGAGCAGGTCAGCAAGCTTGGTAATAGTTGTACCTTGCACCATCATAGACAGAAAAACAGCAAAGAATATTATATGAAAAATTTTACTGGAATCGCTTACTCCAGCAGCAGCAGGATAAGTAGCAAGCACCATTGGTACTGCGCCCCTTAATCCACTCCAGTTGATAAAGATTTTTTCTTTGAAAGTGTACCTGGTAAAAAATGTGCAACACAACACCGTTATCGGCCTGGCAATAAAAGCAAGAACAAGGAACAGGAAAATTCCACCCAGATAAACCGAAGCAATTTCCTTAAGAGAAACCAAAAAACCAAGAAGAACAAAGATAATCACATTGGCAATGGTAGATATGGCATCTAACATTGTTGAAATGTTGGACTTGTAAGGGATATTGGAATTTCCCATAAAAAATCCGGCAAAAAATGCAGATAGTATGCCACTGGCATGACACAAATCCGCTACCCCAAAGGAAAGCATTATAATTGCAATCATGTAGACATACAAATATCCTTTGTCTAAATATCGGATAAATCGGAACAGAAAAACTCCAAGTTTTCCCACAATCAGCCCAACCCCTATCCCGCCTACAATCAACCACACTAAAGACAATCCAATTCTCGCAGGATGCTCCAGTTGGGATACAATAAGTTGAACCGCAATGGATGTCAAAACAATGGCCATTGGATCATTAGTTGCAGACTCGATTTCAACCACTGATGAAAGCTTTTTATCTATTTCACGAGATCTCAATATCGAAAAAACAGCCGCAGCATCAGTTGATGCAATAATACATCCTATTAAAACGGCAGTTGGTAAACCGATTTGAAGCAGAAGATGCAATGATGCTCCAGTAATTGCAGCAGTCATTATCACTCCTATGGTCGCCAAAATCATAGCCGGACCCAGTACCAATCTTAATCGCTCTGCCTGTGTGTCAAAACCACCTATAAACA
>JAAYPC010000159.1 GCA_012519985.1 Fibrobacter sp.
ATGTACTATTTGTGGCCCTGATTGGTAAAAAATCAGGTGACTGAAAATAAAGAGGATAGCTGATGCTGTCACATTAATAAAGAATTACCGGAGAGCAGATCGTTCAAATATAAAAAATTACCCGCGTTTGTTTATTGAATTGAAGGGGCAATAACAATTAAGTGTCAGGCAATATGTATATTTCTGAGTCGTAGTAGGAACTCACCTGCAACAGAAATTTGATATGAAACCAGCATCTCTTTTTTTACTGCATCTAATACTACTGGCTTGTTTCAATTGGTTTGGATCTTTAAGTTCCGCTCTTGATAACTATGAGAGTTCTGTTGATGACAATAGCCGCCATCTGGTATTCTCAGATGAGTACTCCCGCAATAATAATGTGATTCTGAGTAACTCGCTACAAGATCATTTAGATTTTATTGCACCTTCAAAGCAGGGAAATCGCTATAGAATCATCCGAAAGCCAATTTTCTGTATAAATCCTCAATTAAATCTGCTGCATCTTTTTTTTCAGTTTAACTCTTCAGCACTTGATCAGCAATCGGGAGTGGCAGCAGCCCGTTTACCAGCTTTTCCCCTTAGAATTTAGAAATCAACTCCTTTTCTAAATTTAAGCTTTAAAGCTCTCATTACTTAGTTGTCTGTCCGGAAACCTTTACTTCAAAACCCGAAGTAAGGATTGGGCTCGAGTCGACAGGAAGTTTTAGCTGCTATGATATTGAAATTTTAGCATGAAAACTGACTGTGGTTAAAACAGGTTCGGGGGAAACCCGGAAATGAAGTTCCCGGACAGGCTCTGGCTTAGCAGTACTCATAATGAAATTCGACAGGGTTAACTTTGCCCTGTGGCTTCAATACCAGAAAACAGGAGTTCATAATAATGAAAAATGAAAAAATTACCGGAAGCGATCTTGAAAATAAAGTAAAATACAATGACATCCGATTGGCTCATAATGGAACAACAACTACTCTGAAATCGGAGATAAACCGTAAGATACATTCATATCAAAAAAAAGAGACTGTTGATTGTTTACAGCATGACATAATGATAATTAATCTGGCGGATAAGAATGATGGTGTGGAAAAAGTAATAGAAAACGCATTCAGTAACTCGGATATAAACTGGAATCTGTTATCTCTGGGTAAGCAAAAGATTCTGGATGAAAAGCCGGAGATTTTTAGAATTGTTAAACCCATAAAAATCATTACTGCTGCCAGAAAAACAGGATTGTTAGAGAGAAAGTTATGGAGTGGCCTGATAGGATCGGGATTAATTTTACTCTTCTGCCTTATATTATGTGGTGGTTTTTTGTTTTATACTGATGGTAATCTGAATGGAAGTTCTATTGTAAACGGTATCGCGGAAATACTGCAAAACAAAAGTTTCCTTATCAGTTGGTGTGTTTCAAGCTTTGCGGGGCTTTTTATCTACAGGTTAATTGAAGAAAACCGATTGAAAAACGATACCGGTTTACTGAAAAGGATCCTCGATAATACTGGCAGAGGAGATTCATGCGAGAAAGCCAGCAGTGAATTTTTCTGCAATATCCGCGATGAGATACTGAATATGCAGATGCCAATGGCCATTGTGGTAGGAAACAATGAATTCCTGGATTCTTTCACCAGAAGGATTCTGAATGAATTATTAATCATTGAAAAGCATCAGAGCAGCGGATTGATCTTCTGGGTCATTGTTGAACGGGAGAGACCGGAAACGGAAAATGAACTGGTAACCCTTGTAATGAAAAACAGCAGTATAGCCGGCTATTCATACCAAAATTACAGGTTTGAAGGTTATCTATGACTTCTCAAAGATGAATTCGGTGGCTCTGGCTCATAAAAAGGGGATTCTGCATGTTTATGATGATTTTTCTTTTGATAATTGGAGGAGTGTTACTTTATTTCGGAGCTGAATTATTGGTCAAGGGAAGTGCGAACCTGGCCTTACGGTGCGGAGTGTCTGCTCTGGTTACCGGATTGACAGTTGTGGCATTTGGAACCAGCGCCCCAGAACTGGTGGTCAGTGTTAAAGCTACACTGGATGGTTTGGGTGATATTGCGGTAGGTAATGTGGTAGGCTCCAATATTTTTAACATTGCCATAATACTGGGACTATCGGCTTTAGTTCGTCCATTGAAGGTTCACCTGAATGTGCTTCGGGTTGATACCCCGGTAATGATTGCAGCTTCGGTGTTTCTGATGGTTGTACTTCATGATCTGCATATAAGCAGAGTGGAAGCTGCATCTCTTTTTATCGGGATTATCGCTTACGTTGTGTTTACAGTTGCCACCGCACGGAGAGCCGGAGAGACGAAAGTGGATTTTCCGGTGGAACAGTTGATACCCGAAAAAAAGGTGAGCGCAGCAGTGGATATAATCTTTGTAATAGGTGGACTGGGCTTACTCATTTTGGGTTCCCGCTTTTTTGTAGATGGTGCAGTTGATCTGGCCAGAGCCATTGGAGTCAGTGAAGCGGTGATTGGGCTAACTATCGTTGCTGCAGGAACCAGTCTTCCCGAGCTGGCCACATCAATTATTGCAAGCATAAAGAAAGAGGATGATATTGCTATCGGCAATATTATCGGCTCTAACATTTTCAATATTCTGGCCATTTTGGGTGTGAGCGGTGCAATAACTCCGTTGGAGGCAAAAGGAGTGGGTCAGATAAGCCTTTATTTCATGTTGGGAACCGCAGCACTTCTGATACCTTTCATGAGAACCGGATATGTGCTTAACAGAATTGAGGGAGTGCTGTTATTGTTAGTCTATGGGGGATATATGTACTATCTTTGGCCCTGAGCCTTTAAAGAGCAGGTGATTAGAAAAAAAGGAGATAGTGTAACAATGAGGAATAGGAGTTCGTTTCATTCCTATTCTTCGTTTAGATATTTTCGGATTACTTCTGATTAGATATTGTTTTGGTATTATGCTCATTTTATCTGATTTGGTATTTTATGTTATTTTTTTTTTGCCATCAGATACCTGAGTAGTTACAAGATAGTTGATTATTAACACACTATAAGGAATCTTTGGTAGTATGAATCGTTTCATCAAAAAAAACATTACACATTTTATTCATGGATTATTAGCGCTGTTACCACTGATAGTCACCGGTTATGTGGTGCTTCTTCTGATGTCATTTATAAGAGGGTTTACCGATCGGGTTCTTAAACTTCTGCCGGGTTTTATCAGTGACATTGACATTCTGCGCATTACCATAGAGGGGATCTCTGTGGTTGGTATGTTCTTTGCGATCGTGTTTATAGGAATATTTATTAAGACGGTGGTCGGTTCAAAAATATTGAAAATGATAGATGGCTTTTTTGAAAAAGTACCAGGTCTTAATAGAATTTATAATGCTACAAAACAGGTGGCTGAGGTATTCCGTTCTGGAAATCGTCAATTTTTTACTGAACCAGTGCTGGTTCAGTATCCTTCTCCAGGGATATGGGCAGTAGCTTTTAATACCGGGGAAGTAGGGGAGGCATTTGTAAAATTAGGTCATGAGAAATCCTATACTGTATTTATTCCAACCACCCCTAACCCCACCAGTGGCTTTCTGGCAGTAGTGCGGGAGGAGCAGATAAAAAAACTGGATATTTCGGTTGAAGATGCTATAAAGATGATATTAACCGGAGGGATGGTAAAAAACAATGCTGGACACGATGAACTACTGAAAACAGGTTACAAACCTTTCGAAACATCACAGAAAGAAAATTGAGAGCGTTTTGGATCAGGACTAACGAAGGCCACCGTTTCCGCTTCACGGGTACTGCTATGGAACCC
>JAAYPC010000024.1 GCA_012519985.1 Fibrobacter sp.
ACTCAGCAACTTACTTAAGCGCAATGCCAGCGTGCAACTAATACGCGGATTTGCCAATCGATACAAAAGATCAGGTATCTTCTTCCTTAAAAATCTTAAGTACCAGAAATTCCCCCGAGTAATTTTTGTTCAAGCGATGCTTTCGTGGGGACGGGGGAAACTAAACAACTTATCCAAGCGCAAAGCCCCTGCTTGCGACTAATACGCTGATCTGCCAATCGATTTAAAGATCGGGTGTCTTTATCCCGTAAAAGCCAATGTACCAAATTTTCCTCCGAGTAATAACAATGTATCGGCCAAAAATAGATGAAATTCAGTCCTTCGGGAGGAAATAGTCTCTGCTGTAATTTTAAACATCACCTAACTTGAAATCTTTTCTGTCGTAACCTATCTTCTTTTCATCACTTTTTTAGTACCATTATTATTAACAGTTTTGTTTTTTTTAACACTTACAATCCAACTGTGAAATGCCTGAAAAGGTGTTCCTTTATGTAAAAGAAAAGTACCAATCAGGTTAAATAATTGCCATAACATTATTCTTTTTGAAGGAGTCTGCAAATGCCATTATTAAATCTTTACCTCAATAAAAAAACCGATGAGACAGTGTCAACAAAAGTTCTCTCTGAACTCTCTCAACTGGTAGCTCAGAGTCTGGGAAAACCGCAGAATTATATGATGGTTTCTCTTTCTGAAAGCAAAATCAATATGTCCGGTTCACAGGATGCGGCTGCATTTGTTGATCTCAGAAGTATCGGAGGAATTAATGCTGCAACCAGTAAGATGCTTTCTCAAAAAATCTGTGACTATCTGCACAAGGAACTGGCAATAGACAAAGCTCGTATTTACTGTAATTTTTCCGATATTTCGGCTTCGAACTGGGGATGGAACGGAACTACTTTCGGTTGAAGAAAAAAAGTGGCTCCATTTCCTCTACCGAAATGGAGCACTTTTTTTCATTCCACCTCAAATGTGAACTGATCACCTGTTGCCGATACGACTACAGAATTGCCCTCTTTAAGCTCACCCGAAATAATCATACGTGAAACAGGTGTCTCAATCTCTTTCTGAATGACTCTTTTGAGTGGCCGTGCTCCGTAAACCGGTTCGAAACCTTTCTCGGCGATAAGGTTTTTAGCACTCTCTTCCACATAGAGTTTCATTTTTAAGTTTTGAAGTCTATTGAATAGCGATTCCAGTTGTATTGACACAATACCCAGAATATGTTCTTTTGAAAGTGAATGAAAGACCACGATTTCATCGATACGATTAATGAACTCCGGTCTGAAGTAATTTTTCAGTTCATTCATTACCGTAGAGCGAATACTCTCATATCCATCTCCACCATTAAAATTGGCTATATGTTGAGATCCGATATTGGATGTCATTATAATTATGGTATTTTTAAAGTTTATTAACCGCCCCTGCGAATCGGTGATACGGCCATCGTCCAGAATTTGCAAAAGAATATTAAAAACATCAGGATGTGCCTTTTCGATCTCATCGAATAGTATCACTGAATAGGGGCGCCGCCTTACGGCTTCGGTCAACTGTCCTCCCTCTTCGTATCCTACGTACCCCGGAGGAGCTCCAAGCAGTCTGGAAACTGCAAACTTTTCCATGTATTCTGACATGTCGATTCTTACCATTGCCCGCTCGTCATCAAAGAGATTAAAAGCCAGAGCCCTGGCAAGTTCTGTTTTCCCCACACCAGTAGGCCCCAAAAAGATAAAGCTTCCGATGGGGCGATTTGGGTCCTGAAGACCGGATCTGGCTCTTAACACCGCATCAGCAACCGCATCGACTGCCTCATCTTGACCGACGACTCTTTTATGCAGATTTTGGGATAGGAGCAGCAATTTTTCCTTTTCACCCTGAACCAGTTTGCTTACCGGAATATGGGTCCATCTGCTTATAATCTCGGCGATATCCTCTTCGTCAACATCCTCTTTAAGAAGTTTTCTCTGGTTGTTCTGATTTCTGATCTGCTCCTCAGCAGATTTCAGCTCTTTTTCCAGGCTGGGTATTCTTCCGTGACGCAGTTCTGCAGCTTTACTTAAGTTGTAATCCCGTTCTGCCCGTTCCAGCTCATGGCGGGTCTGTTCGAGTTGTTCTCTTAATGATTGTAAATGAGACACTTTCTTCTTTTCGGCTTCCCATTGGGCTCTCAGTTCTGAAGCTTCTGATTTAACTTCAGCGAGCTCTTGCTGCAGTTTGGAGAGCTTCTCACGAGAGGATGGATCCTTTTCCTTTTTTAATCCTTCGATTTCGATCTCAAGTTGCATCTGTCTGCGCATTACTTCATCCAGTTCGGCAGGGCTGCTGTCAATTTCGGTTCTGAGCTTTGCTGCAGCTTCATCGATCAGGTCGATTGCTTTATCAGGAAGAAAACGATCACTTATGTAGCGATCCGAAAGCACAGCAGCAGCGATTAGAGCATTATCTCTGATGTGCACTCCATGGTGTACCTCATAACGCTCACGTAATCCACGAAGTATGGAGATAGTATCCTGGACAGATGGCTGATTTACCAATACTGTCTGGAACCTTCTTTCCAGTGCCTTGTCTTTTTCAACATATTTTCGATATTCATCCAGGGTGGTAGCTCCGATTGTGTGGAGTTCACCTCTGGCAAGCATGGGTTTAAGCATGTTACCGGCATCAATGGAGCCTTCGGCAGCTCCGGCACCCACAACAGTGTGAAGCTCATCGATAAACAAAATGATATTTCCGCTTTTAACCACTTCATTAAGGACCGCTTTCAACCTTTCTTCAAATTCACCTCTGAATTTTGCACCTGCTACCAACGCTCCCATATCTAAAGCTACAATCTGACGATTTTTTAACCCTTCCGGAACATCACCTTTTATAATCCGTAAGGCCAGGCCTTCTACAATAGCGGTTTTACCTACCCCAGGATCGCCGATTAGAACCGGATTGTTCTTGGTACGCCTGGAGAGTATCTGAATTACTCTCCGGATCTCTTCATCCCGACCAATTACCGGATCGAGTTTCCCCTGATTTGCCATTTGTGTAAGGTTTTGGGCGTATTTTTCGATGGCAGCAAAAGTGCTTTCTGGCTCAGCAGAGGTGACTCGCTGGTTACCCCGGATATTTTTTAGAACTTCAAGCACCGCTGCCTGTGAGAGATTTAATTTCTTGGCAAACTGCTGGGCATCTCGATCCTTATTCAGTGCAGCTAAAAACAGATGCTCGACACTGACATACTCGTCTTTCATTTCAGAAGCCAGTCGCTGAGCTTCATTTAAAACAGCAGTCAGGGAACGGGACATGAATGTTTGAAGTCCCTGACCGGTAACTGCTGGAATTTTTCTAAGAAGCTCCATTGCAGCTTCATCGGCATTTACAGGCTGTATGCCCATGCGATCCAGAACCGATGGGATCAATCCATCCTGCTGTCTAATGAGAGCCAGCACCAGATGCAGAGGAACCAATTCCTGATGGTTTAATTCAACAGCAATGGAATTTGCTTTGCTGAGGGCTTCCTGAGATTTACGAGTGAATTTTTCAATATCCATATTAGCTCCCTTCTTGAGATCGGCATGTTGTGCAAAAGCTATGCCACATTAGTGATTTGAACTGAAAAAGTTTGATTGCAGATGATTTTTAGTAATTTGGCCCTGATCGGCTGTTTCAAAGCAGAACAATAAAGGAGTAAAAAATGAAACGGTATGCAAATCGTAATGTACAATTAATCAGGAGAGTGACTGATGTTCATAAAAAATATTTGCACCGGAAATAATGTTTGGTGTATTTTAGCATACCTGATTTTCAGCAGAAAATATTAGGGGCTGGATGGTGTGTTCCCATCCTGTATAGAAATGTATTTACCACTTACCATACTTTCTCAACCAACCGAATCCACATGTGGTCCCACCTGTCTACACGCTGTTTATAAATTTTATCAGGATTTCATTACACTGGAAGAGGTGATCTCCGGAGTTGAGACTCTTGAGGATGGTGGAACGTTAGCAGTATTTCTGGGTTCTCATGCGCTGCAACGGGGATACCGGGCTACTATCATCAGTTATGATCTGCATTTTTTCGATCCTACCTGGTTCAGTACAGATCCTGTCGTGGATTTAAGGCAGAAACTCAAATTACAGGCGAGACATAAACACGATCCGAAACTTCAGGTTGTCACCAATGCTTACCTGCACTTTATAGAGCAGGGTGGAATCGTCAAGTTTCGGGATTTTAATTCGGCATTGATCTCAGACTGTTTTGAGAGTGGCAAGCCTGTTATCGCTGGGTTGAGTGCAACTTTTCTTTATCAAAGTGCACGGGAGACTGCCGGGGAAACGGGTGATTATGATGATGTCAGGGGATATTCAAGTGGTCATTTTGTGGTTCTGCATGGATATGATGATGCCGAGAGAAATGTGCATGTAGCAGACCCGTTGGGACCTAATCCGATTTCTGAGGATAGAAATTACCGGATAGGGATTGACAGAATCGTCTGTGCTACACTGCTTGGCGTACTTACTTATGATGCTAATCTTCTAATAATAGAAAAACCTGTGAGCGATGCATGCCAAATCTTATAGTAGTCAATAATCCGAAAAACTGGACATTTGAAATACCAGGGGTTGAGCTGGTTTCAGCTAAATCCTATCTCTCCGAAGAGCATTACAGTCAAATGCGCCAGGTGCGGATCTTTAATCTTTGCAAATCATACCGATACCAGAGTATCGGTTATTATGTGTCTTTACTGGCCTCTGCCCGGGGACATAAACCGCTTCCCAATATTACCACCATACAGGATATGAAAAGCCAGACTCTGATCCGGTTTGTTGATGATGATCTGGATGAGCTGATACAGAAGAATCTTTCTGTTATAGAAGAAGATTCTTACAATATGAGTATCTATTTTGGACGGTCGGTAAACAGGCAATTTGACCGGCTGGCTTTGCATCTGTATAATCTTTTTCCTGCACCTCTTTTAAAGGCAGAATTCCTCAGGGGAAAAGATGGATGGCATCTGCATAGCATCGATCCTGTATCCACCGGTGAAATTCCGGAGGAACATTACAATTTTCTGGTTGAAGTGGCCACAGGGCATTTTTCCGGAAGAGTGGTCAGTACAGTAAAACGAAGAACGTTGCGTTATGATCTGGCCATTCTCTGGGATCCTGAGGAAAAAGAAGGCCCCTCCAATGAGAAGGCCATAAAAAGGTTCATCTCTGCTGGTGAAAAACTGGGGCTTAATACCGAAGTAATAAGCAGAGATGATTACGGACGAATTGCCGAGTATGACGCTCTGTTTATAAGAGAGACCACCAGTGTAAATCATCACACTTACAGATTCGCCAGAAGAGCGGAAGCTGAAGGCCTGGTAGTGGTTGATAATCCTGAATCGATTCTCAGGTGTTCCAATAAAGTTTATCTTGCAGAACTGCTTGATTGTCACAATATTCCTACACCAAAAACCAGTATCGCTCATAAAGACAATCTGGAAGAGTGTATCAGGGAAATCGGAGTTCCCTGCGTATTGAAACAGCCCGACAGTGCTTTCTCTCAAGGGGTTCTTAAAACCGAAACTGAAGAGATGTTCATGAGAGAAGCTAATCGTATGCTCTCCAAATCTGATCTGATAGTGGTCCAGGAATATCTGCCCACCGATTTTGACTGGAGAGTGGGTATCTTTGACCGTAAACCGCTCTTTGTGTGTAAATATTTCATGGCCAGAAATCATTGGCAGATAATTAAACGCGATCCGATAGGAAGAAAACTGGAAGGCCGTTTTGAGACTCTTCCGGTTGAGCTTGCTCCTTTTCAGGTGATTCGTCTTGCACTGAAAGCAGCCAATCTGATTGGTGATGGATTATACGGAGTCGATATCAAGCAGGTCGATAAAAAATACTACATAATGGAAATAAATGATAATCCTAATGTGGATGCCGGAATCGAAGATCTGGTTGCAAAGCAGAACCTCTATGACAGAATCATGGAAGTGTTTCTGAAACGGATTCTTACAAGCAAAAACGGTATTGCCTATTGAGATAGACATTAACAAAAACTTCATTGGAGTAGCGTGTATCATCTTTTTGAAAAGTTCGGAATCGAACTGGAATACATGATCGTTGATAAAAGCACTCTGAAAGTGCTTCCAGTAACCGATAAACTTATAGAAAAAGCCTGCGGATCTGTTAAAAATGAGATCGCGTTGGAACAGATCGCCTGGTCAAATGAACTGGTGCTGCATGTTATCGAACTAAAGACAACAGAACCAGTTTGCTCATTACATAGTATTGCAGAGTTATTTCACAGAAACATTTTACATATTCAATCGCTGCTTGATAGTTTCAATGGCCGTTTGTTACCCGGCCCCATGCATCCGTTTATGGACCCCTCCACAGAAATGCATCTGTGGCCTCATGACTATAACCCCATCTACCAGGCTTTCAACCGTATATTTGGCTGTAAAGGTCACGGATGGGCAAATCTTCAGAGCATGCACATTAATCTTCCATTCGCCAACGATGAAGAATTCTGCAGGTTGCATGCTGCTATCCGGCTTATTCTTCCTTTAATTCCAGCCCTTTG